>NZ_JBDWLR010000097.1:0-8402 GCF_039973035.1 Sedimentitalea sp.
GCCGGGTTACTTCCTGGGGCCGACCGGCGAGGGCCTCATCGACAACAGCGCTGAACTTGTTCTTGGCATCTTGCAGGGTCCACATATCGGCCTCCATATATACAGGCTAGATAGGTGGCTAGGTGCAATCTGTCAAATGGATGATAATGGAACTTATGTTATTATTTGTTCAAGCGCTCCAGCGAAAACTCAGGTGCCTTTGTGTGCTTCATAGTATGATCGCAGCACCGAGTTCATGCGTGCTTGATACCCTCTGCCCTGCTGACGGAACCAGTCCACGACTTCTTTGTCGAACTTTGCCGTCACTTGGGTCAGGTTGCGATCCTCCGGCATGACGACGCGCGCATTGGCCCAGAAGCTCTCGTCAAGCTCGGGCTGATCCGAGAAATCGATATCCTTGTCGTCAAGCGCCTTCAACTCGTCAGCGCTCAGAGGCTTTTGATACTGTACCATGATATACGGCCCTTTCCTTGCGTGAGGCCCTTCTGGCCGAGATCAGACGGATGCGTCCTTCCCTATCTGTATGGGCAACTGACAGTACGACAACACCTTCCAGCAAACCAAGCGAGATAATGCGTGTTTCGCCATAGTCAGCCCGGTCATCAACAAGGTCGACCGTCAGATCATAGAAAATCAACCTGGCTTGCTCGAAACTGATGCCGTGTTTCGCAATGTTGGCGCGGTTCTTGCCTTCATCCCATTCGAACTGCATTTTCACTCCCTACAATAATTACCATTACCATTATTTCAAGTCTTGTCGCATCGACCAGTGCGAATTCCGGAATGACAAGTCTACGCCTGCATGTCTTCACTGCCGTTGTCGAGCAGATCGCACAAGCCCCCCCGCAGGACAGTCGCAAAATGGGCGACTGTGACGTTGAAGAATGCAAGCAGGCGTTCGTCTCTCTGACGAAAAAGACCGCCAAATTCTTGACTGCGTGAAAAAAGGCGACGGGACGGCTTTGTCAGGTTGCTATGTCGCAACGTGACCAAGTTTCGCGTCCGGTTCAGGCAACCATCTCAGCCGCATAGTTGTTCCACAGGCTGAACGCGTCAACCGGGGATTGGCGGTAGGATGCTGCGGAAAAGGGCGAGGTTGCACGAATGATCTGGCGCTCGGAACGCGCCCTACCGGAGACGGAATTCAGGCGGTGCGTTCAAAACTTGGGTGGCCAAGTCCGGTCATGCGGTTGAGAACCCGGACGCCAATCTTGGCCTCTGTTTTCTAATTTTCGAAATTGTGTGCATTTAGCTTGGGCCCAATAACCGTTTTCCAGCTGCTCATGAGAGTTTCGCCCCGGCTGCGTTGATTGTAGCCAGTGGCTTTCTGCCAGGCCATCCGCCCATGGGCTGCGATCTCGGCGGTCTAGCCGTCACGTGCCGTCGGGTCTTCGGCCGCATTGGGGCTCAGGATTGCGTTTTTAGGAGGTGGGATCGTGACCTCGATCGTCGACCCGAACCGGGCGGCAAGCAAGTCAGATGTCGGTTCTCCGTCGTAAGCGCCGTCTGCCAGAAACAGATCAACCGGACCGTCGACTTGATCCAAGAGTGCTGTCAGCGCCGTCGGATCGCCGACGTCGTCCTTGGTGAGATCAGAGCAGACGATCACGCCGCTGACAAGATCAAGACCAACGTGGAGCTTGCGCCAAGAGCGCCGTTTGCGCTTTGTTTTGTGCTTCTGCTCTGGCCATTCGCCTTCGCCGCAGACCTTCAAGCGGCATCGTCAAGTTGCGGGGCAGCTCCCCTTGCGGTAGGTATCCTTATGACCAAGCCCAAGCAATCCGGCGCCTTTTTAGGCCATCGTTTCCCACCTGAGATTATCGCATACGCCGTCTGGGCCTATCATCGATTTGCCATGAGTTTGCGCGATGTCGAAGACTTGTTGGCCGCGCGTGGCGTTGCGGTCAGCTACGAGGCCATCCGCGCTTGGGTTGCCAAGTTTGGGTCACAATAGGCCAGAGTGATCCGGCGCGATCGACCCAAAGCGGCGGACAAATGGCACTTGGACGAAGTCGTCCTTCCGATAAACGGCAAGAAATATTGGCTGTGGCGAGCGGTTGATAGTCGAGGCGATGTGCTGGACCTCCTCGTCCAATCCCGGAGCAATAAACGGGCTGCAAGTCGATTTTTCCGCAAGCTATTCAAAGCATTTGGCGAGCCACGGGTGATCGTCACCGATAAACTCCGAAGCTATGGCGCCGCCTTGAAGGAGCTTGCTCCGGGAATAGAGCACCGCAGTCACAAGGGCCTTAACAGTCGATCCGAAGGGTCACATCGCCCCACACGACGGCGAGAAAAGATTATGGGGAGGTTCAAATCGCCGAGACAAGCCCAGCAATTTCTTTCCGTTCATGATCAGGTCCAAACCATCTTCCGTCCGCGCCGCCATACACTTTCGGCCGCTGCCTACCGTCAGACTCGAGCCGACGCCCATTGGATCTGGGACGATATCACGCGTGAACTGAAGGCTGCTTGAGACCTGGCGCCGGGCTTTCGTTGCGAAGATCGCCGACAACTTGACGATGCCCGCCAAGGTGATCCTGACGCAAATTCAAGCAGCCTTGCTATCCGATCAGGTCGAGGAAGTTTGCACTGTAAGCCGCGCTTGCCCGGATTGTGGGTCTGGGCGGGCAGTTCACGATTATCGTACCCGGATTTTCGATACGGTATTCGGACGGTTTCGGCTTCGAGCGCCGCGTTTCCGCCAGTGCAAATGCGATGCTTTGGCGGAGGAAAACTGCGGACGCACATTGTCCCCGGTGACCCACTTCTTCCCCGACCGAACGACGCCGGAATTACGCCGCCTTCAGGCCGAACTCGGATCGCGCCATTCTTTTCGGGAAGCCGCGCGGATCATTGAAACCTTTTTGCCCTGCGCGAAGCAGATTAACACAACGGTGCGCAACCGTCTGGGCCAAATCGCGCAGAACCTAATTGAACGTGAACCCGCGCAAATCGGTGTAGATGAAGATGCGCAATCGCCTCCACTGACCGTGTTTCTAGACGGCGCCCATATCCGTTGTCGGCCAGAATACCAGAAGCGACACCTTGATGTGATTGTGGGTAAGGTCGAAAGCCCCAATATGTGCCGTCGCTTTGGGTTTGTTGCGCAAGCGGCGACGTCACCGAGTGAACTGCTCAGGCAAGACTTGCACGCGCTCGGCTGGGATGGTCAGCGGCCGGTCACCGTCATCTCCGATGGAGAACCCGCGCTGCCAAATCTGGTCCGTGCTGCGGTTGGAGGGCGTGTGCGCCATATCCTGGACTGGTGGCATATTTCGATGCGTGTCCAACACATCGAAAATGCCGTCAAAGGGCTTTTGCATTTCGAGAATTTTCCAGGATTTCCAGAACTATTCAAACGCCCAGCGGAAACACTTCGATGGTGCTTGTGGCATGGGAAAATCATGACCGCTGGTACGCGCCTGAAACTTTTGATGATTGATTCAGGCAGGATCACAACGGAAGATGCAGCAGTCAGGACGGCGACCGCGAGAGTCGAAGCTCGTTGTCGTGAACTCTACACGTACTTGGCAAACAATTGGGATGCCCTCACCAACTACGGCTGGCGACACCGCAACGGGTTTTCGATTTCATCGTCTCGAGCGGAGGGCTGTATTGACGACATTGGCAACGCACGGATGGGCAAGAGCCGCAGGATGCGATGGTCACCGAGAGGCGCGCACTCTGTCGCAGTTACCAGAGCAGCCGTTCTCGATGGTCGTTTGTCCGTTTCACACCAACAGATGGCCGCTTAACCCCCAACTTTTGCCCACTCCCGTCACTTCAGCGCTTGGCACCCAATGCTTCCTGGAAACCATGACTATCCCTCCTGAACAGCTTGCTCACAGGATAGCACCACCACACAAAGTGAGGCAGAACCCATTTAACTGCTAAGCGACACACGCAACAAGTTTGAGTAAAAGGTCAATTCGTGTTAAGTTTGTACGCTATTCATTCATTTTCAAGATTGCGGTCAAAAATGCCTTATAAGCTTGGAATAATCGTCGGGCACACTGATGCAAAAGGCGGTGCCGTTGGTCTCGATCTTCCGAGGGAATACGATTATCACAAGGCTATGGCTACCGACATGCAGGCCTTCGCACAGTCCGATTTTGGCCATCTGAGTGGGCAGGAAGCCATGGAAGTTCGCCTGTTTTTCCGGGATGGAATTGGAGTTTCTGGCGCCTACGCCCAGGTGAGCGAGTGGGTCGGATCGTTCGCATCTCACGCGGCGACCGTGGAGCTGCATTACAACGCAGCTACCCCGGCCGCATCCGGCACGGAGACGCTCAGTTCAGGATCGGCCGGCAGTCTTGCCTTGGCCTCGAGCGTGCAGGCCGGGCTCTGCACCCTGCTCGGGCGGCCGGGCCAATCGCGCGGCGTCAAGGTGCGCAACAGAACAAACAAGGAGCGCGGATGGATGAGCCTCGTGTCCGGGACGCCTCCGGCGATCATTACCGAGGCTGCGTTCGGCAGTAACGCGGAAGACGCCGCACTGCTCAGGGAAAAGCAGTTCATGATTGGGCGAGAGATTGTACGTCGCTGTAAGAGATATTTCGACGAAACGGTGGGGGTCTGACATGGCAGACGAGGACGCAAGCACCAAAACGGAGCTCATTCACCCCGACAAGCTGGAAGTCCTGCGCCGACTGGCCAGGCTCAGCGTTTTCGCCCTCGCGGTGCCGTTCGTCGCGATCATGATCCCTAGCCTGAGCATCGCGTTCCTTGACGCTGATTCCAATATCTTGATCACGCTCATCAATCTCAGCTGGGTGCTGGTGATATTCGGTGGCTTCGCGTTTCTTGTGGTCTCTCTGTTTTCGGCGGCGGTCCTGTTCAGGGTTTTCAACATGCACGACAAGGCCCACTCGCTGGGATTGCCGCGCAACTCGATCCGAAGTCTCCTGACGTTTCTCATCTTTCTGATACTGATGGCGTTCATCTTCTATTCCACACAGGTGGTATCGACACAGCACTCCACCGGTCTCGCGCTGATCCCTTACAGCGAACTCGACGCGACGATTGCGAGCCTCGGACTTTCCGACACCGTGACCGGGTACGAAATCGTCGAGCGGGAGGGCGGCGAAGCGGTGGCCCACGTCACATTCCTTGTAGAGCAGGAAAGCGCCGCGATGGAATATTTCGATCGCATCCTCGTTGCGCTTCTCGGGATCTCCAGCACCATCATTGGATTCTACTTCGGTTCCCGCTCGCAAGAGGCTCTCGACAACCCATCCGGAGGCGGCGCTGAAAGCGAGGAGCAGGTCAATACGGAAGTGTCGCCCTTGGCACCCGGCGCTGCAGACGAGGTCGACAGCCTCGAATGGTCGGTGAATTCCAGCGTCCTGACGCTTTCCAAGGGCGATGATGGCAGGCTGACGGGGGTGGTGATAATCAACCCGTCGGATCCCGAAGGCGACCGGGAATTCGGAGCCCGGTTCGTTCCCACCGAAACGCACGACACAGCCATAGATGCGGCAAACATTGCTGTCGTGCGCGTAGCCGACCGATTGACGCTGCATGTCACCGGAGTCGACGCCGACGCACTCATGGACAAGGAACTCGAGATCTCCGTCTACTACCGCGACGAAGAAGAGCAGGCGAAGACTGTTCCCGTCGAATTGCTAGCGCCGGAGATCTGAACATGCACCCGATGTCGTCCCGCACACGCCGCTTAAATCAGCCGGTCGACATCAGGATGGGCCTTGTCCTAAGGATATGAATCTAGGCCAGCAGTTTGCCGCCTAAGCGTGTGCTCATGATGAAAGCAGAACCTTGCAAGGGATTTCACAGCAGTCGCGAGGTCATCCCCATGGCCGTTGTGTTTTTCGTGAGATATCCCCTTTCACTGAGCAATATCGAGGGCCTGCAGCACGAGCGCGGCATCGAGATCAGCCGCAAAATGGTTCAATCTTGGTGGACCCGTTTCATCCCGGTCTTGTTGGACTGTGTTGCAGGGATCGGCCGCTCGAAGTAATCCCAGCGTTTTCTATGACGTGAGCGATGATCTATGCCCCATAAATTCAATGATGCCCATCGGGACAAGTTCGAAAAGGCACGGTATCGGGTGGCGAACACCTCAGAGTACAACGAAAGCCTCCGGCAACGTGGTGATCTGACGATTTGGGTTTCAGATGATGTGGCCAGGAAGTGGTCGTCGCCGCGCCGCAAAACCCGGGGTGGTCAGGAGCGCTACACCGATTTGGCAATCGAGATTTGCCTTACCCTGCGGGTTGTGTTCCGACTTCCGCTTAGACAGACGCAGGGCTTCATGCGGTCGATTGTCAAGCTGATGGGGCTGGACCTGGTGGTGCCGGATTACTCGACGCTATCGCGACGCAGTAAAGGCTTGAAGATTGCCGAAAATCGGCGCACTTCAGACGAACCTATCACCCTCATTGTGGACAGTACCGGACTGAAAATGCATGGCGGTTACGATTGGTGCACCGAGAAGCATGGTGGAAAGAAGCGTCGCAAATCATGGCGCAAGCTCCACATCGCCCTCGATCCCGACACTGGCGAAATTGTCGGATCCGAACTGACCACCGAACATGTGGGCGATGAAACGACACTGCCTGATCTGCTTGCTAACATTGATGCCGAAGTGAGCCAGTTCCTCGCGGATGGTGCGTATGACGGCCAGAGCGTTGTAGACTGTCTGGTAGATAAGTTTGGGCCTGAAATAGAGATCATCGTCCCGCCTCCGAAAAACGCAGTTCACGGCGCGAATGCGCAGCGCAATAAACACATTGATGCCATCGCCGAACATGGCAGAATGAAGTGGCAAGCCAAGGCGGGATACAATCAGAGATCACAGATTGAAGCCCAGATTGGCAGGTGGAAACAAGTCATTGGCGATGGCCTTCAAGCACGAGGTTTTTGACACTCAAACCGTTGAAGCGCAACTAGCTTCAAAAGCTCTCAACCGCATGACAGCCCTCGGTTGTGCGGCATATGAGCGTGTCTTCTGAAATGACTGGGTATGGGACCGTTCCGACCTAAAACTTGATCCCTGCAACACAGTCCGACACTACCAATCAGCAAACAGAAGCCAAGATTGGCGTCCGGGTTTTTAACCGGATGACCGGAATTGGCAGTCTTAACTTCGAACGCACCGCCTGAAATCCGTTTCGGGTAGGGCGCGTTCCGAGCGGACTATGATCTGTGCAACACGGCCTCGCCGGTGCATCGACGCCCTACGATCCGGCGCAGGCATTCATGTGATCACCCGGACAAAATTTGATCCGAGTAATAACAGATATCCGACGATCAAACACACATGGTCTCGTTTTCGCCAAACATCGTTGTCTTTGGTCATTAGATCGTGCAAGTCATCCAGAATCTTAATTTGAGGCGCGTCTTCTGGTATTTTTGCATAAAAGTCTTCCTTATCTTGTGCATGCTTCGCTGCTCGACGCTTGTTGAGGTTCGTCGTCCAAACGGGCACCGCCAGAATAGCGATTCCAATAAATGTAGCCGCTTCGAGTAGATCATTCAGGCGATCGGGATCACAAGTCAGAGCGTGAAACGACCCCAATACATCTGTCATTTACCGCCACTCTCATTAAACTTTGGCTGTTGCTATGATCAGCTCTGCGTCAAATACAAAATCTTTCGGGTCTTCGACATCTTTCAGGCCTTCGTCATATTTCGAGCCTTCGTCCAAGCCCTCGATCAATCCTCTATGCTTTTTAACGGCGGCGGCAGCGATGCTGAGAGAATCTCTAAGTGTCTCAGCCTTCTGTGCGAAGACGCCCCTCTCTTCGCTATATGCGAAAACTCCCGGGACCTTGAGTATATCCTCCCACTCACCCTGCTGGGATCCCCCTTGATCTTCATCCTCTGCATCAGCCGCTATGTAAAAGCTATCACCCTCAATATGAGCCAACCTCCCAGACGTCAGCTCCCAACCCCCTGAATCCGTCTCGTTGTCAGACACGTCAGATTCATGCTCATTCTCTAAGTCAGGTGCGTCTGCTTCCTCAGCCACGAAGCTGATGAATACTCTCACTCCACAAGCCTTTGCAAACCGATGCACAGTCTCAAGGTTTGGAAGTGAGCCACTCGCAGATTCCAACTTGGATATAGCAGATTGCTTGACATGCATCTTTTCCGCAAGCTCCGCCTGCGTCAGCCTGGCATGCTTGCGGATCGTCCATAGCGAAAGCGCCAGAGACCTCTTGTCCTCCGTCTTCTTCAGGTATTCCTGAACATCAGGACGATCCTCTGAAATAATTGAAATGATATTTTCTACACTCATGCTAGGGTCAGGACTCATAGCCAATAGATGACGGTTGCCGCTAGCGCGATTGCGGAGAGGAAGACCTTCGGGCACCTGTCGTATCGGGTCGCGACCCGTCTCCAATCTTTCAACCTGCCGAACATGATCTCGATGCGAT
>NZ_JBDWLR010000098.1:0-21781 GCF_039973035.1 Sedimentitalea sp.
GCCGGGTTACTTCCTGGGGCCGACCGGCGAGGGCCTCATCGACAACAGCGCTGAACTTGTTCTTGGCATCTTGCAGGGTCCACATATCGGCCTCCATATATACAGGCTAGATAGGTGGCTAGGTGCAATCTGTCAAATGGAAGATAATGAGCGTTATGTAAAGTGTCCCCAATCTTCGGGTGCATTACCCCATCCGTTCGGAGGCAAACGATCCAGGTGACGCCGGGAAGACTACTGTCTTGTTTCCATTAACCAAAACGCGCCGATGTATGTGGGCATGAATCGCACGTGCGAGGACGAGGCTTTCAACATCGCGCCCCAATGCGACATAGTCATTTGAGCTTTGCGCGTGGGTTACACGGGCTATGTCCTGTTCAATGATCGGGCCTTCATCAAGATCAGCGGTTACATAGTGAGAGGTTGCCCCGATCAGTTTCACACCTCTTTCAAAGGCCTGCTTGTATGGGTTGGCGCCTTTGAAGCTCGGTAAAAAGGAATGATGGATGTTAATGATACGACCTTGCATCTTCTGACACATTTCATCGGATAGCACCTGCATATAGCGCGCAAGAACGACGAGTTCGGCGCCGGTTTCTCCTAAAATTCGCATCTGAGCGGCTTCTGCTTCCACCTTGTTTTCCGCGGTCACTTTGATGCAGTGGAATGGAATATCGTGGTTCACGACGACCTTTTGATACTCAAGATGGTTGGAAACAACTGCAACGATGTCGATCGGCAGCGCACCGATCTGCCAGCGATAAAGAATGTCGTTAAGGCAATGTCCAAAACGAGACACCATCAGGACGACCTTCATCTTTGCCGCTCCATCGTGAAAAGCAAATGACATGTCTAAGTCATCCGCGATACCTGAAAACAATTGGGTAAACGCTTCGGGATCAATGTCGCCTTCGTGCGCGAAATTCACCCTCATGAAGAACTTCCCAGTCTCGGCATCATCGAACTGCGAACTGTCTGTGATGTTGCATCCCTGTTCTGCAAGAAATGTCGAAATCGTGGCGACAGTTCCTGGTTTGGATTGGCAAGTGACTGTCAGGATCAGGTTAGACATGGATTTCTCTCTCAAGAACGGTTTGGATGTTCCGTTTAGCTGCTTGGATTTCATAAAGATTAGGGTTTAGGCAGTTTTTCCCCGGCGATTGGTCGAGTATTTGGGGGCCTCTTAATTAATCAGACCTCACGCCCCGAAGTTGCGTTCTTGAGCCATCTACGCATGGAGATTCCGGCATCCAAAAAGGGGCGCGGTGGCAAGCGGCGCGCGTCAGGTAAGGCAAGTTGCAGACTAAGAAGGTCGCTATCGAGGCCTTCCATATGTTCGGCCAACAGGGCTCCTGTTGCCTCGCCTCGGGTCATCGGAGAGACATCATTCGTCAAGATGGCATAGAGGTTTGGACCATATTCGCCAAAAACCGTTCCGTTGTTGGTGGTGAATGCCATCGCTCCGCCCCAACTGTGTTCAAATCCAATGCTGGACAAGGCCGGCCACCGAATGGTCAATGCCTTTCGGTGCATCGTCGCGATGTCGGAAATGCGGGCGGCCGACGCGGATTTTCCGGGTTCAAAATTATAGTGATTTCGCAAGAAAAGCCTATTGTCTCTGGTCAATCGGACGGTTGAGCCGACCTCGGAGCCACCAAGCAAGCCAAACTCCTCTCCGGTGCCCAGGTTCCTGAGCGATTCAGGGTCCAGTGGATTGGTCAGGCTGGCATAGGTCGCCATGGGCACGAATTTCCCGGTGGCGATTCCGAAATCCTTCAGAAAAACACCTGTCGCTAACACCAATCGATCCGTTTGGATTTGACCTTGTTGTGTGACAATCCGATAGCCGTCGTTCTCTCGGGCAAAGGACACGACCGGCGTGTTTTCAAAAAGTTGCACATTGGCTGGAAGGTTTCGCGCCAAGCCTCGCATCATTGCGGCTGGATTGACCAATGCGCTGCCGGGCACACACAGAGCGGACGAATAGAACTCGGTTCCGATCCGTTTGGCTATCTCACCACGATCTTGTCTGTCGTGATGCAGGCCCAGTGCCTCAAGTGTCGCTGAAATCTCGCTCAGGCGTTTTTCGCCATCTGGCCCCGCCGCCCCATAAAAACGACCTGAGTCGTTCCAATCACATTGGATTTGCCATTCTTCAACCTTGTTGCGCAGGCTGTCCAAACCGGTTTGCCAAAACTTCATATTCCGGCGCAACACATCCAGATTTTTTGGAGGCCCGTGGGAATGCAAGTTCAGCATAAAACCGGCATTGCGCCCTGATGCACCAAATCCAACTCGCTCCGCTTCAATGAGGCATATATCATCGTTGGGGCAAAGCTCGCTCAGGCGATTGGCAACCGAAATGCCGCAGATACCCCCACCCACAATAGCAGTCTTGACGCGCACTTCGCCTGTGACCCCGCGCGGTTCAGGCGCATTGGGGAGCGTTTCCCACCACCCGTTGCTGTCGTGGTGTTCGGGCAGCCTGCGCACCTGACGCATGGGTCAATACCCCCGTTGCAAATCTACGATCGGTGTCGGGGTGCCCCCGCTCATAGCAGTGCGGATATTGTCTGCGATAAACTGGGCTGCAGAACGCTCATTGGAAGGCGCTGCGGCATGTGGGGTCACAAAGACGTTCGGGTGGTCCCAATATGGATCATCATGCGGCAATGGTTCTGTCCGAAACACATCCAACGCGGCGGCTTTGATCTTTTCGGATTCAAGTGCGTTCAACAGGTCCGCATCAACGATTGAGGCCCCACGACTACAGTTGATGATAAAGGCTCCATCAGGCATTTTGGTGAACGCGTTGGCATCCAGAAGGTTTTCGGTTTGTGGCGTCAGCGGAAGCAAATTCACCAAGATATCGGCCTCTGCAAGTAACGCATCAAACTGCGCCTCACCGTGCAGACACCGCACGCCTTCAATCTCTTTCGGACTGCGCGCCCAGCCTGTCACATCGAAACCCAGATCGCGCAAACGACGACAGGCATCCTGACCGGTTTGGCCAAGCCCCATTATCGCAACACGCCTGTCGCCATTGTCAGGATACCGGTGGCGGAGCCATTTCTTTTCGCCCTCATACTGTTTGTAGAGATAATAAGAGCGGTGGAAATGCAGGACCCAATGGATGATATGACAAGACATGTCCAGAACCAGCATATCATCCTGGAGCCGGACAATTGGCACATCCAATGGCGCATCTGGATCTTCGGTGATGTGTGTCACACCTGCCCCAATTGAAAATATGTATTTCAGGTTCGGGAACCGGCCAAGATAGCCATGCGGAGCAGCCCAGGCCACCGCATATTCAATATCGTTCACATCCCCCAGATTATCCACGGTCCGGATATCGGCAGTTGTACCCGCCTCTGAAAACGCAGTGTCCCAGAGGTCTCTTGTTGCATCATCCCAGTGAAAGAAAATGGCCATTCTTACGTCTCCTCAAGTCGGCTTTACATAGAGTTCAATTTGGTGTCCGGAATGTCTTGCTGGGCCCATGGGTCCACTCAGTCTTGATTCAGCAGGGGCTCATAAACCAGCTCTCCGGTGGAGAAACGAAACGGATTTAACTCAGCTGCCACCGGATCGTTGCTCTGCCCATTAAGAACAATCTCGGACATAACGCGGCCTGCCGCCGGGCCGGTCATGAAACCGCGATATGACGACACGGCGACAAAGACCCCGGGCAGCGCCGTCTCGCCATAGACACCCTGCATGTCCGGCGTCACAGACGACGAACCGCCCCAGGTGCGCAATATCTTGAGATGCGACAGCCCCGGTGTCAGGTCCTGCAATTGTCGCCCCGCAAACTTCAGAAAATCCGGTTGTGAGCTGATGTCGCCACCCGGGTCACGATGCCGCGTTACGGTAAAGACGATGGACCCTCGCGCCGTCTGGGCGAGCGCAATGTGATGCTTGAGTGAAACGACCATCGGGGCGACGCAAGGCGCGCAGGGTTGGCTGACAAGTGCTTCTTTGGGAAGGCCGGTGATCGGCAAGGCAGCACCATGCTCTTCCAACAATTCCGAAGCGGCCCAATCTGTGCAGATCAGGACTTTGTGCGCGCAAATTTCTCCAAATGCACCGCGTGCTGCATACCGATCCCCCTCGGGCCTTAGAGCGTCAATGCAGGTACTGTATTGAATTTCAACGCCCAGCCGGGTGGCTGCTTTTTGTAACGCATCGAGGTATTTGAACGGGTTTGCGACGCCATCCTTGCCGCAAAATGCTCCGCCCGCAATCCCGGCGGGATTGAGAGAAGGGACCATCTTCATGCAGTCTTCAGGCGTCATACTTTCGGACGGGACGCCAAATCTGTGCTGCAAGGCCTGCGCATCATTCAGGCGCTGCAATTCTTTTTCATTGCTGGCAAGTAAGAGATAACCGGATTGATGCAACTCGATCCCATCGGGATACTCCAGATGGCTCTCGATCTCTTCAAAAAACCTGATGCTTTCCTGACATAGGCGGATGTTCAGCTCCAGCCCCCATTGCATCCGAAAGCCCGAACCGTTGCGCCCGGATGCCCCGCTGGCAAATTCACCTGCATCAACCACAAGGATTTCTGCGCCGGTGTCATGTTTGGCAATATTCCACGCGCAGGACAAACCATAGATGCCCGCACCTATGATCAAGATATCACAAGCCCTGACGTCAGGTCGCATCCGCTTCTCCAGTGACTGCGTTGGCAAGGTCCGCCAGTGAAACAGGGCGCGCCAAGGGGCGCGCAGTCATCGGCTCTGGCGGTGCTTTCTGCGTTCGCAGCGTCGCCATATGCGAAACTGTGTGCAGACAACTGTGACCGCCACACCATCCCATACCGCAACGAGTGTTGCGCTTTACGGCGTTGATCAAAAGGTGCCCTTGGTCAAATGCGGCCAGAACGTCCTTCTTTGATATACCTTCGCAGCGACAGATGGTGGTGTTCGGCAATGAGAGATCCCACAGTCCCGTTGGTAGGGTCAAGGAACTTGCAACGACCTTCTGAAATCTTTGGTGCCGGGCACGAGTCTTAGTCTCTTTGATCTGTGTTTCCGGCCCATCCCCTGCACAAAATCGTGCCGCAGCATTTCCGACGATCGAACCCTCGGACTGGGCGACAAATGCACCTCGCAAACCGGCCATATCGCCACAAGCAAAGACGCCGGGGACTGAAGTACGTCCAAAGGCATCGGTCTTGGGATGCCATCCGGACAAGTTCCCATATTTCATTTCTACGCCGAACATTGCAGCCAGTTCCGCGTTGGCGACAAAACCGTAGTTGATTGCCAATACGTCGGTCTCAATCGTCATTTCGGTGTTTGGAAGCGCCCTGCCTTTTGCATCAACCCGCGCAAGGGTAACAGCCTCCAACTGCCGCCGACCTTCAGCCCGGATCGGGACATAGCGTTTCAGCCGTTGTGTGTTTGCCAAAAGTATGGTCGCCAGATGTCCGAAACCGTCCAGAACCGTCTCGTAACCATTCAAAAGGGACAGGGGTCGTTTTCCAAACGCGGCGAGCGAGTTAAGCAGCGCTAGGGCCAGGACATCAACACCCGCCCGCAACATCTGTGCAGCAACGATCAATGGCAGGGGGCCAGCGCCCGCAACCACCATCCGCTTGCCCGGAACGGTCATTTGGGCTTTCAATATAGATTGCGCGCCCCCTGCCCCCAAGATGCCGGGCAAGGTCCAACCCTCGAACGGGAAAATCTTTTCCCGCACCCCCGCCGCGAGCACGACTGCATCTGGGCGCAAAGTATGGGTGGTGGCGTTGGAAACGTATTGAAGCTCTGGACCGGCAAAGGCGGATATGACCTGGGCCTCTGGCACATGGTGGATTTGCGAGGCGATAGCGCCAAACCCCGCCAGAAGATCGGCTTTGCGTTTTTGCTCAGCGTGTGAGGTGAATGATGCTGCAACTACATCCGAAATCGGACGCCGATATATTTGCCCACCGACACGCGAGGCTTCGTCCAGCAGCGTCACTTTGCACCCTGCTTTGTTGGCAGCAATCGCCGCAGACATACCCGCCGGACCGGCGCCGACAATCGCAACGTGACCGGGACTCATTCTAGACCCTCCTGCGTTTCCACCCGCATTCCCGGCTGTGCAATCGCCAAACAGGCACGTTCATTGCTGACCCCATTGATGCGGCAGCGGCATTCCCAACAGAAGCCAATCCCGCAGAATGTCCCTTTCGGGACGCCGAATTCGTCAATCCGAAGACAGTATTGTCCCGCCTGCATCAAAGCAGCTGCAACACTTTGACCTTTGCGCGCTGAAACAGGTTTCTCGTCAAAAAGGAACTCAAAGGCACCCTCGGACGAAACTGGTTTTTGGCAACCCATGGTTCGTTCATCTCTCGCTATTGGGCTATACCCTTTTTGTTGTGACGTTGCATTTGGTCGTGGAGATTGCTCCGCCCAAGATCGTCGGGGCAGTCATCAAATTACATGTCCGCTGCGTTCTGCATCTGTGACGGCAGATAGGTTGCGAGTTCCGGGAAGCTCATCAGGATGGCAATCATCAGCAACATGACAAGCACCATCGGTGCCGTGGATTTTGCAACAAACGCCACGCTTTTCCCTGTCAGCCCCTTTAGCAAGAAGATGTTGAACCCGATCGGCGGCGTGATCTGCGCAACCTCGACCACCAAAACGAGATAGATGCCAAACAGGATCAGATCGATGCCCGCGCCCTCGATGATGGGCAACATAATCGACATCGTCAGAACGATGATCGAAATGCCATCAAGGAAACAGCCCAGCAACAAATAGAAAATCGTGATGACAACGATCAAAAAGAAGGGCGTCATGTTCATGTCTGCGATCCAGGCGGCCAGTTCACGCGGTATGCCCAAATAACCCATGGCCAAAGTCAGAACCTTTGCGCCTTGCAAGATCAGCATGATCATACAAGTGGTACGTACAGCCGCAAGAATGCTCTGGTACATACCGCTGAATGAGAGCGTCCTGTTCAGGAATGCGAGGAACATTGAGGCAAAGACACCGATTGTTGCTGCTTCTGTTGCTGTTACCCAGCCACGATACATTGTCACCATGATCGACAGGATCAGGAAGGCGACAGGGATCAGATTACCCGAACTTTTGATCGCCGACATGATGCCGGGCCATGGCTCAGCCTTGGGGAATTTTTTGGGGTTCAGCCACGTCCAGATCACAATGTAACCAACGAAAAGCAGCGACAGCATGATGCCCGGGAAGATGCCCGCAAGAAACAGCTTTGCGATGGATTCCTCAACAATCGCACCATAGACGATCAAGATGATAGAAGGAGGGATTAACAAGCCAAGCGAACCGGCGGCGGCAAGTGTCGAAATTGCCAGACTGTCGGGATAGCCGCGCTTGCGCAGTTCCGGCATCGTGATCCGGCCCACCGTGGTTACAGTCGCCGCGGACGATCCGGTTACCGCCGCAAACACTGCGCAGCCCAGAATGTTCACATGCATCATCCCGCCCGGCAACCTGGTCGTCCAGGGGGCAATGCCCTTGAATATGTTTTCTGCAATCTTGGCTCTGTGCAGGATTTCTCCCATCAGGATGAAGAGCGGCATCGCCGTCAAGGTCCACGAACTTGAGATACCCCACATCGCGGTGAAAGTTGCGCCGCCAGTCGGGCGATCTATGAAGAAAATTAGCCCAACAGAGGCCACGCCCAGCAGCGACAATCCAATCCAGACGCCAAAGGTCAGCATCAGTGCGAGCGAACCCGCCAAGATCAATCCTTGAGATAGTAGATCCATGCTCTAGTGCCCCTCGTCCATGATTGATTTGGCGGCGCCAAGCGGCACATCACGCGCAAACAACAGCAGCATGAGCCGCGAAAAGATCATCAGGAACAGCATCCCGAAGCCGACAATCATGACAGATTGCGGGATCCAGAGCGGCGTAGCATCATGACCCTGGGAAATATCGTTGAACTTTAGAGAAAACCCGACGCCGGTCCAGGAAACATATGTGGCAAATCCTGACAACACCGTCCCAAATACGTGCGCCACAATCTCTGTAGATCGCCTCAGCGCCATTGGACCTTCGAGTAAGAAGCTCACACGAACGTGCGAGTACTCCTTCATCGCGTATGCCAGCCCCATAAAGGCGACGGTAGCGAAACAATAAGACGCGTATTCCGGCGCGCCGGCGACGGAAAACCCAAAGGTTCGGCCCAGTACCTGACCGGCAACGAGAACCGGCATGATCACAAATGCGACTACGGCAACAAGCGCTCCTACAAAACTCAGCTTTTCAGCAAAATTATGAAGCATGATTGCAATGGATCTCATAGTGTCCCCCGAACTGGGGCTCACCTCGCCTGAAGACAAAGTCGAGCCACCCAATGTTAAAGTACTACCGATTTGACAAACCACAGACCGCGGGTCCTTGCGGCGTTGACCACCGCAAGGAATGCGATGGTCTTTTCAACGCGCGTTACTTCGCGGCGTTGTAAGCATCCAGTATACGCTGGCCGGGCTCACCTGCCTTTTCCAGCCATTCGGCTGTCATTGTTGCGCCGATTTCCTGGAACCCGGCATTGAGAGCCTCGCTTCCCGAGCTCACTTCCATACCATTCTCGATCATTACGGTGTTGTACCAGCCGGCCAGTTCACGCGCGCGCGCCAAACCTGATGCTTCGGCCATTAAAGATATCCCACGCACCATGTTCTGCGTAGCCGGATCGAGAGCATCCCAAGTTTCCTTGTTGATCAACACAACATTCCGGGGCAGCCACATGTTCAGCTCATAGTAGTATTTCAGCACTTCCCAGAGCTTTTTCTCGTAGCCCGAAGAACCTGAGCCAACAGTTGCGTCCGCCACGCCTGTTGAAAGTGCCTGTGTCAATTCAGAATACTCAATCTGCACGCCCTGAGACCCGGCCAGCTCGGCCAAATGCAGGATGGCCGCGTTATATCCACGGACTTTGAGGCCCTGCATGTCCTCAATCGTCTCGAGCTTGTTCTTGGAGTACAGCCCTTGCGCGGGCCATGGAACCGAGAACAAGGCGACCAGATTCTGATCGGCCAGAATTTCATCCATGACCGGGGTCGCCGCTTTCCACAATTTGACCGATTCATCAAAGGAAGGCGCAAGGAATGGGACTGAATCAACGCCGAATACCGCGTTTTCGTTCTCGTGCGCAGAGATGATGCGTTCGCCCAGTACAACCTGGCCTGTCTGAACGGCGCGTTTGATCTCATTGCCCGGGAAAAGAGAGCCACCCGAGTGAATCACGATCTCCAATTCTCCACCTGTCGCGACCCCGATGGCATCGGCCCAGTCCCGCAGGTTTTCGGTCATATAACTATTGTCAGGGTATGCTGTGGGCATATCCCATTTTTCAGCCAGTGCACTGGTGGCAAAACCAGTTGCGACGAAGGTGGCGACGGTTACTCCGCTGCGAAGTCTTTCAAGAATCATTTCATTCTCCCTGTTATCTCACTTGCATACAAACAACATTAGTCCTACGTCAAACAATTTGTGCTCCACGCATACATCAAGCACTCGATTAGCGTGATAAATGCGCGTATGCCGCATATTTACGGCGCAATATCGCGAAGAAAATAAAATCTTCGCCCTGCGGAATAATGAAGATTTTCATCTAGACTTCTTGACGGATGATCTATTTGCATGCAAACCATAGGTCGGAGGGATGCCAAATGTACACAAGTGATATCTTCGAGCAGCTGGCTTGCCTGGAAACAGATGGGCCAAAGGCTGCAGTGCCTGAGGGCAAGAGTGGTCAGGTGGAGGCGCTCTATCGTCACCTCAAGACCGATCTGTTGTGCGCGACATTTTCACCCGGCGAACGGCTAATCGAAGAGCGTCTTGCAGAGAGATATCAGGCCTCAAGCCGAACGCCCGTTCGTGAAGTTCTGGCCCGCCTCAAGAGCGAGGGCCACGTAAGCGTGCGTGGCAGGTCATTCATAAGCCCCCAGTACACTCCGGCGTATCTGCTGCAACTCTATGATGTTCGCCTAACCCTGGAAGAGCTTGCTGTTCGTGGAGCGACCAGATCGAAAGACACCGAAGGCCTCAGACATTGCTTGAGCATTATCGCAGCGGCACAGGGCCACGGCAGCGCGATCGCCGTCAATGCGGCCGATGGATTGTTCCACCTCAAGATCGCCGAGATGTCTGGCAACGAAGTATTGTCTGACATGCTTGCTCAAATTCACGAGAAGGTTTTTCAGACCCGCAATCTCTTTTTTGCGGCCGAGGCAGAGCAAGGCAACGTGGTCCAAGAGCACGAGTTTATTCTGGCCGCCGTTGAACGCGGTATCGAAGACGTAGCAATCGCCGAAATGTCACATCATTTGACCGAATCCCGGCAAAAATTCAATGATCTCATGAACTGATCCCGCCCTGTTTTTAACGCGCTACCCGGCCTGCGCGAACATCAGAGAATAACCATGCAAGACCTATACAGATCATCAAATGCCATATTGCCCATCGCCAGCCGCATCGACGGCATGGGTGTATCGCGCATTCTGCAACTGGCGCAACTCGCGCGCGAGATGAAAGCTGACGGCATTCCGGTGATCGACCTTTCAGCAGGTCAGCCGGATTTTGACACGCCTGAGAATATTCGCGCCGCTGCCAAAGCCGCAATCGATCATGGCGAGACACGCTATACTTCACTGGATGGCACCGCACCTATGAAGGACGCGATCCGGCATAAGTTCAAAGCCGACAACGGGTTGGACTATAAACGAACCGAAGTGATGGCCGGTGCCGGCGCCAAGCAACTTTTGTTCAACGCGTTTATGGCAACCTTGAACGAAGGTGACGAAGTCATCCTGCCAACGCCATGCTGGCTTTCCTACTTTGACATCGTAAAGGTTGCCGGGGGTACTCCCGTCGCGGTGCCCGGGTCGCTCGAATCCCGCTACAAGATCACACCCGGCCAGCTGCGCAAAGCGATCACGCCCCAAAGCCGTTGGGTGTTGTTGAATTCGCCAAGCAACCCATCAGGAGCGGTATACGCAGAGAATGAATTGGCCGCCCTCCTGGCCGTGGTCGAAGAGCATCCAAACCTTTGGGTGATGTCGGACGATGTCTACGAACATATACGTTTTGGGAACGCGGCTTTCGCGACACCCGCGTCGGTACGCCCGGATCTGGCAAACCGCATTCTGACAGTGAATGCTGTTTCAAAGGCGTTTGCGATGACCGGGTGGCGGCTGGGATACGCGGCGGGGCCAGCGGGATTGATTAAGTCCATGTCGATCATCCAAAGCCAAAGCACATCCAACCCCAGCTCGGTTAGCCAAGCGGCCGCTGTCGAAGCCCTTACTGGCCCACAGGATTTCCTGAGCATCGCGCGCGAGACCTACGCACGTCGCCGGCAGGTGCTTTTCGATGGGCTCAGCAAGATTGCTGGGATCGAAGCCACACCACCCGAGGGGTCGTTCTTTGCCTTTGTCCGGGTTTCAAGCCTGATCGGCAATCAAACGCCGGACGGCAAGGTGCTGTCCGACGATGCCGTTCTCAGCGCCTATCTGCTCGAAGCGGCGAATGTGGTGACTGTTCCCGGATCCGAATTCGGCCTGCCCGAACATCTGCGACTGTCATTTGCCGTTGCAGATGACGAAATCAAAACCGCCCTGAACCGCATTGCGTCTGCAATCGGCGCGCTAAACCCATCGAAAGAACCTGTCAAATGACCACAAGTAAAACAACCGTCCGCGCCGCTGATCATCTGGTGGATCAGTTGGTCGTACAAGGCATCGATCAAGTGTTTGGCGTTCCCGGAGAAAGCTATCTTCCTGTTCTTGACGCGTTGCATGATCAGCAGGACAAGATCAGGTTTGTCACTTTCCGACAGGAAGGTGGGGCCGCAATGGCCGCGGACGCCTATGGCAAACTGACGGGCAAACCCGGAGTTTGCATGGTCACGCGCGGGCCCGGTGCAACCAACGCAAGCGCAGGCGTTCATATCGCCTTTCAGGATTCGACGCCGATGATCCTGTTCATCGGGCAAATCGCGCGCAGCATGACAGAGCGCGAAGCGTTTCAGGAAATCGACTACCGGCGTATGTTCGGTCAAATGGCCAAATGGGTCGCGGAAATAGATGATGCCTCGCGCATTCAGGAATTCGTAACACGCGCTATTCGCACGGCGACGTCCGGGCGACCGGGGCCGGTTGTCCTCTCTCTCCCCGAGGACATGCTTTATGATATGATCGAGCAGCCGGCCCCACCTGCCCCGATTTCAACGGTCAGGTTTCAACCCGCCCCGGACGCCATGGCGCAGTTGCAAAGCAGAATTGTCAAGGCCGAACGTCCATTGATCATGGCAGGCGGTGGCGGTTGGACGCCCAAGGGAATCGAGGCACTCGCCCGGTTTGCCAAGAAGCAAGACCTGCCGGTCACAGCCTCGTTCCGCAGCCAGGCGCTGATGAACAACGAACATCCGAACTACGTCGGGCATTTTAGCGTCGGTACAACTCCCTATCTGGCAGATGCGTTGGCAAGTACAGATCTGCTGATTGCCATCGGGCCCCGCTTGGGCGAAATGACAACGGGTGGGTACACTGCGATCAAATCCCCGATACCCGACCAGGCACTTGCCCATATTTTCCCAGCTGGCGAAGAAATTGGTCGTGTCTATGAACCTGCGATTTCGCTCGTATCCGACACTGAGAGTTTCTGTCTTGCCGCCGCCGAATGGGATCCAGTCGCCCCTGGAAAATTCACCAAACGGCTGACCGACCTGCGCGCAAAATATGTCGCCTTCAATGATCCATCGTCTGTAGAAGGTGATCCTCTGGCCCCCTACTTTGCACATATGGCAGATGTGCTGCCGGCGGATGCGATCCTGTGCAATGGCGCGGGCAATTATTCTGGATGGTTGCACCGCTTTTATCGCTATCGTGCGCCGGGATCACAGCTTGCTCCGACCTCCGGGTCCATGGGTTATGGATTGCCGGGTGCGATTGGCGCCGCAGCGACGATTCCGGAACGCGAGGTCTATGCCATCGCCGGGGATGGATGTTTCATGATGACAAGTCAGGAAATGGCTACTGCCGTTCATCACAACCTGAACCTTACCGTGATCGTCATTGACAATGGCAGATACGGCACCATTCGGGCGCATCAGGAACGCGAGTTCCCCGATCGGGTATCCGGCACCATGCTCACCAACCCGGATTTCACTGCATTCGCCCAATCTTTTGGAGCATCCGCCATCAAGGTTGAGGATCTGGACGCCTTCAAATCCGCTTTGGCAGAAGCCCGTTCCCGTGGCGGCGTGAATTTCATCGAAGTCCCGCTGGACCGATCCTACCTTGCTCCCGGCAAGCAGCTTAGCTGAAGCATGAGCCATGAAATATAACGCTTGGAACATCTTCCGTCAGGGCCTGACAGGAAACCGGGGCTGGAAAGAGGCGTGGCGCAAGGCCGAGCCGAAACCAGAGTATGACATCATCGTCGTTGGTGGTGGCGGACATGGCGTGGCGACGGCTTATTATCTTGCCGCCAAGCATGGCAAACACCGTGTTGCAGTCCTCGAAAAGGGATGGATCGGCGGCGGCAACGCCGGGCGAAACACGACAATTGTGAGGTCCAACTATCTGCTGCCGGGCAATCAACCTTTCTACGAGCTGTCCATGAAGCTTTGGGAGGGATTGGAACAAGAACTGAACTATAACGTCATGATGTCTCAACGCGGCATGCTGAACCTGCTGCATTCCGATGCGCAGCGTGACGCAGGTGCCCGCCGGGCAAATGCGATGATCATGTCAGGGGCGGATGGGGCGTTGCTGGATCGGGACGAACTGGAACAGAACTATCCGTTTCTTGATTTCGACAATGCGCGATTTCCGATCAAGGCGGGCCTGCTCCAGCGCCGCGCAGGTACCGCGCGGCATGACGCTGTCGTCTGGGGATATGCGCGCGCTGCGGACCAGTTGGGCGTTGATATCATTGAAAACTGCGAAGTCACCGGCTTTCAGATCACAGACGGTCATTGCACAGGAGTCGAAACCTCGCGCGGTCCGATCAAGGCGGCCAAGACAGCTGTCTGTGTCGCAGGCAGTTCGGGCCGCGTGTTGGCTATGGCCGGGATGCGGCTGCCAATCGAGAGCTTTGCCTTGCAGGCGTTTGTCTCAGAAGGATTGAAACCCGTACTGCCCACCGCATTTTCCTTTGGCGCCGGGCATTTTTATGTCAGCCAGTCCGACAAGGGCGGATTGGTGTTTGGCGGCGATCTGGATGCCTACAATACATATGCACAACGCGGGTCTCTGGATATCGTGCAGGATGTTGCGGAATGCGCGGTAGCGGTCATGCCATCCATCGGACGCGCACGCCTGCTGCGGTCGTGGGGCGGATTGATGGACATGTCGATGGACGGCTCACCCTTCATCGACCAGACGCATATAGACGGCCTCTACTTCAACGGCGGCTGGTGCTATGGCGGGTTCAAGGCGACGCCTGCATCGGGTTTCTGTTACGCGCATTTTCTGGCGACCGACCGGCCGCATCCCGTTGCTGCCGAGTACCGTCTCGACCGAACCATGTCCGGCGCGATGATAGACGAAAAGGGCCAGGGCGCCCATCCCAACCGACATTGAGAGACCATCATGATCATTGATCACCCCCTATTGGGCCCACGCGACTCAGCCGAGTTCACCTATTTCGGTGCGGCGACCTTGATGGACCGACCAACACCCGAAGACGGGCCAAAAGCCATGCATGACTATGTCTATCTGCGCGACAACCCAGTGGGGCTGCACCGTGAGCTTTGGTATCATGCGCAAGGGGATCGGTCATGGTTGGTCGTCACGCGCGATACGATGACTCAGGTGATAACCCACGTTGAATTGGCGCGCGATGTCGCCACTGCCAAAGCTGGATGCAGGTCATGAATGTGCGTTTGCCCGGCGCGCTGGTCGATACTGCGCAGCCTCTGAATTTCACATTCAACGGAAAAAAAATGTCCGGCTTCGCTGGCGACACCCTGGCATCCGCGCTGTTGGCCAATGGGCAGAAATTGGTTGGAAGATCGTTCAAGTATCACCGCCCTCGGGGGATTTTCTCTGCAGGCTCCGAAGAACCAAACGCCTTGATGACTCTGCACGACGGGGCGGCAACCACGCCGAACACCCGCGCAACAGTCGTTCCCCTGATCGAAGGGCTGCAGGCCCGCAGTCAAAACCATCAGGGGTCGCTTGAACGTGATTTGTTGGCCGTGAATGATCTGATGGCCCCATTTTTCGGGGCCGGGTTCTATTACAAGACCTTCATGTGGCCCGCCGCATTCTGGGAAAAACTGTATGAGCCAATTATCCGCAAGGCCGCTGGATTGGGTGCCCTGTCCGACAGAGACGACCCAGAACACTATGGCAAAGCCCATGCACACTGTGACCTGCTGATCATCGGTGGTGGCGCTGTCGGCCTGATTACCGCGTTGGTGGCAGGTCGCGCCGGCGCAAAGGTAATTCTGGCGGATGAAGATGTACGTTTGGGTGGTCGACTGCTGGCCGAACAATCGACACTCGACGATATGAAAGGTTCTGCCTGGGCGGGTCAGGCGTTGGCGGAACTGGCAACGCTGCCCAATGTCAGAGTGCTTTCCCGCTGTACCGTCTGGGGCACCTATGACCACGGTATCTATGCCGCGCATCAATACACGGGGTATGATCACCCAACCAACGATGGGGCACAGTCGTTGCTCTGGCGGATATACGCCAGGCAGACATTGCTTGCGTCCGGCGCAACAGAACGCCCGATCGCGTTTCCCAACAATGACCGGCCCGGCATTATGCTGGCTGGTTCTGTCCGCGCTTATGCCAATCGATGGGGCGTTGCTCCCGGCCAGCGCGTGACATTGTTCACCAACAACGATGACGGCTGGCGAACGGCAATTGATCTGACAAATCTTGATATCGAAGTCACCGCCATAATCGACAGCCGCGTCCAATGTGACATGACTGCGCCAGAAGGGGTCGAGGTATTGATGGGGCGGACTGTCGCCAACACCCGCGGCCGTCACGCATTGCGCGAAATCAGGCTGGACAATGGGCGCAAGATCGAAACGGACTGCCTCGCAGTGTCAGGGGGATGGAACCCGAATGTGCATCTGACCTGTCATCACAGAGGACGCCCGCACTGGTCCGATGAACTGGCTGCTTTTTTACCCGGTACAGAGCTACCCCCGGGTATGTCCGTGGCCGGGGCAGCGGCTGGCCAGTTTCAGATTGGAGCCGCTTTGCAACAGGCCGCAACCGAATGCCTTGGAGCGCTGCAAAAGCTGGACATCTCCGCCACCGCGCCTGCCCTGCCTAAGACGTCGGAGGCCTCCTATAACATCCATCCGCTTTGGCAAACCGGCAAAGGGCGTGCTTGGGTGGATTTGCAAAACGACGTATGTGCAAAAGACATTCAACTTGCCCATCAAGAAGGGTTCCGTTCGGTCGAGCACCTCAAGCGCTATACCACGCTTGGCATGGCAACTGATCAGGGCCGCACGTCCAATGTGTTGGGCCTTGCCGTGATGGCCGAGGCCAGTGGCAAGACGATACCGGAGACCGGCACCACCATTTTTCGACCTCCGTATACGCCAGTGCCCATCGGCGCGCTTGCAGGACCCGAACGGGGCAAAGAACATCGGCCCACACGCCTGACCCCTGCACACGATTGGGCCACAGCACAGGGTGCCGAGTTTGTTGAATCTGGCGCTTGGATGCGAGCGCAATGGTTTGCGCGTCCGGGCGAAAACCATTGGCGTCAAAGTGTGGACCGCGAAGTGAAGGCCACCCGCAACTCTGTCGGGATTTGTGACGTTTCGACATTGGGGAAAATCGATCTCAAGGGGCGCGACGTGGCGACGTTCCTCAACCGGGTCTATGCCAACAAATTTGCCAAACTGGCCGTGGGCAAGACCCGCTATGGGCTGATGCTGCGTGACGATGGTGTCGTGATGGATGATGGGACAACGGCCCGCCTTTCCGAAAACCACTACGTCATGACCACGACCACGGCGAATGCCGGACCTGTCTATCAGCATATGGAGTTCTGCCTTCAATGCCTCTGGCCTGAGTTGGACGTGCATATGAATTCGACAACCGACGCATGGGCACAGTTTGCAGTGGCAGGCCCCAAGTCTCGCGCCCTGTTGGCCAAGATCGTAGACTCGCCGTTTGACGTTTCCAATGAAGGGTTTTCGTTCATGGCTTGCGGGGCTTTGACCATCTGCAACGGCACACCCGCACGCCTGTTCCGCGTCTCATTCTCTGGTGAGTTGGCGTATGAATTAGCGGTACCCGCACGCTTTGGAAATGCGCTGGCTGAAACGCTGATGACGGTTGGCGCCGAGTTTGGTGTCACTCCTTACGGCACTGAGGCGCTCAATGTGATGCGCATTGAAAAAGGTCACGCCGCGGGCGCAGAACTTGATGGCCGCAATACCGCATTGAACCTGAAAATGGGTGGCATGACCGGCAAAGAGACCGACTTTATCGGCAAGGCCATGGGGCAACGACCTGCAATGCAGGGTGATGACCTGCCCCGCATGGTCGGTTTGAAACCTCTGAATTCCAACGATGTGTTAAATGCCGGTGCGCATCTGATCGAAAACGACGCGGAGCCAACGACAGACAATGACCTTGGCTGGCTGACGTCTGTGGCGTTCTCGCCAACGCTTGGCCACTCTATTTCGCTCGCCTTTCTGAAGAATGGCCACAACCGGGTGGGCGCGCAGTTGCGGGCCTGGGACGGCGCGCGTGGCAAAGACATCGCCGTCGAAGTCGTTTCACCGCATTTTTATGATCCTGAAGGGGGGCTGCAACGTGCTTGAACCCACTATGAAAGAGCTTGCCACAAGCCACCGGCTGACCGATGTAACCGACTCGTTTCCCGGCGCAGAGTTGTCTGTGATTACGGAAAAAAAGCTGATTGCCGTGAATTTCACAGCAGCCCGCGCGCGCGAGTTTATCGATATTCTGGGGGCGCTGCCGCAGCCCGGAAAAAGCACCGATTGTCAGGGACATCATCTGTTATGGACCGAAGCCGGACAGGTCTTTTGCTTTGCTACCTCCGCTCAACTTGGTGAAGCAACGCTTCAACGGGACCTCGGCGACACGGCCTATGTCACCGATCTTTCAGATGGGTGGATTGCGGTCAGCTTGACCGGAGAGAATGCACAAACACTGATCGACCATGTGGCAATGCCTGATCTGAGTGTCGGCGCATTCGAACAAGGCGCCGTCACCAGCACCCTGTTTGCACACCTTCGCGTCATAATCTGGCGCAATGATTCCGACGCATTCACATTGCTGTCTACAGCATCTTCCGCCCAATCATTTCTGCACGCCTTGAGAGGTGAGCTAGCCACTGCGGCGAACTATCTGGAGCGAAGCCATGTTTGAAAACCTGATCAATGGGCAATGGGTGCCGGCCGATAAATCAACGACGAACCGGAACCCTGCCAACCCTGATGATGTGATCGGGACCTATGCCACCGCTACAAAAAATGATGTGGATAGGGCCATTGCCGCGGCGTCCGAAGCGGCAGACGGTTGGGCGCATAGCTCACCTCAATTTCGCGCTGACCTGCTGGACGCGGTCGGCACGCGTATTCTTGATCGTAAAGAAGAAATCGGACGTCTATTGGCCCGAGAAGAAGGCAAAACACTAGTTGAAGCCATTGGCGAAACAACCCGTGCGGGACATCTATTTAAGTTCTTCGCTGGCGAAGCCCTGCGGTTCTCAGGCGATCTTGTACCGTCTGTTCGCCCCGGTGTGGATGTCGAAGTGACGCGCGAGCCCTTGGGCGTGGTTGGGCTGATTACCCCTTGGAATTTCCCCATCGCAATCCCTGCATGGAAAATCGCACCAGCGCTCGCCTATGGCAATACAGTGGTTTTTAAACCCGCTGATCTCACACCCGGTTGTGCTCATGTCATCGCGACTTTGCTCCACGATTGTGGTTGCCCGCCCGGCGTCTTAAACTTGGTTATGGGGCCGGGGTCCCTGATCGGGCCGATGCTGGCCGAAAGCCCGGATGTTACCGTGATTTCCTTTACCGGTTCCGAAGGGATCGGCGCTGGCCCTGCCGAAACCTGCGGGCGGACGCGTAAGAAATTACAGCTCGAGATGGGCGGTAAAAACCCGATGGTCGTCTTGGATGACGCCGATTTGGATGTGGCCGTTGGGGCCTGCCTCAACGGCGCGTTCTATTCGACCGGGCAACGGTGCACGGCGTCTTCGCGGCTGATTGTGCAGTCCGGCATCTATGATGCCTTTGTCGACAAACTCATTACCCAGATGAAGGCCCTGCGGTTGGGCGACCCGCTCGATCCGACCACGCAAATCGGTCCTGTTGCGTCAGAAAAACAGCTTCGCAATAACCTTGGATATGTCGATTTAGCGCGCCAGGAAGATGCCGAGGTCGTTGGCGGCACGCCACTGGACAGACCCGGATTCTTTCAGACCCCTGCCCTGTTTCTGAATGCAACAAATAGCATGCGCAGTTCTCAGGAAGAGATTTTTGGCCCCTGTGCTTCGGTGATCAAAGTGGATGATCTGGAAGAGGCAATCATGACTGCGAATGCCACAAAATTCGGCTTGTCCTCTGGCATCTGTACGAACAATCTTGCAGCGATGCGTGCGTTCAAGCGTCGATCGCAGGCCGGAATGGTCATGGTAAACCTGCCCACAGCGGGCGTGGATTATCACGTGCCATTTGGCGGACGCAAAGGATCAAGTTTTGGCTCCCGCGAACAGGGCCGCTATGCGGTCGAATTTTATAGCGCCGTCAAAACCACCTACATTGGTGAAGGTTGAATCATGAGCCTTGATAGTAAGCTTTCGCAACTATTGGGAACTTTGGGTTGGTTGACCGGTCCTGATGATACGGCGCCTTATGTTCGGGATTGGCTTGACCGCTACGGTGTTCAGCCTATCGGCGTCGCGCGGCCCGCAAATACTCAGGAAGTCTCAGACGTCATACGTGTGTGTTCCGAGGCCGGCACAATAGTCGTCCCACAAGGCGGTGGCACGGGTTTGGTTGGTGGTTCGGTGGCGAGCAATCCCAATAGCGTGATCCTTTCGCTGTCTCGGATGGCCAAGATTGAGGAAATCGACGAAAGCGATTTTACCGTCATTGTCGAGGCTGGCGTTGTGCTGGCCCGGTTGCATGAACAGCTTCAGGCCCAGAACTTGGCATTCCCATTGCATCTTGGCTCCGAGGGCAGCGCACAAATCGGGGGGTTGATTGCGACCAACGCGGGCGGCAGCCACGCTTTTCGATACGGCTGTATGATGGATCTTGTGCTCGGTCTCGAAGTTGTTTTGCCCAACGGAGAAATCTGGAACGGAATGCGGCGTTTGATCAAAGACAACTCGGGCTTTCAGTTGCGCAAATTGTTTTGCGGCTCCGAGGGTCGGTTGGGTGTTGTCACCCGCGCAGCTTTGCGCCTGTACCCTGCCCCGCGATCTCGCGCGACGGCATTGATCGCCGTTCCGGATATCAACGCCATGATGGTGGCCGGGAATGCCTTGCGGCGGAGCTGTGGCGAAATGCTGGTCGCCATGGAGTTCTTTGACGATGCAATCCTCGATTTATCTTTGTCCAAAATTCCCGACTTGAGTTGGCCGATGGAAAGCCGCGCAGCTTACTATCTCCTCGTTGAATTGAGCACGTCGATTGCCAGCCTGAACCTTGATACGGTGCTGGAAAACTTACTTGAGCCCGTTTTTGAAGACGGTCTTGCGATCGATGCGATTGTCGCACAGTCTGAAGCCCAACGCGCGGCTCTGTGGCGGATACGAGAGGAATTGCCCGAAGGCACTTTACGCGAAGGACGCCAGATCAAGCATGACATCGCCGTTCCGATCAGCCAAATTCCCGCGTTTCTCGCCGATTGCGCCCCCAAAGTGCAGGCCGTTCTGAATGGAACACGTATCTGGACGTTTGGCCATCTGGCCGACGGTAATATCCACTATAACCTTTCACCGCCAAGAGAGACGACTGATTTCGCGGACCTAGACGCTGAAATTTCAGCCGTTATCTATGCAACAGCAGAAAGTCACGGAGGAACGTTTGCAGCGGAACACGGAGTAGGCCGCAGCAAGCGAGCCATTGCGGAAACGCTGCGATCTCCTGTTGAGCGTCACTTGATGGTACAAGTTCAAAAATCTTTGGATTCTAGAAACTTGATGAACGAGGGCGTCATCACATCAAGCGCCAATACAAACATGGCAAGTCGGCTTTGATAATGCAACCGCCCTCCGACGGCATCTATGTGCCAAGGGACCGCGTTGCACGAATAGTGCTCGCGCCGCATTTGCCCCTTTCCCCGGTTCGTTATGCGACACGCTCATAGGCCGCACGACCGAGACGGGTCATGCGGTTAAGGGCGTTGACAGCGATGCGGGCTTCGGTTGTCTGGGTCTCCATGTTGCGGCTGCGCAGTTCCAGTCCGATGACCTGTTTGTAGCGCCCGATCTGGGCCTCGCCGCGCGATCTCTGACCATAACCGGTGGCCTCTGCCAGGCCATTCGGCCAGCTTCGGTTTTCATGTCCATATGGGCGTTACGTGCCTGGCAATCTCAGGGAACGGCGTTCTTGGGAGGCGGAATGATCAGCTCGACATCCGCACCGAAAGCCTGTCAGATCGTTGCGGCGATTGGTGTGCCGTCAGCTTGTTGCATGGGTCAGAATATGGGCGCAGTCGCCCCTTTCCCCAAGTGACTATGCGGCTCGCTTGAAGACCGCACGACCAAGTCGGGTCATGCGGTTGAGTGATTTGGTGGCGATCTGGTTTTCTGTGACTTGGCGG
>NZ_JBDWLR010000099.1:0-10934 GCF_039973035.1 Sedimentitalea sp.
AAGCAAGCGGAAATCCATCGGGGCTCGCGGCTACGATATATCGGGCCGCCCTTAGAAGCCGGATATACATCAGCAATCGCGACCTCGAAACCAGAACCAAGCAGACCGTTGCAATTAGGCGGGGTCCATATATATCCACACTATCACGGTCGGGGGCCAGTTAGGCCATAAAGTGCGAACCAGTCAGAACTGGCGAAGTATCTTAAAAACTAGCCATCCAACGACCAGAAGAAAAATTGCCGACATGAAGCTGTCGGTACCGATGAGCCTGAATAGACCGAAAAGCAAGCCGCTAGCGGCTGCGAGGCAAAGCAGGAACAGTATTGGGGCAAACCGCCCCAGAAGGTTCGGCTGGTTGTCCGTGTCAATTGGTATCGTGTCAATTGGCACCGTACCGTCTTGAATGAACTTCGTGATTTTTTCCCAACTATGCTCGCTGATCCCAGCTCCGTGTCCGCCAGAAATCCTAACGTTTTGCACGTTCATTCCGCGCCGCCCGACGTCATTGAACCCGGAGAAGCCCGCACCACCTACATCCAGAAACCTAAGCCCAAGCCGCTCCATCGCACCGGGCAACAAAGCGACGACCCGATCGTTCTGACCCATTAGGTTTAGCACGCCGGAATTGATCTGCCCCGAGAACATTGCCCAATCAAGATCTGTGCGAACTACACTTCCTGCAAATACTATCCGCTCGAAACGCACTGCGGTGCACTGTTCCATCGCAGACTTCGCCAAGTAGGTTCCGTTTGAGTGGCCGACAAAGCTGATTTTTGCATTTGGATAACACTCTCGCACTTCAACATATTGTTTGAGTAGCCATTGGGCTTGTCGAGTCCTCACATTCTTTCTCACAAAGTCCAGGAGAGAAAAGAAGCCGTAACTTGGAGACGGCACCCTGAGCAATGGTCTGACCCCACCACCTTCTTTTAGCTTCCGAGCGACTCGTTTTGTCCAAAATCCATTATCCCTAATACCATGAAGTACAATGACAGCATGTTCTACCTGACGGTTTAATTCTGATGTGGACTCAATATGCGGACGATCGAGTTCATCAAAGTAATCATTCACATCGTCATCGATTGCCGAATATTCGCGATCCGCTGCCAGGTTCGGAAACGATTCCGTAAGTGCCCGCGCAAAATATTTCCGGCGTGTCTGTCTAAGCTTAATATCCTCTTCGTTTTCCGAATTTGCGTCATCAACCTTAAGCATCTGTAGGTGGTTGGTTGAAGGCACTTCGACGAAGATCGAAGACTTATTGCTGTTCAACTCGATACAATCTGCTGGCGAAATGTACTCATCGCGCGTTCCCAGAAAATTAATTTGTTCAAATGGAAGAGATTCGTCATCAGTCAGATCCCGCAACGCAAGTTGCATGAGTTGCCCAGTAACAATGAAGCAGGCGCCATGTTTTTGTTGCAAAATGAATGGCCTTTTTTGATACCAGAGAAGGCAGACCACCGAGGTAAGAAAAGAGATTGGAAGAGCCAGGAACCGCACATGTGCAGGCATTGCGGTAGAGAACTTCCACCCCTGCAAGATTCCCGCTAAATTCACAACTCTGATCTGGATTCCCGGACCGGTCCATTTGCGTGCCGTGCAAGTGGAGATTTTTCCATTCGGATCGACGCCATAGGCCTTCATTAAGGCGTATCGGGCGATCGGAGCACCCGAACTAAAAGCTATAAACTTGATACTGTCATACCTTCCAGCTTCAAATGTTTCGTCTATTTGCAATAGCAGCATTTCCACCAAATCTTCCGGGGAAGTGGTGGAGAAGGTATGCATCGGAAGTTCTGCTCTTAGAATTTTAACACCCGGTAGGGTTTCCTTGACGAACGCCTCGAATTCCGCAGTGATTTCACCACCCTTATCACTGTTCATTGTGTACTTGAGGAGCCAATCGTCGGAGTTAGTCCATCCTCGTACGAGAACGCAAAGTGTTCTCTCGTATCTCCCAGTCTCTAAGTCTTGATCCACCGAAATATCCAATCTTGTCAAACCCGACATTCCCCAAGTAGAATGCACGTCATTCAATTCTGTAGCATCGCTACGTACCGATCAAGGTTCTTGGGGGGCAGTGTTGCAGAGATCGTGTGACCGAGCTACTTATTCGGTTGTGTCGCAAATATCTCCGCAGGCTAAACGCATGTGTTTTGCTGGACACATTTATCCTGCCAAGGCCGCGAACTGGTAGTGTCGCAAAGTTTCGGAATTGAGTTGCGTCGCCTGGCGCGTCGAGCGAGACCTCCCATTTTCCCGAGCCTCAGTCAGGATTGAAGAGTTGATCAGTTTCAAAGGCGCGCACTACCCGAAATCCGTGATCCTATACGCCGTGTATTTCTATGTTCGCTTTCCCGTTTCGTATCGCGACCTCGAAGAAATCATGGCCGAACGCGGTGTCGATTTGGATCATGCGACACTCAACCGGTGGGTCGAGAAATACGCAGGCGCGATTGCCGAAGAAGCGCATCGCCGGAAAGCCCCCACCGGCCAATCTTGGCGAATGGATGAAACCTACGTCAAAGTTAAGGGCGCGTGGACATATTTGTACCGCGCGATCGACAAGGAAGGAAAAACCCTTGATTTCATGCTGTCTGAGCGTCGCGACGAAGCCGCCGCTACTGCGTTTTTTGTGAAAGCGATCGCCAACAGCGGCTGGCCGGACAAGGTTGTCATCGACAAGAGCGGCTCGAACACGGCGGGACTATTCAATATGAATTGCTTGCTCGTGATGTGCGGCTGGTGTTGGTTGATCACTGTCCGGCGAACGAAATATCTTAACAACATCATTGAACAGGATCACCGTTTCATCAAGAAACTTACCCGGCCGATGCAGACCTTCAAATCGCTGAATTCAGCTTCGGCTACTCTTGCGGGGATTGAAGTAGCACACATGATCCGGAAAGGTCAGTTTGACCAGTCAGAGCAGTCTGGCTTCGGTCAGTTCGCAGCACTCGCTGGATAGGTGTGTCCAGCACAAGAGCTACCTTCGGCTCGGCGGAATCTTTGCGACACTACCGGCGATACGTGCCATCTTGTTGGCCAGTGCCACTCGTATCAGCATGGGAGGCTTGCGCTCCAGCATCCTTGCAAGCCAGGAACCCGGAATAGCCCCTTTGCGCTCTGCCCATCTCACCACGGCACTGGCTCCAATAATGAGGAGGCGTCGCAGCGTTCGATTTCCCATCTTAGACGTTCGCCCCAGTCGTTGCTTGCCACCAGTCGAATGTTGGAGTGGCGTTAGGCCCAGCCATGCTGCAAAATCGCGGCCCCGTTTGAATGTTGAAGCCGGAGGTGCCAAGGCTGCGATCGCTGTCGCGATGATAGGGCCTATTCCAGGGATAGTTGTCAGTCTGCGTGAGGTTTCGTCTTCCTTCGCACGCTGTGCAATCTGCGTTTCTAATTGTCTGATACGGGCATTCAAGGCCTCAAGAGTATCTACCAATATGCTCAGGAGTGGTCGCGAGATCTCAGGCAGCTCGACGCTCCCATCTTCGATAGCAGAAACAAGCTTGCTGACATGTGTCGGGCCTTTCGCCACAACAAAGCCGAACTCGGAAAGATGGCCGCGCAGGGAATTTATGATCTGTGTACGTTGCCGGACCAAGAGATCCCGCGCTCTGAAAGCGAGAGCTGCTGCCTGATTGTCTTCGCTCCTGATTTGCACGAACCGCATCGTTGGGCGCAATGCCGCTTCGCAAATGGCCTCGGCGTCGATCGCATCACTCTTGGAGCGTTTTACAAATGGCTTCACATATTTTGGCGGGATCAAACGAACCATATGGCCGAGTGATTCAAATTCCCGTCCCCAGTAGTGGCTCCCTGAGCACGCTTCCATCGCAATGGTGCACGGCGGCAGCTCAGAAATGAACGGAAGCAATTTGTTACGTCTAAGCTGTTTTCGGAAAATTACCTCACCGGTTGAGCTACAGCCGTGAAGTTGAAATACATTCTTCGCCAAGTCTATGCCGACAAGATCCACATTTTCCATTCTACTGACCTCCTGATGACTTCCATCTCCCAAACCTATCAGAAGAGAGATCAGGGGATGTCCACTCCATCAGAACCGGGCAGTAGTCCTTGGTATAAAGAGTGACGGTGGGTTGCATCTGGATCTTCTCCGGAAAGGGGCAGCCCTTCGTGCATGAGGAAGGGCCACATTTGATCAAGGTTGGATTTTAGGCTGCGGCAGGGGATTGTTCTGGTGCATGCAGGCCGACAACGGTGACAACTGTTGCGCCACGCGCCCAGTAATACGCAGGCTCAAACCTAGCGCTTGCCAAGACGGCGGCGGTAGCCGCCGTCAAATAAGCCATCGCCGCGCGTGATCATGCTCGAAAAAATGGCGGCATTGTGCTGTCCAGGACCTGAAAGCGTTTGACTGCAAACGGCCCAGCTCCCTGTGCAACGACCGCTATCGCCATCACCACAAGAAGAAGTGGGAACTCCCAACCGCCGCCTTCGCTGCTGAAGAGCCACCCGTTTGCCGAATGCACCCAGACCGTGCCCAATAGCAGTGGGAGCGCGGCGAGAGCGACCAAACGTGCATAAACGCCGATCAGTAGTGCTGTTCCACCAAGAATTTCGCCGTAGATTGTCAGATGGGCTGCGATGGGTGGTAGGCCGAGGCTGGCGAAATAGCCGACTGTGCCGGGTACGGTAAAAACGAGAAGTTTCAACATACCGTGGGCAAGTAACACTGCGCCGAGTGAGAGACGCATAATGAGCGCGCTGTAGTTTGTATCAGGTGACATGGGGATATCCTTTCAGGGTTTGGTTGATTGTTTTTCGGCACCAGTGCGGCGAACGCTACCGGAGAGCCCAAACTGCCTAATGCTGCAACATGCACGAAGGTCCGAAAATCGTGTGAAACCGTCATTCAAAAGGCAGTCTTTTTCGCCGGTCCCGTCAAAAAGTCGGGGCAACAGCGACATTGTGTCGGTGCCCCGCTTCCTGTCTTTGATTTCAGGTTCGTCGCGGAAAGTTATTCCGCTGCCTGCGCAGAGGACGCGGGCCACGCATTGGCCACGAATGCCGGGTCCAGATCCGTTTCAGCAATATGGTTGGTGTAGTTCGACAGGGTTTTCAGCGCCGTGCCAAGAATAACCTCTAGCACGGTTTGTCGGGTGTACCCGGCCTGCAGAAAATGTTCGATCTGCGCGTCTGTGGGCCACCCACGGCTTTCGTTGATTACAACCGCAAACTGGCGCAGAGCTTCCAGCTTCTCGTCGGCGATGGGGGTATCATTGCGCAGGGCCGCGATGACATCGTCCGGCACCCCGCCCATTTGCGACAGCGTGGTATGGGCAGCCATGCAGTATTTGCAGCCGTTCAGTCGGTTGTTGGTCATCAGGATGATCTGACGCTCGGTTTCCGACAGATGCGTTTTGCCGAAAATGGCCGACAGAGTTGTGTAGCCCTCAAGGATGGTCGGTGCTTCCGCCATGGTTGCGTATAGGTTGGGCACAAAGCCGTACCCTTTCAGGGCGGCTTGAAGGATCGGTTTTGCATTTGCGGGAGCGGAATCGAGCGTATGCGTCGGAAAGTCTTTCATTGTTTTGTCCTTGTTTCTGGATTGGTCAGTCAGGTGAGAAATCGTTTGTTTGGCAGACCTGCCAAACTGCTGTGCCAGTGTGCGCGTCGCCTCTTTCGCGGCGGTGACCGAACGGTCATGCCGTGCGTCCTTGAATTCCTGATATTCAATAGCGATCGTCTGGATGTTCGCAGTGTCGACGCCGAAGTAATGGGCGCAGGCCGCAATTGCGGGGTCCAGTGCATTCAAGTGCGCCCGTGGCCCGCCGGGTTCAAATCCGAACTCGCCACGCGACGAAAGCACGACCAGGTGCTTGCCCTGCAGGATCGGTTCGATCGGGAAGTCGCCACGCGCCAGATCGAACGAGAATGTCCGGCCGATCCTTGCAATGTGATCAATCCAACCTTTCAATGCGGCAGGCATCCCGTAATTGTACATCGGAGCGCCCATTACGATGATATCCGCAGCCACAACCTCGTCGATCAGCGCATCCGAAAGTGCCAGCCGGTCGGTCATCCAGTCTTCGCGCTCTTCGGGCGGGGTAAAGGCTGCGTGGATAAAGCGGTGATCAATCGCCGGAACCGGGTCCTGCCCGATATCGCGGACAATCACCTTTGCGTCCGGATTGGCGTGCAGAAATTCGGTTGTGAACAACGTTGTCAGCATGCGCGTCAGGGAACGGTCTTGCTGTTGAGCGCTGGCGTCAATGCGAAGCAGGGTCGTCATGGTTTTCTCCTTTGGTTGGGGGCGATGTTTCTCGCGCCGGTTGCCATGTAAGAGGCGGGCGACCCGGGCAAATGCGCGAGCCGCCATAGTTTCTTGGTTGCCTGGATCAGAGATCGCTCACCGGGGTATTCAGGATACCGGGCCATTTTTCGTTGGCCCCGGCGATAACCGGCTGCGGATCTTCGAGGTATTTCTCGAGGATCGCGGCGTTGACGAAGAGATAGAGCTTACCGTCGACAATATCCGCATAACGCACGTCACCATCCAGCTTCTTGCCGGCGAAGACACCAAAGGCGCAGAAACCTCCGAATTGCGGCAGGTAGGCTGCGGGATCAGCGTCGAACATGGACTGCGATTCGGCTGTGGTGAAGTAGTAGTCGATGCCGTCGTGGGATGAGGTAAAGGCCGCGTCTCCCTGCGCCGGGTCTGCGCCCTGGAACATGGAGACAGGGTCATTGCCATGCATACCGAGCGGATTGCCGTTCAGCGTCAGGCCGTTGGAGACGTTGTATTCGTCCGCAGCAAACGCGGCTGTGGCAAGCACAAGCGACAACGCGGTCGCCATGGTGGGGAGTATCTGTTTGTAGGTCATGGTTTTTCCTTTCGGGTTTCTTGGGGGTTGGTTTCCAGCCGTGGAACAGCCGGGGTGAGGAGCAGCGACCATGCGGTCGCTACACCGGGAAAAATGCGTCCGAAGCTCATTGCGGTTTCCTCCGGAGAATGCGGCGTCAGGCCGAGTTGCCGATCCGCTCGACAGCCTCATCCGTCCACCAGACGCCGTTGGCGACCATGCGGAAATTGATGATGGCAGCGAGGTAACCGTCGCCCTCGGGCACTTTGGCGCCAGCCGTAGCGTCACGGACCACCGCGACTTCGTAGCCAAGCTCAAGCAGCTCATAGAGGTGTGCCTGGGTGCAAAGGTTCGCGGACATGCCCGCAAGGATCACCTTGTCGATGCCGCGCTTGCGCATTTGCAGGTTCAGGTCGTTCTGCGCCGGGCTGTAAACCTTGTGTGGCAAGCAGACGACGGTTTTGCCGTCCTCGATGTATTTCTTGTATTGCGGCATCCAGTCGGCACCGGAGCCTTCGAAGTTGTCGAGGTTGAGGGGCCCGAGCCGGTCGAACATGCCGATGGCGTGCATCGTCGCTTCCAGCGTGCCTTCGAAATTCCAGTTGTGGTCGTGCGGGTAGTAGTAGTGGGGCGAGATGAACACCGGCATGTCGGCCGCCTTGGCGGCGATGAACAGCTTTTCGATGTTGTCCACAGTGCCCTGTTCGGTCACGCTTTCGCCGACAACACCCCAGGTCACGCCGTCCTCGGACAGGAAGTCGATCTGGGGGTCTGTTACCACAAGGGCGGTGCGACCGGGGACGATATCCATGTCGATCTGCGGCAGGCCGGGGGTTTCGGGATCGGCATAATACGCGCGTGCCTCATCGGTGGCGGCTGTGGCGGTTGTGCCGGTGATGGCCGCCGCACCGGCTGCGGCCGCACCGGCTGCGCCGGCCATCAGGCGACGGCGTGCCATGTCGACCCGTTCGGGGGTCACATCGCAGCCGCAGCCGTCCGTGTGGTGGTGTTCGTGGTTGGTCATGGCAAAGCTCCTTTGCTTGGTTGTTGGCGGAACGCCTATTTTTTGCGCACCGTCGGGAGGATGGTTCGGTTGGGCTGGATTCAGGCCTGAACAGACATATGGCGCGTTACCAAGGTCGTCGGGCCAAAGGGTGAGGGTGGTAAATCTGCATCTGCCCAAAGACGGGCTTTGCCCGGCATCGTGATGGGCAAAACCAGCAAGCCTGCGAGAAGCGCGGCTGCGATGGCAGCCAGGATCAGGCCCGTCATGTCTTTCAATCCGGATGATGTAGTCTTGCGGGCCTCGCCGGGACCGCCGATGCCCTGCCGGGATGCAGGCTGATGCCAAAAGCTTGTGTCTTCGTTCATGCCAAAGTCCTTTCCTGTTGGGGAAAATGCCGTCCGTCCGTTAGGCGGGGCAGCAGGTTCCGTTGATCTTTGGAAAGAAGTTAGGCATCAGACCGCGTCAGGTATTGGCCCGTCCTGCCAAGGTCATGGCCGTACCTGCCACAGTCTGGTCTGGGACCAATCAGGTGTTTGAGGAGTTTTGCCTGAACTGCGCCGGGGCCTGTCCAACCCAACGCTTGAAAGCGCGGCTGAAAGTGCTTTGTTCGGAAAAGCCGGTTAGAAAGGCGATCTCGGAAATCGAGGCGTCGCCGTCGCGCAGCAGTTCCTGCGCAAGCGCGGATTGCGCTTGCCCCAGCACATCGCGAAAGGTCAGCCCCTCATCGGCAAGGCGGCGATAGAGCGTGCGTTCACTCAGCCCGATTTCGCGCGCGATCTGTGCTGCCTGCGGCAATCCGTTGCTGAGCGCGGGGGTCAGGCGGCGGACCAGCGTGTTTGCAAGCGATGGTGTGTCCGCGATCGAACGGATTTCGGTCTCCAGATGTGCTGTAAGGAAATCCGAGACCGCCGGGTCGCCCAGGCGGTTCGGCAAAGAGAGCGTGGCAGGATCGAAGGCGATTGCGTCACGATTAGCGTCGAACCTGACCGGGCAGCCGAAATGCTCTGCATAGCGATCCGCATCGCTTCGGCAGGCATGACGGAAAGAGACAAATTCAAATGGGAGTTCACTCCCTACGATCCGCCTCATGTTTACAGCAAATCCGGCCAATGCGGTCTCATTGCGGAAGGCCCGAACGGGATGGTCCGCGGTTTGACCAACGATAGCAAGAAAAGCGGGATCGCCCGTCTCGTCCAGATGGAAAACTGCCGTGTCGGTGACCAGCCGGTAATAGCGCTCGACCCGTTGCAGCGACGCACGAAGGGTCGGGGCCGTCTTGATGGCCAAGCCGAGTACGCCAAGATCGTCCGTCTGGATCAGCTCTGCATATGCCCTGATGAGCGCAATTTCGTCTGGGTGATTGGTGCGGATCCATTCGGTCAGGTTGAAATAGTCGATGTCCTGGAGCCTGCCGTTTTCGAGGGGACGAATACGATGCAAAACGGCACCGTCGGAGATCAACGCACCGTCGTCTGTCAGCGTCATCCCGGCTGCCTTGGCCATCGTGCGCGCGAATGCATTTGTCACGCTTGGCATGGCCCAGGATGATATACCAACATGACCTGCTGAACCACCCAATCCAAGAGCGCGTTGGATTGAGCGTCTATTCCGGGAGCCCAGCTTCCTGTGTGACCGGGGCGGTTTCATTCAATCGATTTTCCAGCGTCTTGATGCGCGTACGCAATTGCGCGATCTCGTTGTCCCGTTCGGCATCGGTGAGGCGGATGGGAATGTGCTGCGGACAATTCCAGTCAAAGGCCGCGACGCGGATGACGATACCACGCTCCACCTTGGGACCTGTTCCATCATGCAGAAGACCGATGACATCGGCGTCTTCGACGATTTGCGCGTGGCCCCAGAGCTTTAGGCGTTTCCGGCGCGGGTAATCCAGCGCGATTATCGACACACGGTCATCATGGCGCAGGTTTCCCACGCTGATATATTGCTGGTTGCCTCGGAAATCCGCGTACCCGATCGTCCTTTGGTCGATGACCTTGATAAAGCCGGGGGCACCACCCCTGAACTGGACGTAAGGCCAGCCTGTTTCGGAAGCCGTCGCCTGATAGATGCCGTCTCGTGCGGTCAGGAATTCGGCCTCGCGGGCGGTCAGTTCGCTGCCATCGTGACGATCTGGCGACAAGACCCGTGCATAGGCGTCGGCGGACCCGAAACGTTTTTGTTCTCTACGCACACTGGGCGTAAATCCGATGTTGGCATAAGCGTTCGGCATGGTTCTTGCCTTTCATAAATCGAGTTCAGTCAGGCCGGGGTGACCTTCGGGACGGGACGCAGAGGTCCATCTCAGTAAGCGTTGGCTTTCTGTGATCGGAAGTTCATTGATCGACGCGATGCGTCTTTGCATCAAACCGTCCGGTGCGAACTCCCAGTTTTCGTTGCCATAGGCGCGAAACCAGGTGCCGCTGTCGTCGTGGTACTCGTAGGCAAAGCGCACCGCGATCCGGTTGTCGTGAAAGGCCCAGAGGCCCTTGATCAACCGGTAATCCAACTCGCGCGCCCACTTGCGGGTCAGGAATTCCACGATTTTTTCGCGGCCCTTGAATATCTCAGTCCGATTGCGCCATTCGCAGTCTGGCGTGTAGGCGGCGGCAACCTTTTCAGGATTGCGGCTGTTCCACCCGTCTTCTGCCAACCGAACCTTGGTTCGGGCAGAAGTTTCGTCAAAGGGTGGCAGTGGCGGGCGTGTCATCCTCTCATCCTTCATCAAGACTGCAAAATGGCCCCGGTCGCTGGGGGAGGCGGCAAGGAGACCGGGGCGTCCGGGACGTCAGGCGGGGAGGGTCTCTGACGCCCGGACAAACGCTGGTGAGTTTCGAAGCGCGTTATGATGCTGAATGTAGCGCCGGGCATTGCTCGGGTATTGGCACGTCCTGCCAAATCTTTGACCAAACCTGCCATCCCCGGTGCGATTTTTCTATGTGTATGCTACCCTGCGACCATGTTGCAGGGATCAAGTTTTAGGCGAGTTTGTCCCAAACCCATTTGTCTCAGAAGACACGCTCATATGCGGCACGACCGAGAGCTGTCGTGCGGTTGAGTGCTTTTGAGGCAATTTGCGCTTCAGCGATTTGATT
>NZ_JBDWLR010000100.1:0-6382 GCF_039973035.1 Sedimentitalea sp.
CACAAGGAAAGTGCGTCTTCGCTGATCCAGACAGTCAGATCACCGCGCTGCCGCAGGCCTTCGTTGTATTCAGCCCAGTTGGTCACCCGATGTTTTTGCCTCGGGATCTTGTCACGACGATCGGCGTTGAACTTGTGCGGCATTCAAAACTCCTGAAGGGTACAAACCGCATCAATATCAGCGACGGGGCGATCCCTGAAACAAGGCCGCCTACAACCTGCTTCAGGCCCGGACCGCGAATATCATTGATAGGTTGTTTGAGGCCAAACACGCGCCTTAACCCCCACCTTTGGACCAGCTCCGGCATGAATATCTATAGAATCCGAGCCAAACGGCCTCATTTTGCCGTCAAACAACCGGTCCGTTGCTGTGGTACGACTTTGACGTTGCTTTGTTCACGCGCAGCGCGGAATGGAAAGCTTTTGGATGAACCCGCTTGGAGCCTGCCGCACGATAAAGGCGCCGCACGACCCAAGGAATGGAGGCACAAAGCTCTTGAAATCAAAACTTCTGTGCCAGTAGTCTCATGCAAGGCAGTCCAAATCAGGATTCCAAGTTAAGGGCCAAAATGACCGAAAGCCATCCCAGGGCAATTGTCATCGGCGCGGGGCCGGCGGGGCTTGCCACAGCCGCCTGTCTACAGAAGGCGGGCATGAAAACACGCATTCTGGAACGTGCCGACACGGTCGGACCGGCCTGGCACGCGCATTACGATCGGCTACACCTGCACACTTCACGGGGCCGTTCAAACCTGCCCTATCTGGCTTTTCCCAAAGACGCCGAGCGTTACCCATCCCGCACGGATGTCATCGATTATCTGAAGCGATATGTCAAAACTTTCGCGCTCGATATCGGGTTCGGGTGCCTCGTCAATATTGTCAAGCGCAACGATGGAGCGTGGTGCGTCGAGCACGCGAATGGTGTCGAGACTGCGAATATCGTCGTGATTGCCACCGGGCTAAACGCAACGCCACGGTTGCCGGACTGGCCCGGTCAGGACGGGTTTCCTGGCGATATTCTGCATTCCTCTGCGTACCGGAACCCCGAACCATACAATGGAAAGCGTGTGCTAGTTGTCGGCTTTGGCAATTCAGGTGGCGAAATCGCGCTTGATCTGGCGCAGGCTAGGATCGATGTCGGCCTGTGCGTACGCGGTCCGATCAACATCCTGCCCAAGGAGATTTTGGGTATCCCGACGACCTCGATGGGCCTGCTGAGAAAACTGTTCCCAGCCCATGCCGCTGATGCGATTACTGCGCCTGTGGTACGTGCCCTGATTGGACGACCCGAAGATTACGGGCTGCGTCAGGCTGAAAAAGGACCACTGCGCCAAGTGGTCGAAGATGGAAAGATCCCGCTGATCGACATTGGCGCACTGTCAGAGATCAAGGCCGGTCGCATTTCCGTTCATCCGGGGATCGTGTCATTTGACAAGGAAAACATCCGCTTTGACGACGGGACGTCCGAAACCTTTGACACCGTGATACTTGCTACCGGCTATGGCGTCGATCTGCGCTCCATGTTGCCTGACTCTGCCGACGTTCTGGATGCCACCGGGCGGCCGCGCATCAGCGGCGGGGCGACCGCGGCGCGGGGGCTCTATTTCTGCTCATATCATCCGTCGCCCAATGGTCAGTTACGGCAGGCGAGCGCCGAGGCAATGTCGATTGCAAAGGATGCCGCACGACTGTCGCGCGTCTGATTTGACGGGGCACGACAAACTGGGCTTCCTCGCGCGAAACAGGCAGGAACAAACTGTGAAAAAACCAGTTTGAACGATGTCGGGTCGGCTGTCAGGCAGCACCCGAACGCGCATCACCGTGTTGGTCGCGCTTTGGTGGATCAGAAGTGCCGAGTCCTCGCAGGTCAACGCACGCCGCGCCGGACCAGATCCAGGCGCCTTCTGGCGAAAGTAAACGGTGAGCCCTTTGCAGGACTCGCCGCTCATCATCAGTCGATCTCTACAGCTTGCAGCCTAACTCCGCTTTTTGGGTCACCGAGTGGACCGTCTGAGCGACGCCTTCGGCAGCGGTGGTCACCTTGTCGCTGATCTCTTCGCTAGCCTTGGAGGCAAGCTCAGCAACCTTAGTGCCAACCTTCTGGGTTTCGTTCGAATAGTTCTGAGCGGCGCGCGTGAACAGTTCGGCCTGCTTCTTCACGAAGTCCGTGTAGGCATTGCCGTATTCGAAAACTTCGTCGCGGACTTCGGTCAAGTCGCGCATGTTCGAGAGCGCTTCTTTCGTGGTCTCGCTTGCGATATCGTTCGCCCGGGAACCGGCGTCGATGGCGATTGACACCATGCGCTCATTCATACTCGCCCAAGTTTTGAAGACGCCCTGATAGCCTTGCGGGTCAAACAGGTTCTGAATGTCGTTCGCGGCGGATTTTGCGTTCTGCTTGGCCATGACGGGCCTCCTTTCGGGCGTGTTTCGTGTGTCGTTTGTTGTTATCGCCGATGCAATGCTGCGCCGCAGCAATTCAACCCCGAAACACTGCAGCGAAGAAGGGATTTTGATCCGGTCTGGAGGGATACGGCTCGGGTGAAAATCTGGGCGCGTTGCGGTACGGGTCGGCGCGTCTATGACTTAGCTGTCACATCGCGGAAGGTTGTATGGCTGCGTCTTGAACAGCTCCGGCTTGATTTTGTGCCAGCCCTTCATTGCCTGCAAGGGCGGCCTGCTGGCCGAACAGGTCGCAATCTTGCAACGTACCAACAGCTTCCGCGACAACTTCGAGCGCTTCATCTCAATAGACCGTCACAACACCCATTTGCGCCGCAAGGCGTATACCGCAATCGCTGCCAAGATGGTCCACGCGGTCGTCAAAGGCAGTGAACGATAACGTGCCTTCTTTAAGGGGGCGATCGACAGCGGAAAGATCATTCTCTGATTGTGCCTCGGAGGCAGTCATCTGCCCCCTAAATGCTGGTCATGCCTTCTTCGGTGGTGCCGATAGCTTGAAAAGCCATGTCTGACGTTCCTTTTTTCGTGGCGCCACGGTTCCGGTCTTAATGTCGAAAATCAGGGCGAGGTTTCTGGCGAAGGCACGCTAAGCGCGCCCCTCGATTGAAAGCCTGCCACCCGGCGAGGGCAGGGGGACCGCCGCAATGCTGAAATCAAACCCAAAGGGGAGGGGATCACCCGGCCTGCACCAGGCAAAGGCGCCGAAAGCCCGGGAAACCTCTTTGGGTGCAGATTTCAGGGTTGCGGTGGGGCACCGGCGGTCCCCTTATGGACGTGCACCATGCGCGTCCCGGTATGCAGGGGTGTTCGGAGCTGGCGGCGAAAACCCCGGTGTCCCAGTGATCGTTTTCCGAATGGGCTGTTCAAAAGGCCGCAGCCAACCATGAGACAAACTCCGCCGGGTGAAGGTCAGCTCTGCTCGCCAGAGACCAGAGCGCGATGCAACGCCCAAAGGGCGGGGCAGGGGGGCCGGGCATCAACAGCCCTTAAATGGATCGAAGCCGAGTTGCGTTATCCGCGTAAGTGTTGGCAGGACCGTACGCGACACCGTCCTGTTCGAAGAACCCAGGGGGCATCGTCAAGTTGCGGGACATCTCAAAAGCCGGTACGTGGGCGCATGACCAAACCCAAGCAATCTGGTGCCTTTTCAGGCCAACGTTTTCCTCCTGAAATCATCGGATACGCTGTCTGGGCCTATCATCGATTTGCCATGAGTTTGCGCGATGCCGAGGACCTGTTAGCCGCACGCGGTGTTGTGGTCAGCTACGAGACCATCCGCGCTTGGGTTGCGAAGTTCGGGTTACAATATGCCAAGGCGATCCGCCGAGATCGACCCAGTGTGGCGGACAAATGGCACCTGGACGAAGTCGTCCTTCCGATAAATGGTAAGAAGTATTGGCTGTGGCGCGCTGTTGATAGCAAAGGCGATGTATTGGACATCCTCGTCCAGTCTCGGCGTAACAAACAGGCTGCAACTCGGTTTTTTCGCAAGCTCTTCAAGGCGTTTGGTCAACCACGAGCTGTTGTCACGGACAAACTCCGAAGCTACGGGGCCGCCCTGAAAAGCCTCGTTCCGGGAATAGAGCACCGCAGCCACAAGGGCCTCAACAATCGATCCGAAGGGTCACATCGCCCCACCCGACGGCGAGAAAAGATAATGGGGAGGTTCAAATCGCCGAGACAAGCCCAGCGATTTCTTTCCGTTCATGATCAGGTCCAAACCATCTTCCGTCCGCGCCGCCATACACTTTCAGCCGCTGCCTATCGCCAAACCAGAGCCGATGCCCACTGGATTTGGGACGACGTCACGCGTGAGTTGAAGGCGGCCTGAGATCTGGCGCCCTGACTTTCGCTGCCAGAAACTCCGATAACTTGACGATGCCCGCCAACCTGTTCGATCCCTACTACTGTATCATTGATAATCCCTGCATGGATTTTACGCAGACGTTTGTTGATTTCAATGTATCGGTAGTCCCTGTCGGGGGTAAAACCGACCAACTTGTACGCTCTGAGTAAGCTACCAAACCTGCTTTGATATGCGCCACTGGACGGCACGCGTTGGCTTCGTTGATGACAATGCCGGATAGGAAGCCATACGTCTCTAGTGCGTCCCACAATCCATCCAGCATTTCCTCGTCAGAATATCGGTGTGCTTTGGCAGCAAAGATCGCTTTGGCGGCGGCAAATAACCCAGCATCAACAATCGCTTCAAACGCACCTTCGGATCTGACCCAGTTATCTGGATTATTGCGCACATGGCGATTTTTCAATTTGAAGGAATGGCGGTTCCAGATGTTGTTGCCGATGTACTTTTCGTTTGAGAGCAGTTGGCGCACAACAGACGGTGTCCAATCCCGATCCAAATCTGTTTTGATACCCTTGGCGTTAAGATCGGCCGCGATCACAGCCTCGGACTGATTGTCATCGACAAAGCAGCGGAAAATCTGGTTCACAACTGCGATTTCGTCTTCAGGCCCCGGAACGAGCGTTATGCGGTCAGTCTGAATACTCTTATGTTCGCCCCGCGTCAGAATACCTTTCTGGTTGCCAGCTTCATCGTTCAGCATCCGTCGCAGGCCGTATCCGGGCGGGCCGCCTTGTCGGTAACCCACTTCAATCAAGCGAGACTGACCAGCAAAGACCTTTTGCGACAGCTCACGGCTGTACTCCCACGCCATCGCACGTTTGACGCCTTTAACGATGGTAGAAACTGGACTGCCATCATTCTCAAACTGCTCGGCGCAATACTCGACAGCGATGCCAGCGCGTTTGCAGATGTATTCGTAATACGCGCTCTCATCGGCATCCTGAAACCGACCCCAACGGCTGATGTCATAGACAAGAACTGTCTTAAAATCTGTCTTCCCGGCTTGGATGTCATTGAGCAACTGCGTGAGGCCATCACGCCCCTCGATGCGCAAACCACTTTTACCTGCATCGGAATATGTCTCAACGATTTGGTAGCCGCGTTCATCGGCATAACGCAGAATGGCATCCGACTGGTTTTCCGTCGAGTACCGGTGATGCTCGGTCGACATGCGGACATATTGCGCAGCCTTTCGACGGCTGCCTTGTTCATTTTTGTCTTCCGGCCAATTCAACGTTGCGGCCCTCTCTCACTCAAATTCGCAAGCCTGCACGGGAACTCTGCGATTCCTTTCTCAATCTTAAAGGGAGAGGTTTGGAAGCATGTTTCATAAAAAGGGCAGCTTGTTTCATCGAGAATGCGAGGGATTGGTTTCTGCTTCAGAATACCGAAAGGCGATCAGTTCCGCGCTGTCTCAAGAATTGGGTGGTGGTGGCCGTGCAGCGAAGGACACAGCTCGGTGGACAGGAGTAAGCGAACGAACCGCCAAAAACTGGATGTCGGAAACCAACGGTCCGACTGGTGAGAACCTGATTGAGCTGATGCGGCATTCAGACACCGTCCTTGATGTCGTTTTGGTTTTGGCAGGTCGTGACGAGGAGAGGTTAGGTCGACGGCTCAGCCTTGCTAGGGGCGAAGTAGCTGAGGTTTTGAGCGGTCTTGATGCGATCTGTAGGTCCGATAACGACTGATTGACCACCTGAGACGTGGTTTCCGAGATCTATCGCCTTTGAGCGAAAGGAAAACCTTCGAGTCGCAAAAGGCAAAGCTAGCGCGTCTCAGTTTTAAAATTCTCTTTAAAATCAAACCTTCGTCGCTCCGAAAAAGGTAAAAATATGTGTCGCCCCACAGTTGATTTCATTATCAATTTTGTTCATTTTGTCGAACCATTGCTGTTGGGTTCGTCGAGTTGCGAACCCGTTTCGTTCTGCCGCAGCTTGGCAAATCCCTGATCCGCCATAAGGCCGCGCCGCGCCTTACCTGCGTAAATCTGGACCATTTGCGGCGATGTGTGACCCGTCCAAGCCATAATCTCGCGCTCCGACGCCCCGGC
>NZ_JBDWLR010000101.1:0-12591 GCF_039973035.1 Sedimentitalea sp.
AATCGCATCGAGATCATGTTCGGCAGGTTGAAAGATTGGAGACGGGTCGCGACCCGATACGACAGGTGCCCGAAGGTCTTCCTCTCCGCAATCGCGCTAGCGGCAACCGTCATCTATTGGCTATGAGTCCTGACCCTAGCAGTCGTTAATAACTGCACTTTGGCACATTCGATGACGGTGGAGCAGGAGCCACCCACATCATCCGGTATGGGCCGTGATCTCCTGTCAAAACTGATTGCTATCTCAGTGTGTTTCGACGCAATTTCGGTGCGTCCGGGGATGCAAGATGTTTCATGGTGATGGGTGATGACTTTGTGCATCTACCTGTCGAAAACGATGAATAGGTCAGAGACGAGGTACACATATTGTACGATACGGTGAGAACATGATGCGCTTACTTGTTTCAGCTGACATTCACCTTGGTTCACCAATTCGATCCGTTGCGCTGCGCAACCCCGATCTTGGCGAGCGTTTGAAACAGGCCAGCCGCGACACCTTCGTCAACATCGTAGATATGGCGATTTCGGAACAGATTGATGCATTGGTTCTGGCAGGCGACATCTTTGACAATGGTTACCCGGACCTGAAATCCCGCGCCTTCCTGATTGCGCAGTTAGCGCGTGCCTCGGACGCTGGCGTGCCCACAGTGCTGATCAGGGGAAACCACGATGCGCTTTTAGATCACAAGGCGCATGGAGACTTGGGGCCGAACATCCACCTTCTGCACAAGGGGGCCCCGACGGTGGAAATTGGCGATACTGCGTTCCATGGTCTGTCATTCGATGCGGCGCATGTGGCGAAAAGCTTCCTGCCCGAGTATCCGCAGCCGGTGCCCGACAAGCGCAACATCGGGCTGATGCATACATCGCTCGACGGCGCGCCCGGTCATGATCCTTATGCGCCTTGCTCCGAACGGGACTTGATGGCGCATGGCTTCGACCTCTGGTGTCTCGGGCACATTCATGCACCATTTGAGCGGCTCGACGGACCAGTCTTGGCGATCATGCCCGGTATACCGCAGCCGCGTCACTTTGGTGAGCGCAAGGGTGGCACCGTCACCTTGGTGTCCTTGGGTGACGGTATCCCGGATTTCGAACGCCGCGCCATTGGCCGCCTTGGCTTCTCCGAATGTTCGTTGGACTTGAGCGCCTGTTCTGATCAACAGGAGGTTCTGCGAAACCTGCGCGACGCGTTTGTGGCCGTGCAAGTGCCGGGCTGCGACATGGCGGTGCGCCTTTACGCGACCTCGGATCGACACGGCGCGGACCTTGTGACGGAACTGTCGACAGAAGTGCTGGATAGCATTGACGGCGTGTTCCTCGACAAGGTCAAATGCGCCCCGCTGCCCAGCAAACTTGGGGCCGAGACTGACGATCTGGTTCGTCTGATGCGGGATGAATTGGTCGAAGAAGGCTTTCGACAGTCCGCCCTGCAAGAGCTCGAAGAACTGCGTCTCGCCATGCCGTCCGAAATTATGGACGAACTTGATCAGGACAGTCTGGATGCGCTTCTTGAGGAAGCGATTTCCGAGGTCTCACTGACATTGCACGCGGGGGCCTCGAAATGAGGCTGAACCGGTTGGACCTGATCCGCTATGGGCGTTTTAAAGACGCCGACATTGCTTTCCCAAAACCAGCCGAAGGCGTGCCCGACGTGACGGTGATCTTTGGCCGGAATGAAGCCGGCAAATCCACCGCCTTCAACGGATTTCTGGAATTGCTCTTCGGTTTCAAGGGTGGTGCGCATCCCTATGCCTTCCGATTTGATCGAAGTGATCTTGTGGTGGGGGCAGAACTTGATCTGCCTGGGCTTGGGCCCGTGGTCTTGCGCCGCAACAGCAAGAGGACCCAATCGCTCTTGGACGCGAATGACCGCCCGATAAACGAGGCGATCCTTTTAGGTGCATTACACGGCCTGACGCGAGATACCTATGAGGAACGGTTCTCACTCAACGAGAAGGGTCTGCGCGAAGGCGGCGAACGGATTGCCGGAGCGCAGGGGGACCTTGGCCAACTCCTGCATGCGGGCCTTTCCGGGCTTACAGGCATGGCTCAAACGCTGGACTCGTTGGCAGAGCGGGCCGACAGATTCTATAAGAAACGTGGGCGGGGCACAGCATTGAAAACCGGCAGCGATCGCCTGAAGGCGATTGGCCGCGAATTACGGGCTGATCGTTTGACGACCGATCGAGAGCGCGCCCTTCGTCAAGATCGTGACCGGACATCAGCCGAGTTCGAAACTGCTGATGCCGAGCTCAAACTGGCCCATCGAAGACAAGCTGCGTCGAAGGCTGCGGCGGTCTGGTACGACCGGACCGAGAAGATAAAGCAGCTGACAGAGGCCCTGGCCGAATTCCCAGACGGCCCTGCCCTCCCTACGGATGCGGCGGAGCGTGTTGCAAGCCTTGTCGAAAAGATCGCGGCTCGGGCAATCCGGATCAAAGAGGCGGAAGAAGAGATCGCCAAACAAGATCAGATTATTGCAGACCATCCAGCCGACATGCTGGCCCAGCCTTTAGCGGCAGAGTTGCAGCGGCTTGATCAACTGACCATCGATGGGGCGCCTATGATGGGACGGGCCAGCACGGCGCGGGCTGATCTGGAGCGTCGCCGCGAAGAGCGCGAGAAACTCGGGGAAAAAATCTTCGAAGATCTGGGGCTTCTCCAGATGCCAGATGCGCCGGCATTCACAATTGCATTGGAGCAAAGCGATCTTGAGGGGCTCGAGACTGCGGTGCAGGACTGCTGGACCGCAAGTCTTTCAGCCGACGCCGCACGCAAGGCCGTCGAAGCAGCCCGCGCCCAACACGGCGAAGCGCCGACAGAACCGCAAGATTTGACTGCGCTGCGCGCAGCCTTCGATGTTTGGAAGACTGTAGCGGATGTCTCCACCGCCGAGGCAAGCCAAGGACAGGCATTGGCGCGCCTGACGAAGGTCATCGCTGACCTGCCAAGGACTTGGAGAGACCGTGTCGCGGCGGGCTTGCCTGCGCCGGAAACGCTCGGTGACGTCAGTCGCGAATGGGCGACCCTGACCGCGGATATTGCATCGGCTAGCACAGAAGTCGCCGCCCGCGCAGCTGAAGTGGCCGAAGCGCGGGCAAATCTCTCCACGCAGGAGGACGCACCCGACGCTGTTGATATCGTCAAGACCGAAGAGACCCGGCGTAAGCGCGACATCATATGGCAGCAGCATCGGGGCAAACTTACGATCGAGACAGCCGATCACTTCGAAGCGGCGATGTACGCCGATGACGGCGCCCGGGCACATTATCTGACGGGGGCCGAGGCCCGGCAGCGACTGCTCGCGGCACAAGGTCTGGTGCGGACCGCCAAGGCCCGGCATGAAACCGCAAAGACCCGTCACGACAATTTAGTTGTGCAGCGTGACCGCCTGACGGATCGCTGTTCCGGATTGGCACATGCACTGGGATTGGAAGACGGCGCGCGCCCCTCCGCCTTCAGCCCGCGCCAACAGGCTCTGAGGACAGCGGCAGACGCTGCTGCCGATCTATCCAACGCTGAAAAGTCGCTGCATGATCGCCTTGCCCAACGGGACGCGGCTCGAATTGCGTTGGCCGATGCGGCGCAGCCCCTTGGGCTTCAACCTGCGCAGGGCGACCTGCCCAATGAGGTACGACGCGCATTGACGCTGGAGGAGAGCGATCGCAAGGCGTGGGCGAAATGGCAGGATGGCAAGAAGACCGTTGCCGAACTGGACAAAAAAGCGGAGCAATGTCGCAGCGATTTCGAAAAGGCGCAGGGAAAGCTCGATCAGTTGACAGCGGCGCTGCCTTTGCCGGATCGCTCTATCTCGGCAATCCGTTCGGCCTTACCGCATTTGCGCAGTCTGCATCGGCACCAAAGTGACCATCAAGGGCTCTCGGATCGGATCAAGGCCTTGGAGCAAGCGATTGCCGCCCTTGCAGATGGCGCGCAGCGTTTGGCTCAAATCATGGATGGTCCCGAGGACGACACACATATCGACCCTATCCAACTCATCGACCGTGCACGTTCGCGCGTATCGCTGGCAACGCGGGCAGACGAAAAACGTAAGGAGGCCGCCTCGAGAAGGGACGAGACCGAAAGGTTGAAACGTCGCACAGAGACCGAGCGCCAGGATGCCAATGATGAATTGGACGCTTGTTTCGAGAGGCAAGGAGGACAAGGCCTCGCACCGCGCGACCGTGTCGCAAAGCTGGTTGAGCGTGATCGTCTGCGAACGGTAAGTGTAACAATGGACCATGATCGTCAGAAGGCCCGTGATGGCGTCGATGATGATCTCTTTGTGGAAGAACTGGCCCAGATGCCTGACGCTACACGCGCGCCAGAGCTGGAACAGGCGCTGCAGGACGCACAGCTCGCCCGCGACACCACCCGCGATGCACAAACCGAAGCCCACCGTTTGTACCGTGTAGCCTTTGAGGCCGCCGACCGCAGCGATCTCGCGACCGAACAGGCAACATTGCTCGAAGAATTGCGGAGCGGCGCACGTCAGGCCGCGGTGGCTCGACTCGGAGTGCTGGCGGCACGCGGGGCGTTGCGTCGGCTTGCGGCAGAGCGGCGCAGCACCATGTTGCGTGACGTCGAAGAGGCCTTTATTGCCATGACCGCCCCAGCCTGGACAAGTGTCGACGTCTGGACCCAGGCCGAAGGCGAAAAGCTCGTCGGTATCCGGCCTGACGGAGGCACCGTTCCCGTTGACCAGATGTCAACGGGCACAATGGGTCAATTGTACTTTGCGCTGCGCCTCGCTGGCTATCGCAGCTTTGCGCGCGAACCCGGTCCGCTACCAATGATCCTGGATGACATCATGGAAACGTTCGATGATACGCGCGCCCGGGCGGCGCTGAAGCTTTGCGCGGAGATCGGCGGGAACGGACAGGCAATTCTCTTCACCCATCACGCCCATCTGGTCGAATTGGCACGAGACAGCATCAAGGGGGTGGCTGTCGTGGAAATGCCAAACTGAAAGATCTGCTGGACCTCAGACGGCTGTCACTCACGGAGCATTTTTGGGCTGTACGCGGAAATACTGAACAATAATGAATGGCCGAACGTCCGCACTTGATGATCGATACTCTACCGGCCCGGCGCTCGCCAACATCACCCTTGGTCAGATCGGAGCAGACGACCTCGCCACTGACAAGATCAAGACCGAGGTGGAGCTTGCGCCAAGAGCGCCGTTTGCGCTTGGTTTTATGCTTTTCCTCAAGCCATTTCTTACCCGGCAGGCGCATGCGCAGCATGCTGCCGAGAGGGCGCCTTCGCCAGAGAACTTCAGGCCGGTACTGTCGACAACCAGGTGAATCCCAGCTTGACTGTGGACCCTTGGCTTTGTTTGCAACGCCAACCCATTACCCCTGCGCGACAGGGTGGAGAAATCCGGCACTGCGATCATAATCCCCAACAATTTTGCAATGGAGCGCATCAATCCTTGAGTCTGGCGCAGCGGCTGGTGGAAAACCATACCCAAAGTCAGGCAGAGCTCAATCGCCAGATCTGACTAGCGCCGTTGTCCGCCACGCGTTGCTCGGCGCGGTGCCGACCACAGGCCAAGCGCGTCTTCGTCGATCCAGACCGTTAGATCACCGCGTTGTCGCAGACCCTCGTTGTATTCAGACCAGCTGGTCACACGATACTTTTGCTTCGGGATCTTGTCACGGCGAGCGGCGTTGAACTTATGCGGCATTTATAGCATCCCGCAGTCAGATCACACGGCCAGCTACGAAACCGAACCGATCTGTGCAACACACCCGTTCACCACTCGCCACCAGGTTGCTTGAGAGGCGGAAATCGCCACTTGAGCGGGTGGTTCGAGCTAGGTGAATCCGACGACTTAGGATATTGTTGCAATAGTTGTGATAATTCGGCCGCTGATTCCGACACACTTTTCTGCTATCTTGATATGTCAGTCCAATGTCGAACGGAGCAAGGACTATGCCTTTTGGGGGGTGGGGACAGCCATGAGCTTGACCGATATTCAAGACGATTTTGTCAAGAGATTCATCGTGATGGCCGATGGCGGCGATGCTGCCGACATAGACGATGTGCTATTGCGCTTGAACAACGTGAAGGTTCCCGCCGGTGCGACACCGGCAGAAGCGAAAGACATCTCCGAACAGATTGCGCTCGCCCGCGAACTGGTGCGTGATGCGGGCGTTCCCCTGGCTGTCGATCAGGCGTCGATAGCGACAGGCGGTGCCGAGCAATTGGTTCTCGAGATTTCAGACCGCATCAAGAAGACCGGCGAAGAGGCCAAAGCACTGTTGAAACGCGCCGACGGACTGGAAGAGTCGCTCGATGCCGAGGTTCCTTCGGAGGAACGCGACAAGATAAAGAGCACGGCCGCGCAAATCGCCGGACCGCTCGTGGACGCCACCGACCCCGAAGTCGTCACCGCCGCCAGAGCCGAGATTGAAAAACAGGAACTCCTCGCCGCGTCGCTGAATGAGGCGGCAGAGCAAGGCCGGCAGAAGCGCAAGCAGGAGGCCGAGGAACTGCGCGAAAAGCTCGGCAAGCTGACGGTACCCGATGGCGCGGACGGCACGGAACGGAAAACAGCCGAAACGCTGGCCGCCAAGCTGGACGATCTGGCAGAGATTCCGACGGCGGTGGACCTGGTTTCGGCGACCGAAAATGTCAACGCGCTGGAGCAGTATCTGGATGAACTGAAAAAGACCCTGGCTACACGCAAGCAAAAGGCGCAGGATCTACGGAACCAGGTGGCTAAGCTTGTTCCGCCCAAGGATGCCGAGATGTCCGAACGGACCGAAGCCGAAAATCTTCGGATAATATCCGACGATCTGGCCGATACGCCCACAACGGACGAACTGGCGCAGGCAGTCAGCGACGTTGCGGCACTCACCAGATACCTAGACGATCTGGACCTCAAGTTGAAGGAGCGGCGGGAACGCTTTGCCAAGGTTGCCCCGTTGCTGGCACGCCTCGCCGCTGATGCGCCAAAGCTGATGCCGCACAAGCGGGCGCCAGCAGGCGGCGACGCTCTAAAAATACAAGAGCACGCGAAGCAGCTGTTGGCCAAATCCCAACACCTGTTGGATTGGTCCAAGGTGACGGACTGGGCCAATGTAGATCTGACCAATCTGGATCAAGCCTGCGGTGAACTTGAACGCCGTATGGACGATCTGAACGGTGCAATCGTCGAGAAGATTTCCGACATTGACAAGGTGGTGCAGGCGGCAAAGACCTGCATCGGTGCACCCAAGGGCCGCAAGTTCAGCAATGTGCAGATCGCGGCCTTTGAACAACTGATCACGGTGCAAACGAGCAAGACCGACGCCGATCTTGATCAGGCCGATACGGTAATTTCTGCGCTCGGCGAACAGGTCACACAGTTGAACAAGCTGTCCGTGGCCTTGGCCGTGAAGGAGGCGCGCATCGGCGCCGTGACAGAACCCAAGGAAGCGGATTTGTCCGCGAAGGAGAAAGCCGCGCTCAAAGCTGCCAAAAAGGCGGCCAAGGACGCACTGGACAAGGTGGATGAGCTATGAAGGTCAGCGAATTGACGGGACCGATCACCGCATACGAACGTCTTGCGGCGCAGACGGCGGCGGCTGTCCTGAGCCGCGCGGATCTGGCGGCCAAACTGGGCGGCGGCTCCGAACTGGTCAAGGTGATCGACGGCTTTGGTGATGCCGACAAGTTTGCCGACTTCGCGGCAAAGATGCCGAAACACCCGCCATTGGAAGATGTGATCAAGGCGTTTGGCACCGATGTTGCCGATATTGGAAATCTTGTAAACGACATCCTAAAGGGCAACACAGGCGTGCTGGTGGCGCTGGCGGAACAGGGTTGCGGGCGTGATCCCGCCCAGCTCAAGGCGCTGTCGGATGAATTGAAGAAAGACCCCAAGCCGTTGCAGGATATGATCGCCGAGGCCGGCATGGGCAATAACCCCGAGGCGCTGGCGGCGATCTTTGACAGCGGCTGCGGACAGGATCCGGCGAAACTGCAGGCGTTCTGCAAGAAATTCGGCAAGAAGGAAGAACGCGAGCGGCTGGCCGGGGTTCTGGACCAGGGCGGGCTGGGGCAGGCCCCGGCGGTCCTGGCTGCCTTGGCCAAGGAGGGCGACGGCGATTTGCTAAAGACTCTGTCGGGCAAGTTCACCAGCGACGACGACAAGGATGCGCTGCGCGGCCTGTTGACGGAAACTGCACTGGACGGTCGCGCACCGTCCAACCCGGACTTATTGAGAAACATGATCGTTGACGGTCTTGAGAGCAAACCAGAGCGACTGAAGAAATTGCATGGGGCGTTCACGGCAGCGCCGGACCCCAGCCTGAGCAACCTCAATCGGGTTCTGACTGGGCTTGACGGCGATGACGGCAAGGGCGGCAAGCGTTTGGACCGGTTGTTCAAGGCGCTCAAGAGTCGCGACCCAACGATAAGCGATCAGGCTCTGGCCGACCATTTGCGTGACCCGTTCCTCAAGACCTTTGCCACTCAAAGCGCCGCATGCAAGACGCCGCCGATTGGTGGCCCCGAGAGCGCGAGAGCCAGTATCGAGGTGGCGCAAACCCACAGCAAACCCAGCAAGGCAGCCAGCGCGGGTGCCCTGGCCGGCAATATCGATCCGGCACAGGCCACCAACCTGTTGACGATCGGAATTGCCGATGACGAGGAACGCGGCGAATTTGCCGAGGCAATGGCGCAGGCCGGTGCGATGGAGGCGCGCGGGGCTGCGTTGCAAGCGATTGCCGCCAGAGGCGATGGGTCCCAGACCGCACAGACCAAGATCGCGACCGCTGCCGCCGTGAAAGCAACCGCCGAGATGGACGCGCGGCTTGACGGCGCGGCGCCGGATGCCATTGCCGCGCTGATCAAGCTGGCGGATGCTGCCATGGCCGCCGCCGAGATCGAGCCGGATGACGGTGAACGCACCAAAGCGATCGAGGCCGCGAAGGCTGCCGCCGTGGCCGCGCAGACGGCTGCCAAACGCGCCGCCGCAACGGCAATGGCCGGATCCGCCGGGGGCGGCGCGGCCGCCGCCGCCGGGCAAGCGCTCAAATCCCTGCCAAAGACCCCGCCGAACACGCCACCGACACCGTTGAGGATCGCGGCCGAATCCTATGCCGAAACGGCGCGGGACACGGCGGTGGCCGAGGCGGCGTTGACCGCCGCAAAACTCGGTGCCGCCGCATCGGCAGCAGCGAATGCCAAAGTCCTGAAAGGACAGGCAAGCAAGGAAGCAACCAAGGCGGCACAGGATGCGGCCAACACGTCGAAGAACATGGCCGAAGTGGTCGAGGCCGCCCCGCGCCCGGTGGATCCGGCGCTGCTGGTGCGCGCGGCGGCGCTTGCGGATGCTGCGCTTACGGCGGGGCGTGCGGTTGCCGACCAATCCGAGGCCGAGAAGGCCTTTGATGCAGGCAAAGACGTGACGGATGCGATCGCCGCTGCCGTGAACGAGGCCGCGGCTCGCATTGCCATGGACAATGTTCGAGAAAATGCCGAGGGCAAGAAGGCGCTGAAGAATCTGGCCGTGGCCGATGCCTGTAACGGTATCGCTGCCAGCACCCTGAAGCCTGGCAGCGAAGGCGGCACGCTTGCCGCGTCGCATGCCGATATTCTGTCCGGCGCCAAGACCGGGGATGATCTTGCCGCCTATGGCCTCAGCGCGACCCAGAAAGCCGACGCCGAGACCGAGGCGAAAGCCAAGGCCGGAGCGAACGCCCAACAGTCAGAGATCGACACCGAGATAGCCAAACTCAAGGATGAGGCGATACAAGCGCAGCAAGCCGCCAATACCGCCGCGGCGAACCTGGCCGCCGCCGTACCCAGCGACAATCCGGCGAATTTCAACCTATTGCTCAAGGCCGCCGCCGAAGCCGCCAAGAACGCGCTGGCGGCGGCAAAGAACGTGGTGGATGACGCGGAACGCGCCAAGACGATCACCTCGGCGACGGATTGTGCCAAGGCGATCCGCAAGGCTTCGGAGATCCCGTCGGTCAAGATGGTGACGGTCGCAGTCAAGGCCAAGGCAGATCTGGATGTCGCGGCCACATCGGCCCGCGGGGCGGCGATGACCGCCGCCGCCGCCGATGAGCTGCTCAATGCGACCCCGGCAGATCTGAAAAAGGCTGCGGCCGACACGGCCTATCGCGCGGCGGCGGAGCAAAAGGGCACAAAACCGGAAAACAAGGACCTGGCCGCGGCAACCGGACAATCGCGTACCGACGCGATCAATGCCAAAGACGCCGTCGACCTTGCCGTCAGCACGCTGGGCGCGGCGACGCCGGCTGCGGATTCCGAGGCCTATGCCAAGCTGATCAAGGATCTGTCCGACAAGGCCGAGGCGGCACTGGTCGCTGCGCGCGATACCGTGGACGACAACAAACGCAAGGAGGCGCTGTCCGCCGCCAAGACCGGTGCGCAAGCCGCCGCCGCCGCCGCCAAGACACTGGCCGACCATCACCTTGCCGAGGCCGAAAAGGCGGCAAGTGCCAAGATGAACGAGGATATGCAGGATCTGACCGGCCATCTGCTGGCAGATCCGAATAATCCGTCTGCGGTCCCGGCCAATGGGGTGAACAAGACGTTCGAGCGTGGCAAGGCGGCGATTGCGGACGCCGCCGCGACGTTGCTTGCCCAACGGGCCGAGGCCGATCCGGCCGTGCGCGCGGCGACAGAACTGGCCGAGGAAAAACAATCCAAGGCCGAATTGCCGGGTGCCGATCAGGAAGCCAAGCTCGACGCGCTGGTCGCGGCGCGCGATGCGGCCAAGTTGCTGGCCGAGAAGGCGGTGGTGCATTTTGCCGGCCCACCTCCAGCACAATGGGGTGGGTTGGTCAGCGCCCTTCCCGCCGCCGCGCCCGCCGCCAACGCCCCGATGCCCGTCAATCCCGGCCCCGAGGAACAGTTCCAGGGGGCGCTGACCGCAGGACAGGCCGCGAGCAGCGCCACCACGGCCGCCCGCGCCGCCGCGCAAAAGGTCGAAATCTGTTCCAAGGCGTTCGAAAAGGAACTGAAGGCCATCAAGAAACGGACCAAGGCCGAAACCGATGCGCTGAATGCGGTCACATCCGTCATGAACGGAGCCAAGGCGGTGACGGACGGCATCGTGGCCAGCCAGGAGTTCGTCGCCGAAGGGCTGAAGGAGGTCAGGAACGGTGTCAAGAAATACACTGTCTGGGCAAACCAGAACCACGCCAATACCGCCGGGCTATTGGCCTTGCAGGCGACCGCAGGATTTGCCGGATCTGCATTCGAGGATACCAAGGTTGCCGCTGTCAGCGAGGCCGATCTTATACGCGTGTCGGCGGGATTGATCAAGAAGCCCTATACTGGCAATCCGATCGTGCCCGCAAATGGCGTTCAGGGCGGAACGGTGGATATGGCGCATATCACCGACCGCCACGTGGCGGAAACCTATCTGTTTGACGCTGAGTCAAGCCCGAAGGGATCGGAGCATGACATCGGCATTCTGCTGGGCGGCGCGCTGGCCGGCGTCTCGAACACAAACAAGACCAATGCGCAGAAGGACTTGATCAGGGAAGGCGGCCGGAACAAACCCAACTCGTTCTTCCCCGAGGATATGAAGGCGCCCGATGCCAAACAACTCGCGGAAGCGGCGATGCAGGACGCGGTTTCGAGCAATATCCATACGACAATGTGGAACCAGTATCAGGCTGCGCTGGCCACCGCCAACCAACAGTTGAGTGCCGCAACCACCCAAAGTCAAACCACAAAGGCAAACAACGCGATCGCAAATGCATGGACACGGGCTTGGTATGAACATAACTACGCCAATCCCAACCCACCACCCAACGCCGTCGCCGTTGGCCTCAATTTTCACACCCAACCCGCCAATCAAGGAAATGCTGCCAGTATGCTGAATGCAAGGATGTTCTACCCCAAGGACGGCGACAAATTGTCGACACCGGACGTTCTGATCGCTGCCAAGGCCTTGGGGGTCGCCCAATGATCTTAAAGTCTGAAAGGGTACCGGAATGAGTATGCTAAGAGGCGAATTGTGGCTGATGATCCCGAAGACCGGTTTGCGGTCCCTTGAGAACATCAAGCAAGACCTTGGGTTGCTGGACGCCATGGAACCCGAGCGCCGGGCCGACCCGAACGGCGCGCTCAGCATGACCGACGAGGTCGAATACATCATGATCGAGGATACGCTGAACGGTGTCACTGGGTTCTTTCTGGATGATCTCCCCGATTTGCTGCGGTCGGGCAAAGGCGGTGTTTACGATTTCCGGACCGGACCGGAGCAGGCCAGGGTTGATGTCGACGGAAGCGACGTTGTCTTGACCGGTTGGGACGGCAGCGATCTGACTGCGCCGGTCGAGGATTTTCTGACTGTACTTGAACAGTTGATATCCGAATATGATGAACTGTCCAACCTATTGGCACCGGCGGCCTGATATTGCCGTGGCATCACCCATGTTGCAGCGGTCAGCGCGTTCGCGGTAGGTTGGATGGCATCGTCAAGTTATCGGAGTTTCTGTCGGCGAAAGCCGTGGCACTGGATCTCAGGCAGCCTTCAGGTCACGCGTGATGTCGTCCCAAATCCAGTGGGCATCGGCTCTGGTTTGGCGATAGGCAGCGGCTGAAAGTGTAT
>NZ_JBDWLR010000102.1:0-3183 GCF_039973035.1 Sedimentitalea sp.
AATCGCATCGAGATCATGTTCGGCAGGTTGAAAGATTGGAGACGGGTCGCGACCCGATACGACAGGTGCCCGAAGGTCTTCCTCTCCGCAATCGCGCTAGCGGCAACCGTCATCTATTGGCTATGAGTCCTGACCCTAGCACGGTTTCGGTTCAGACGACCGCTCCCACAGCAGACGATCAAGACAGTACCGCCGAAAGGTAGTGACGAGACCTCTATGCAAAGAGTTTATGATTGAACGAACAGGCTCTTCATCCACTCGCCACGGCTTCACCATATCCCCGTTTCCAAACTCGGCAAAAGACATTGAGCTGGAATCTGGACGGCATTGCTAAGTCAGACACATTCGGATTCGCTCCGCGGTCGTCCAGACGCCACACACTTCCTCGTATGTATCCAGTTTGCAACACACAGAGAGGGCCGAAGAATCAAGAACCTGTCCAAATAGATAGGTCCTTGAACCCCTTCTCCTTCCGTGAAAACCAATTCGAAAAAAAACGGAATGCAGGGACCGCAAGACATGATGACATCACTCCGCCGCCCACTTTCGGTGGCCCTTTTCTTATTTGCCTTGTCGCTGTCGTTCAATTCTCCGGCCACTTCCGGAGAAACATATGCACTGACGCCTCTCGACCGCCCCGCACTCACAGAAGCTGGCCCGATTATCGTCTCAGACAGCAAGCTGATCTTCAGCGATGGCTCGCAGATCGGTGTGACTGAAGTACCAGGGAACTTCGATCCCGAGGGTCTTCCGGATGACACGCAGGCCACATTCCTCGCAATCGAAGATGCCGACATTGGCAAGTCTCTTCCGTTCGAAACCTGCGACGGGCAACCCTTTCGATACGTGCTTGCCATGGAGCAACCCGAACAGGGCTTCGTCACACTGCTTTTCGGCACTAACGCCGAGCAGGCCACCTTCTTCGATCATGTGTGCCGTCGCTACCTGTTTCAGCGCCCGCCCAGGGCGTCAAAAGGACCTGACGGCGAAGAACTGTCCGGGAAGTGGATCCTACAGAAAGTCGGACCCGAAGACGGTGGCCCTGCCGTAGGTATCATTCTCCCTGCCGACACGGGGGCCAACGCTGAAGGCAAGCCCTACGCCTTCATCGCACGTTGCAAGAACAACACGACAGACGCTTTTGTCGCTTTCAACGAACAGAAGTCAGGCGATGCCCTGATGACGATCGTCGACATTGCCGGACAGTCGCGAAAGCAGGAGTTCTGGGGGCTTTCCAACAACAAGAGCTCTGCTTTTGTTCCTGGCTGGGCCGGAGATTTCCTCAAATCGATGGTTCGCGGGGACCAGATGACTCTGAATTTCGCAGAGCGAGGGCGTGTCGACTTCGACGTCGAATTCGATCTGCGCGGAATGGAGCCAGTTCTCCGCGAACTCTCCACCGCCTGCAACTGGAGCTTCTGAGCATGAAGCACTTGTCAAACTATCTCGGCCGTGTGACTAAAATGGTCACACGGCCGACAACCGCCCTCGCAGGTTTTCTCGGCATTATGCTGGCCTTCACTGACGCTGTGAGCCTGGCCACCTCGGCCCTGCTCAAACGCGAACAGCAGATCGAGGGGGTCACGCTCATCCGGACCGAAGAACAGCCCAAGGGGAAGCAGTTTGCAATTGCGGGAGCCTATCTCGATCTCGAACTTCTGTTGATCAACTGGCCCAAGGAGGGCGTGGCACTCTCCAGTGCCTCCCGCGCGCTGGCAGAGAACTACGAGTACATCACGTCACACGAGGCCAATCAGTACATCGACATCGGTGGCCTTGCCGGGATCGCACACAAGGCATTCCCTCTTCCTGCGGCCTCAACGCAAGGCGTTGTGGAAAAGGATTTTTCCGCGATTTTGTGCATTGCACAGGAAGCGAACAAGGCCGTCAACTATTGGAATGGTGTCGTCTATTCCGTCTTGCGGGAGCGGGGAGAGTGGACCTCTCTGGAAGGAGCAGAATTGGACGAGTTTTCACTTTTCCCCGAAGGTGAGAGTCTATCTCGGGCCGTTCAGATCGGCAACCGGGTCACCCGCGTGCAGCTCACGGCGGCTCGACTTGTTACGCTGGACCGGTTCGTGGCGTTCGGAGAAAACCCGTGCGACGAAAAGCGACTCGCCGCCTACTAAGAGCTCTTATCGTGTGAAAAGGGCTTCGCAAGTTCTCATGCGGTGCCCGACCCTGGGGTTGGACGATACTCGCGTGCATTGCAGCAATGACGAGACTGGTTCCCTTACTCAACGACAAGGAACACGCAGGTATCCAGCGCCTTTGCCTGCCGGCTGAAAGGCGGTAGCGTGTCCGGCTGAGTTGCCGATTGCATTCCTCGCGACGAACGTCCGGTCCTCCTGTGAATGTGTGGTAGTAGAGTGAGCATGGCAGGGAATACTGCGTTGCCGCGAGAAGCAAGGTGGTTGGCACTCCAGCCATTCGTGCTTGCCGCAGGATTTTTTGAATGGGCTCCGAGCAGCCTTGCGGCAGTGCGGCGCTTGGATTTTCGTTCCGGGCCGCCGCCAGTCGGCTTTCAGTGTAACCCCGGTTGACCGCTGTCAGCCCAAAGCGGACTCATCGCACCCGACTCGATTACACAATAGTTGACTTTGCTGCGCGGTCGGCAAACTGGTAAGGTGCGGACAATGCCGACGTTGAGATCAAAGCCGAGAGAACAAGAATGTGTAGATCGAGAACGACCCAGCGGAAAATAGCAGCAGGGTCTCAATACAAGCCAAAGAGAAAAAGACGAAACTGTATTTGTCTTTCTTATGAGGGAAATCATTGAAGTAAATCAGAGCAATAATTTTGACGCCAAACAGCTGATAAATGACGCTAAGCCCGAACACCGACACCGGTGTCGTCGCGTAGACCAGCAAGGACGCCACAAAGTTAAGAACTTGAAACCATATTAGTTTTTGCAGTGAAGGGGACGTCATCGCAGAACAAAGCCTCATTTTCCGCCAGACTAACTTTATTTCATCTCTGAGATCACATTTCGAGGGGCTTTTTGGGCTCTCTACAGCCGTTAGATCGTTCGCAGCATGTTCCCGAGATATAGCTGAAAGTTGGTGATGGCCCTGAGGGGCGGCATATCATGGCGTTGTTCACGCGCCGCAATTCTCATCTGAGAAAAGGATATGCCACATGACGACAAATACCATTACCCAATTGCCCGATCCACAGGGATTT
>NZ_JBDWLR010000103.1:0-10606 GCF_039973035.1 Sedimentitalea sp.
CAATCGCATCGAGATCATGTTCGGCAGGTTGAAAGATTGGAGACGGGTCGCGACCCGATACGACAGGTGCCCGAAGGTCTTCCTCTCCGCAATCGCGCTAGCGGCAACCGTCATCTATTGGCTATGAGTCCTGACCCTAAATGACGCCTGCGTTCGATTTTCTGGAACCAGTTGCTTGGCCAAGAGTTTGATAGCATCATACTGCCTTTATGATTGGAAAGCATCGCTATGGCCTGGTACTTTAGTAAAGCTGCGGGTGCGCTATAGATGGAAAAACGCGCCCAGCTATGGAAGCTCGTTCAAGATGTCCGCGCCAGCTATTGGTTCCTGCCGTCCCTGCTTGTTTTGGTGGGATTGCTGCTGGCTTGGCTGACCGAATGGATCGACCTCAATCCAGAGGTGCTGCCCATCTCGCTGCCTGCAACGTTTGTAAACAGTCAAGCAGATGGCGCACGGTCAACCCTCGCTGTGATCGCGCAATCCATCATCGGCGTCACCGGAGTCATGTTTTCAATGACACTTGTAGCCGTGTCATTTGCCTCCGGCAATTTTGGGCCCCGCCTTATCGGAAATTTCATGCGCGACCGTGGCAATCAGTGGAGCCTCGGGATCCTGATTTCGACCTTTGTTTATGCCGTTGTTATTTTGAGCTCGGTGCAGGACGATCTCAACGGTGACGTCGAGGCGTTTGTGCCGCAATATTCGCTCTTGCTTGCGCTTGTCTTAACCTTGGTATGCGTTTTTACCCTGATCTTCTTTATCCACCACGTTCCAGAAACCATAAATGTCAGCCGAATTTCTGCGGGACTGGGTAATCGGCTTGAAATCATGATCCGTGAGTTAATTGACCGGGATTGCCCGGATGATACCGGGTCGGACTGGCACAAGACTTCTCCCACCTGCACAATCACCGCGACAAATTCCGGCTATATTCAAACCTGTAACATGAACCGGTTACGAAACCTTGCGACTGACAATGATCTGTTCATTCAAATGCAGCCCGATGTCGGCGATTTCGTTACGACCACTACTGTGGTCTTCGCCATCTGGTCCGCAGATGATCTAACCGAGAGGGACATCGACGCGATCAGGGCCTGCTATGCTGTCGGCACCAGCCGCACGGAAAACCAGAACCCGACATTCTTGGCAGAACAACTGGTTGAGATGGCGGCGCGTGCGCTATCGCCCGGTCTGAATGATCCATATACCGCCCAGGACTGCCTGAACCGTCTTGCCGCAGCGTTGACTGTAGCAATGACCTACCAGGGCGGGCTTGACCCGGTACAGGGTGAGCGTGTGCGTGCCCAAGATCTGACATTTGAACGTCTGTTTGCAGTGACCTTTCCCTTGTGCCGTCAATATGTTCGTGCCGATACCATGACACGTACCCATGCACTAAGCCTGCTGGATGCGCTCTACGCGGACGCCCGGCCCCGTGATAAGGGCGTTATTGAAGCAGAACGGCAGGCCCTGTCCCGATCGGACAAATAGTTATCGCGGCATCGTCGACGTGTTGACCAAACTTCCGACTGTCGATAGCGGCTTCGATTGATCTGCAAAATTTGGCGGTCGCGCCTTAAAGGCGACCGCTTCCCTCGTTCTGTGATTTCCTGCGCAATCTGGGGGGCACCATCGCTTTGCGCACAGCCTGCGCGACGATGAAGATTTACTAACCGAACACAGCATTGTGGTGAGGTATGAGACGATCCGCGTATGGGTCAGAGAATTCGAAACTTGCATTATCGCGCGCGCAAGGAGCTGAATAGGCTGCGAGCAAGACGACTCTCCTTTCATCCGTGGGTATTGCAAATCAGAGTGACCTTTTTCATATTTACACCGAAACCGTGATAGGCGATCCCGTTTTACCATTGTTCGCCATTTGGGTGTTCCGGATGGAAGCAATTACTTGGAGACAAGAATGAGCGAGAACCCATCCGTACAGCCGACCATGCAGGACCACGGTGCTTACATGGCTGGAGAGCACGATTTCCAGTCCGATATCCAGTTGCTTGCAGGCAGCGATCTTGTTGCCACTATCCTCGAAACGGTCATGCTTGCGACAAACATGCGTTTTGCAGCCGTTGCACGGGTAACAGCTGATCGCTGGGTGGCCTGCCGAACCGTGGACGAGGTTAATTTCGGCTTGGCCGAAGGTGACGAAATCGCGATCCAATCGACCTTTTGCCAGTCAGTTCAAAAAACCTCAAACAAGGTGCTCTTCAACGACGTCGCCACAGACGACGTCTATGGAAACCATCCCATCGCTGCCAAGTTCGGAGTCGTAAGTTACGCTTCGATTCCGATCCACCGCAGTGATGGCAGTTTTTTTGGTACGCTCTGCGCGATAGACACAGAGCCGCGAGACGTGAAGCATCCGCGCGTTGTGGCGATGTTAGAGATGTTCGCTGACGCCATCGGACGAAGCCTTGAGACCGAGGAACGATTGGAGGCGCAGGAACACTTGGTGGCCAAGGAACGTGAGATGGCGCAGGTTCAAGAAGAGTTCGTCGCGGTCCTTGGGCACGACCTGCGCAATCCGGTCGCGGCGCTCTACTCGGGAATTCGGTTATTGGAGAAAGAGCAATTGACCGACCTGGCGCAAGAGATCGTCCCGATGATGCGCTCCTCACTCTATCGCATGAACGAACTCATTGATAATATGATGATGCACGCCAAGGCTCGGTTGGGGAGCGGTATCCGTATTTCCTCTACTCTGGACGCCCCTTTGGCGGCGTCCATCATGCAAATTGTCGAAGAGATACGCGCGGCATCTCCAGAACTGGACATACAACTAGATCTGTCTTTCGATCAGCCCGTAAGCTGCGACGCACCGCGCGTTGCGCAGGCCATCTCAAACCTATTGTCGAATGCCGTGCGCTACGGGTCACCGGGTGCGCCCATAGTGGTGCGGGGCCTTATCGATGAACAAGGGATCGAAATCAGTGTTGCCAATAAGGGCAAAGCCGTGCCCGATGAACTGCGAGAGAACTTGATCAACCCGTTTCAGCGCGGCGCTCATGCGGGCGGAGAGGGCTTGGGGCTTGGCCTGTACATAGCGTCGAGCATTGCCCTCTCTCACAATGGTCGTATCGAGGTGACATGCGAAAACGAAACGACGACCTTTGCTTTCAAGGTGCCACTGTCGGTAGGAGCGACATGATCCTGTCAAACTACACTGAGCCGGCCGTCTTGAAGTGGTCCGCACCTGTAGTGAGGGAAGCGGAGGACCAAAGCTAGCTAACGAGAGACCCGAGCCCTAAGAGATTTTCGTGAAGTTACGGCCGGTTGAAGTTTTGATGTAGTAAGGCATGCCTCTAATTGATGCCGACAGACCGATCAGTGTGACTTAACAGACCTATAGCGTTGTAAGAAGAATTGAGCATTTGTTGCATCATTGGTTCGCGCGACAATGGCAAGGGTTGGGATTGGCACAGAACAGCCTAAGAACCTGATCCGCATGGTGTAATGTGGCCGGTCATTGCCATGACATCACAAACTCGCCCCGAATGGTGACGCTATAGGTCGCCAAACTGATCTCAATGTTCAGTTTTGTTGAATACGTTGCTATGCAAGAGAACCGGACACTCTGCGCCCTGCCCTCTCCCACAAGGACCTGACGAATGACAGATCACGTATATGACCGAACGCTCGCCATCGTTGGATTGGGCCCGCGAGGTTTGGGTGCATTGGAGGCACTTGCAGCAGACGCGATAGATCGAAAATTCAGTGTTAAGGTTGATATTTTTGATGCCACCAACGCCTTGGGGGCCGGGCCAAATTTTCACCCCGACGAAAGCGCGCTCTGCTTGTTGAATATTCCCGTGCGCGTTCTCGACATTGATCCACCTCGCATCGTTCGCGACGAAATCGCGCCCTTTGCGAAGTGGTCCAGCGCAAATTATAACCCGGACGACTTTCCGCCACGCTGCGATCTCGGTGCGTATCTTATGGCGCGTTTTAAGGCGTTGTGTGACGTGACGAAGGCGTTTTTTGACACATCACACTCTGATGTCAACGTGAGCGCAGTCAGACAGAACGACAACGGGTGGTGGGTTTCAACTGCAGACAAACAATTAGGCCCCTATGATGAGGTTCTGCTGTGCCCCGGTCAGCCCGCCACAGAGCCAGACCCGCAGTTGCAACGCTGGATGGATCATGCGCAGAAGAACGCGTTAAACCTTGTGTCGGCGTACCCTGCCAAATCCCTGTTGAGCGCAGCACACGATTGGCGCGACAAACAGGTCGCGGTGCGCGGTCTGGGGCTGTCGACACACGATGTTTTGCGAATATTGACGCTTGGGCTGTCCGGGCGGTTTGAAGATGGCAGCTATGTCAGGTCGGGGAACGAGCCGCGCAAAATCCTGCCATTTTCTCGCGATGGGCTGCCCCCTGCCCCCAAACCGGCCACCGCTGAAATTGATGCGCTGTATGATCCTTTGCCGAAAGAGGTGACACTGTTTGAAACTTCGCTTGCGGAGGCAGTTACTCAACCGCCGAAGCAGGTCCTGAAAACCGTTTGCGACGCGCTCATCATGCCCACGGCGCGCATCCTGGCCTCGTTGGGTGTGCCGCATTCTCTGGCCACGATTGAACGATGGCTGGCGATGGAACGCGAGGACCCCGGCACGCAGGACAGTCAGGAGACATCGGTCATTCTGCGTACAACCATCGAAATGGCGCACAATCGGGTGCCCCCGTCGGTGGGCTATGTGGTCGGTCAGCTTTGGCGCAAACTGCAAAACGAACTCCGCAGTGGCGTGAATAGCGCCGAGCTTTCCTCCGACGCGGCAACTGCGCTCGTCGGGTTTGACGAAGCCCTCAAGCGCTACAGCTATGGTCCGCCGGTCTCTGCCTCCGAACAATTGTTGATCTTGATTGATGATGGATTGGTCGGTCTGCAGGCCGTCGACGACCCCGACATCATGCTGGATCCCGATGGATGGCGGCTGGTTGAAGGTGACGACGCGCTGAGCACGCAGGTTATGGTTGATGCGGTCCTGCCAAGTCCCGATCTGGAACAAATCATTGATCCACTGATAAGGTGCGCGGTCGAGGGTGGGCTGATCACGCCCGTCGATGACGGGTTCGGGGCACAGACCCTCCCCGACGGAACGTTGGTCAATCGCAACGGGGATTCAAACAACGGACTGTGTTTGCTTGGTCGCTTGTCACTTGGCAGCGTGATCGCGGCGGATTCTTTGCACGATTGTTTCGGGGCATCGACGCATCGCTGGGCCAAGGGCTTTGTGGCACGTGGATTGGCTGCAAGACCGTCGCAGAGCCAAAACGAATAACCGAGACGGTGCAGGAATGTACCGCCTCGGACTGATCGTCGCTATTTGAGAGACTAGCCGCCAATGCTCTTGGCAGAGGCAAGGCCCGGCGCATCGGATGCGCCGCCAAGCTTTTCACGCACTCCGGTTTCGATCCTGTCGCCAATGTCGCCATCAATGTTGCGCCAATATTCAAACGCCCGAACGAGCACTTTTTCACTGACGCCATCCGTCAGATGCCCGACCACATTGCTCACAAGACGCTCGCGCGCGGAGTCATCCATGACCTCGCGTATGAGAACCCCAGCCTGCGACCAGTCATCGTCGTCTTCGCGCAGAGTGTAGGCCTGACGCATCATGTCGCCCTCGGTGTGCCACAGACCGGCCTCGTCGTGAGGTTCGGGCTGCGCCGACGGTCCACCGTAGGAGTTCGGCGCATAAACCGGGTCGGCCACATTGACCGTTCGCCCTTCTCCGTCTTTGGAATAGCTGTGAACCGGCGACTTGGGGCTGTTGACTGGAATGTGCTTGTAGTTCACCCCCAGCCGCGCCCTGTGCGCGTCAGAATAGGAGAAGCCCCGCGCCAGCAGCATCTTGTCAGGGGAAAGTCCAACGCCCGGCACCATGTTGTTAGGCTCAAATGCGGCCTGTTCGATCTCAGTGTGAAAATCCGTCGGGTTGCGGTTCAACGTCAGCTTGCCGACCTCGATCAACGGATAGTCGTCATGAGGCCATACCTTGGTGAGGTCAAACGGGTTGATCCGGTAGGTCTTTGCGTCCTCAAACGGCATTACCTGCCACTTCAAGGTCCAACTGGGGTGGTCGCCCTTCGCGATCGAGTCAAACAGATCACGGCGGTGGAAATCCCCATCAGAGCCGGCCAATTTATCGGCCTCGTCCTGGCTGAGGTATGCGTTGCCGTCGCCTTGATCGGTGTGAAAGTGGAATTTGACCCAGAACTTTTCTCCATCGGCATTAATCAGCGAATATGTGTGACTGGAATAGCCGTTCATCTCGCGCCATGTCCTTGGAATGCCGCGATCACCCATCAGATAGGCCACTTGATGAGCGGATTCCGGTGAGAGGGTCCAGAAATCCCACTGCATGTCGTGGTCGCGCAGATTGTTGTCGGCGCGCCGCTTCTGGCTGCGGATAAAATGTTGGAATTTCAACGGGTCGCGGATGAAGAAAATCGGTGTGTTGTTGCCAACCATGTCGAAATTTCCGTCTTCGGTATACATCTTCACCGAAAATCCGCGCGGGTCACGGCAGGTGTCAGGGCTGCCACGCTCTCCGGCCACGGTGGAAAATCGCATCACCACATCGCATTTTGCACCGGGTTGAAAAATCTTGGCCTTGGTAAAGCGAGAGACATCCTGCGTGGTTTCAAAATGGCCGAACGCCCCGGAACCCTTGGCATGTGGCTGGCGTTCAGGGATGCGCTCGCGGTTAAAATTTGCCATCTGTTCGAGCAGATAGTGGTCATTCAGGACGATAGGGCCGTCCGGACCGATGGTCAGCGAATGCTCATCACTTTGGACACGAATGCCTGCATCAGTTGTGGTCGCTGGGGCCGGTTTCTTGCGTGTCATGATGTGCCTTTCTCTGTGGATTGGTGCGGAAGCCTCTCGAAACGAACAGCATGTCACGCCAGATTGCGATCCAACCTATTTTAGCGTTTTCTGATGTCGTTTCGGCAAGGCCCGAGGCCCGGCTTCCGCTGCTTTAGCGCAGAAAATCTGCGATCAGCTGTTTTCCAGAAATGCGTCCACTTCGGCTTTCACTTCTTCTTTTGTCTTGCCGTATTTCGCCTGAAGCTTGCCTTCCAGCGCTTCGCGGTCGCCATTGATTTCCGCGATTTCATCGTCTGTCAATTCGCCCCATTTGGCCTTCACCGAGCCGGACATTTCTTTCCATTTACCTTCGATTTGGTCCCAGTTCATTTTTCTTTCCTTTCAGGTTTTTGAATCAAGTTTTCTGCGGCCCACAAAGCAGTTGTGGGCCAATCGTTGACTGTTGTGGTTGAGGTGTTTTAGGCGGCCGCTGCATTCCCACGAGGTCCAGCAAAGAACCAGATGATAAAACCAAGTACCGGCAGGATGAGAACGAGGAGCGTCCAGAGCAGCTTTGCGCCAACAGACACACGGCTCGAGAAAATGTTGATGATCGCATAAACGTCAGCGATCAGAACGAGAAGTCCGAGTATGCCATATTCCATTGAATCGATCCTTTTGCTTGCGTTTCATGAGTTCAACTTCCGAGGCAGCAATAAGTTCCATGGAGAATTACTTTTCTTCGTTCCAAGCTCTGATTGAAATAGGTATGAGCTGGATTCTAGTCAGTTGATAGCACCGCACAGGTTCCGCTACCGGCCCGAATTTGCGCTCGCACCATGGGTTCAAACCACCTTCCTAGCCAGAGAGATGTTCAAGCGCCGCATGGCCCCGGACCCATCTAACATTTTCTCTGTCTATTGGCTCGCCAATCGAGGAACAGAAGACGCAGCCAATGCCAAATCCTGAATCAGAATTTTTCGGGCGTCGGATTGCGCCGAAGGGTTTGGCAACCTCAACACATATGCAGGATGAAAGGTGATCAAGACTGGATGCCCAAACCGGCCGACTTCAAAGGTGCCTCGTCTTGTCTTGATCGCGGTCTTACTGCCAGTAAGTGAAAACGCTGCTGTCGCGCCCAGTGCAACGATGACCTTCGGCTTGGTACGCGCGATCTCTGAATCCAGCCAGAACCTGCAACTCTCAATCTCATCCCGATCTGGATTTTGATGAATGCGCCGCCTGCCTCGTATCGTGTGCTTAAAATGTTTCACGGCGTTGGTTAGGTACACCGCAGCGCGATCTAGTTCAGCGTGAGACATTGCTTCGTCAAGAATTTGCCCTGCAGGGCCAACAAAGGGCAGGCCCACCAAATCCTCCTGATCGCCGGGTTGCTCGCCAACTATCATGATGTCAGCCTTCTCTGGCCCATGCCCGGCGACGACCTGCGTCGCCTGTGCCTGCAATGTACACCTCTTACAGGCTGAGAGCGCGGCGGCCATACCTTCAGACGGGCCGTCCCAGTGCGTGCTGCGCGTCGCCGCGTCTTTCACGCGCGCCGTGCGCACGGGCGGCAAGGTCGGTGCGGCATCAGCCATAGCACGTGCCCGCGCAGGAGCGTCTGCAATCAGTTGCGGAATTGATGCGGACTCGGGCAGGTTCTTCCAGTATTTCTTGGGCATTTCAGATGTCATTGCATCTACCTTCAAACGGGCAGGATTGAAGATGTTGCAGAAATAGGTGGTCCAAAGATCCTCGTGCGCGTCAGCTTGCAGGTCGGGCTTAGGCAAATCCAATGCAAATCGAAGCGCGCCATTTTCAAATATGGCGGTCACGCCAGGCGTGACAATGCGCCAATCCATATCCGCAAAGCGATTGGCAAAGAATGCCGCTGTCGGCTCGACGGTGTTGTGTGTCGGTTCAAACCACGCGGCAAAGCTACGCCGTGGTGCCTTAGGATCACCGATCTCGCGAAAGCGCACAAACGCCTTCATCTTGTGCTGGCAGCGATGCACAGCCTTTTCCATGTTCCGCAAGGACTGCACCAAAGGGTCAGCACCGTCTTGCATCAGCCTTCGCTCGCGTTGTGCGCGGTGCAAAAAAGTGTACAGGCGATCAAATCGGTCTTTGTCGCTGTGCCATACGACTGAACGCGCCAACGAAATGAAAGATTTGGATACCGTGATGTCGTGGGCATCGATGCTGGGTGGCTGAACAACTTCATCAAACAGGCCGCCATCCGATGCGTCACCAAAGGTCACATCGTGCGGCGCTAGTCCTGCAGCCAGACATGCCCGCGCGGCGTCCCGCCAAGCTTTGTCCGCGCCTAGTCGCGGAATGATAATCCGTTGCATCAGAACAGGCTGAGTTGTTCTGGGGGTGGTGCGAACATCCCGCGCAGATCAGCGCTGTCGGTCAAGGCGCCGGGTGTCCATCCTACGGCCGTGATGAAAACACGCGCTTTTTTCAACGATACACCAAGCCGTGAAATATCTTCATAGCGCAAGCTTCGGTGACGGCGTGTTGAAAGGATGCGATTGACAGTTTTCACGCCAAACCCCGGCACGCGCAATAGGCTCTCGCGCGACGCCGTGTTGACGTCTACGGGAAAGGCTTCGCGGTGGGCCAATGCCCAAGCAAGCTTTGGGTCGATCTCCAGATCAAGGTTCCCAGCGAGTGATGTGTCGACAATTTCGTGAAGTTGGAAATCGTAAAACCGAAGCAACCAATCCGCTTGATACAACCTATGTTCGCGTCGCAAGGGCGGGCTGATCAGCGGAAGCCGCGCCGAGGCATCAGGGATGGGGCTGAAGGCAGAATAATACACACGCTTTAGTCCGTACGACCCATACAAACGCGTAGACTGGCCAAGAATTGCCGCGTCATTGGCCCCGTCCGCGCCGATGATGACCTGCGTCGATTGACCTGCGGGCGCGAACTTTGGTGGGCGCTTACCGGTATGGCTCTTATCCTTGCTGGCGGTGAGGCGCAGCTTGACGTCAGCCATGGCTTTGCGGATCTGATCAGGGCTTTTCTCAGGGGCGTATTCTTTGACGGCCTGATCTGTCGGTAATTCGACATTGATCGATAGCCGATCGGCCAGCCTCCCCGCCTCTGCAATCAGTTCGGGTGCCGCGTCAGGTATCGTCTTGAGGTGAATGTAGCCACGAAAATTTTCTTCCTCGCGGAGCTTCCGTGCGATGCGCACCATGTCTTCCATCGTCTTGTCGGGCGATTGGATAATGCCAGACGACAGAAATAGCCCCTCGATGTAGTTGCGCCGGTAGAAATCAATAGTAAGGTTCACGACCTCATCAACGGAGAACCGCGCGCGCTCCACGTTGGAAGACACGCGATTAACGCAATAGACGCAATCGTAGATGCAGAAATTGGTCATCAGTATTTTGAGCAAGCTGATGCAGCGTCCATCGGGTGCGTAAGAATGACATATGCCAGCACCGGTGTTCGAGCCCAAACCCTTGCCATCGCGGGAATCCCGCCTGGTGGAACCCGAAGATGCACATGAAGCATCATATTTCGCTGCATCACTAAGGATTGCTAGCTTTTGATCGATTGATTTTCTGGCCTTATGTTCATGATACGTTCTGCCTCAGCAAAGTTCAACCCAACTGCGGGTAACTCTAGGGTCAGGACTCATAGCCAATAGATGACGGTTGCCGCTAGCGCGATTGCGGAGAGGAAGACCTTCGGGCACCTGTCGTATCGGGTCGCGACCCGTCTCCAATCTTTCAACCTGCCGAACATGATCTCGATGCGATT
>NZ_JBDWLR010000104.1:0-3149 GCF_039973035.1 Sedimentitalea sp.
AATCGCATCGAGATCATGTTCGGCAGGTTGAAAGATTGGAGACGGGTCGCGACCCGATACGACAGGTGCCCGAAGGTCTTCCTCTCCGCAATCGCGCTAGCGGCAACCGTCATCTATTGGCTATGAGTCCTGACCCTAGAGGCTGCGGGCGGCCCTGTGATTACTGCGGCCGCCTTTGGACGGTTAGTTGGCATACGTACACAAGGTTGGTTCGAAAGTCTTTCGGCCGCCGGTCATACGCCAGCTACACGTATGCCGCATCCGAAATGGGGCGGTGAAAGGGTTTATGCCTCAGCAAGCGATATCGGAGAATTCCGCAGCCGTTTCGTGACTCTTAAGATCTTGGAAGAAGAGTTTGGACTGCACAAGAGAACGCTTCTTGTGAAATTGAAGTCCGCAAAGGTGAATCCTTTTGCGCCAAATGGAGAGGATTTCGGCCCGCTGTATGTGCGTGAGGATGCCGAGGAAGCCCTCAAATAGCATTCGTTTTGTCTGCAAAAAGACCCCGGCGCCTCCGAGAAATACAAAATGGACATACCGACGGTGCTGCGCATTCGATGAAACCCGCCGAATCTCATCTGCAAAAATGCACTCAAGGGCACACTGCGGCAATTGAACTGGACAAAAACAAACTTCTTGACACGGATTTGCAAGGAACATGCCAAATTTGCACGCTTATGCTCCATTGGCACAAATTCTGTGAGATTGGCAGGGGCAGCAGGGTTCGAACCCGCGACCTACGGTTTTGGAGACCGTCGCTCTACCAGCTGAGCTATACCCCTAAGGCCGTGGTTGTCCTATGCCAAGGCGCTCGGAGGGGCAAGAGAGAAATGGCCCCGTGATGCAACAGAAGGTTTGGCAATTTAAACACAGTACGATCAGAGCCATTCCCGCCGCCGCCCGGATTGCGTATGACGGCGGTAAAGTAGACGGGAGCAATAGGTGAGCCTGCGAAAAAAAATTGCAGACAGCGCGTGGTTTAACGCGGCGATCGAGGGGGTATTTGCTGCCTATATCCGATTTGCCTATCGCACCTCGCGATGGGAGCGGCAGGGATTCGGGGCGATGGACGAAGTGCTCGCGGAAGGCGAGCCGGTAATCGTGGCACTCTGGCATCAACGCCTGATGATGGCACCTTATCTCTTCAACTTGGACCTGGGCAAAATCTGTTCGCTCACTTCGGCAGCACGTGCAGGGCGTATGGCCGGTCAGGTTCAGGCGCGTTTTGGCTTTGCGACAATCGCGATGTCCTCGCATATGCGCCATGTCACCTTGTCTCGCGAAGTCCTGGGGCGGATGCGGGATGGCTGGTCTATCGGTATTGCCACGGACGGACCACGCGGCCCTGCACGCATCGCGTCGACCGTGCCGCTGGTATGGGCACGCACCTCGGGCAAGCGTGTGTTTGTGGTCGCCTTCTCCGCACGGCGAGTCGTTGCATTTCCCACCTGGGACAAGATGTGGCTTCCCGCACCGTTCACGCGCGGCGTTCTGATGTGCCGAGAATGGCAGGAAGACGTGCCGCGCAGACCCACGGAAGAGGAAACCGAAGCACTGCGGCAAAAGCTCGAACTCGCGCTGGATGCGATAACCGACGCAGCGGATTTAGCGGCGGGGCGTAGCTAAAGCGCGTTGGCCGTTGCCTCAAGCGCAGGCAAATCGGCACCGCAAATTGCGGCTTCGTGGCTCAATATATGCTCAATAGGCCAATCCCACCACGCGAGCTGCAAGAGCCGTTCGATGGTTTCGGCCTCGAACCGGTAGCGCAGCACCTTGCCCGGATTACCGATGACAACGGCATAATTCGGCACTTCACCGCCAACCACCGCGCCTGCGCCGATGATCACACCGGAACCGATTCGCGCACCGGGCAGAATGCGCGCGCCCTGCCCGATCCAAACGTCATTCCCCACGACCGTATCCCGCCCCGGCGCAGGCATCGACGGCCGTGCATCCGCCGCACCTCCGTCAAAGATGGCAAAGGGAAAGCTTGAAAACCCATCATGGCGATGCTGCGCAGAAGCAGTGATGAAGGTCGCGCCATCGGCGATCTGGCAAAACCTGCCGATCACCAGCCGTTCGGGCGAGAAGTCAAAGAGGTAGGGCACCAGACGCTCAGCCCATTCGGCAGGGTCGGCGGGCGGATCAAACGCGCTGGCATAGGAATAGTCGCCCACGGTGATTCTGGGATGCTGCAGAACAGCAGACAAGAAAACGGTGCCCGGATGTGCGGAACCATCGGGCAAGCGGATCGGGTAAACCGTATCGGGCGGCGCAAAACTCTGCGGCATTCATAGGCCTTTCTGGCTCTTCCAAATGATCGGTACGAGAAGGTTTATTGCAAAACTTAGGGTCGCCGATACCGCTATAGCAACAACACCACGACCGCTAGCAAGACCACAAGCCCGCGGGATCAATCCACAACGGGATGGGAACCATAACTATCGGTTCTGAACCGGGATTGTTATTAACCCCGCGCGAAATCACCACGGCGCCATCGCCACGCAAGGAGACAAGCGGACGGGTCGTCTCGGCGATCAGTGCGTCACGCAACGGCACATGCAGATAGAGAAGGTACCCTCGATCCAATCCACACTGGCAAGATCCGTGGCAGACAGATTGACCCATGCGAGCTCGTCTTTCGCCAACGCACGCAAGATGGCGGGACCAGCTAGATCCGTACTGGGGTCCATCCATTCAGGCTGATCGCGAATTGGAAAAATTCGGGCCCGTCACCTTGGACGATTATCTCTGATGCCGATGATAGCCCCTAGATCAGCGGCCTCAGTCGTTCAAACAAATGGTGTAAAAAAAGGCCGCCCTGATGCGGGCGGCCTTTGGAGAGCTTATTCACAACATATTGCCGTGCAAGGCAATCACCCGTTGCGCACCCCCTCGATCAATCGAGGATTTTGGATACGACGCCGGCGCCGACGGTGCGGCCGCCTTCGCGGATGGCGAAGCGGAGGCCTTGTTCCATGGCGATCGGGGCGATCAGTTCGACGCCAAACGACACGTTGTCGCCAGGCATGACCATCTCGGTGCCTTCTGCCAGTTCAACCGTGCCGGTCACATCCGTGGTCCGGAAGTAGAACTGCGGACGGTAGTTGGCGAAGAACGGCGTGTGACGGCCACCTTCATCCTTGGTC
>NZ_JBDWLR010000105.1:0-10328 GCF_039973035.1 Sedimentitalea sp.
AACCCGACATGGAGCTTGCGCCAGGATTTGCGGGTCTTTCCCGCCCCATGCTTAGTCTCGTTCCATCCAGACCCACGATGGATACTCAAACCGGTGCTATCCACGATCAGCGTGATCGGCCCTTTCGCTTCTGGCGAAGGTCGCAGGACGTGTAGACCTTTGCCCCGGCGTGAAAGGGTCGAGAAATCCGGCACCGGCAGAGACAGGCCCAGCAGCCGCATCAGAGATCGCACCATTCCCTGCACCTGCCGCAGTGGCTGATGAAACACCAGCTTCAGCGCAAGACAGATCTCGATGGCTAAGTCCGGTGTCACGTGGGAGTGGGCAAAACCACCGCAATCTTACGTTTAACGGCTCTTCCTCACTTAGTGTGGCGCTCTTATCGTTTTCTCGTTCGAAATGACGGGGGTTTAGCTATGCGGGCCAAGAAACTTTGGGCACCAAGCAAGGAGGTGACGGTTGAACGGGTTGAACGGACAACCGCTGGCAGTTGGGTCGTGTCCGGCTCGCTGGCACAGCGTGGGATATGTCCTGGTTGCGGATCACGATCACGACGCCGTCACGGTTGGCGTCGAAGGCGGTTGCAGGACTTTCCCGCACATGGCGAGGTTGTCATAGTGGATTTGCGCGTTTGCAGGTGGCGCTGTACTTCCTGGCACTGTCGTTTGGTGACCTTCTCAGATCAAGCGCCAGCGGTCGCGGGCCCTCGTGCACGTCGCACATCTCGTGTCTCACTGATTGCGCAGCATGTCGGTCACGCTGCGGGCGGTCGCCCGGCTGAGCGACGACACGATCCTGCGCGCGCTGAAGCGCGACATTCACGCCAAAACATCACAAGTTCGGGCCGTCGGCATCGATGACTGGAGTTGGCGCAAGAGCACGCGCTATGGCACGATCATCGTCGATCTTGAGCGGCACTGCGTTGTCGACGTGCTGGAGGACCGGAGCGTTGAGAGCTGTGCCGAATGGCTGCGCAACCATCCGTCCATTGAGATCGTAAGCCGCGACCGCTGCGGATTGTATAGCCGCGCCGCGCGCGATGGCGCGCCCCAGGCGCTGCACGTGGCCGATCGGTTTCACCTTGTTCAGAACCTGCGTAAGGCCATTGAAGAGCAGATGAACATGTCCGGGCGCATGACAGGCCGCGCCCTTCTGTCGGATGCAGACAATGTCAGCTCGGCGGTGCATCTTCAACGCGCGCGTCTGGTTCATCGGCGGTCACGCGAAGAGGTGTTCACCACAATCCATGCGCTGCGCAACGAGGGCCTGTCCTACAGCGAGATCGAACGTCGAATCGGCTTCAAGCGTCGTAGCGTGGCAAAGTGGCTGGCTTCCAAAACACCACCGGATCGGTGCCGCGCAACACCGACCCCGACATCGCCCTGGTATTTCGAAGAATATCTGGCGCGACGCTGGAAGGACGGGCACCGGCATGGCCGACAGCTGTTTCACGACGTCAAGGAGAAGGGCTATGCAAGCAGCTGTTCAAATCTCGAACGCCTATTGGGGGCGTGGCGCAGGGCCGAGAAGCCCGAGGCGAAAAATGCCCCACGCGTCCCACCCAAGCTCGAGCCGGTCAAAGATCCGCTGACCGGACACCTGATCTCACCGGTCATCGCGGCCGCGCTCTGCATCAAGCCACGTGGGTCCTTGACCGCCGATCAGGCGAGAAAGGTCTATGCGTTGAAAGATGGGTCGGATGTGTTTTGCACGATGCGCAGCCTCGCCATGCGGTTCAAAGGCATCCTGCGCGGCGCCCAATCTGAACCGTTGGAGCCATGGATAGACGACGCAGTTGAGACCGGGCTGGTCCCAATCGTACGCTTTGCCTCCCTGCTCCACCGCGACATCGATGCGGTGCGGAACGCCATCGAACTACCATGGAGCAACGGACAAGCGGAACGCTAGATCAACCGCCTGAAGACACTCAAGCGGGCAATGTACGGTCGAGCCGGGGCAGAGCTGCTGCAAGCCAGAATGCTGCCACTGCGCCACACTAAGTGAGGAAGAGCCTCATTAAGGGCCAAAATTTTGCAAAACGGCCGCAGTCTTACAGTTAACTGCTATGTCACACTGGGATAATTCCGTCTGGGGACAAGGGGAGTCTGGCCTACACCTCTCTTGCGCAACAAAGCGCGACCCGCGCGCCTCCTCAAACAAACACTTCAGTTGTTACGTCCTTTGCGAAGTTGGCGTCCAGTGTTCCGCGATTCAGAAGTCGATACCAGAAAGCGCCATGGATGAAGGTCGATACCATCTCTGGGTTTCGCTTTACCGGAAATTCCCCGCGCTCCTGTGCATGATGCAGCAACGCAGTGATCATCTTCTCTCGAGGTAGAACGAAGTTTGTATGGAACGAGGCGTGGAATGTGGCATCGTGCTGGGCTGATGCAATAAGTGCTCGCAATGTATCACCGTCAATTTTCAGATGTTCGAACACATTGATCAGAAACTCTTCTAGCCTGGTACGACAGTCCTTGGCGTCGTCCAGGACCGGCTCGGCAGCGTAGTTGTGAGTTTCCTCGAACACAGCCTCAAGAACGAGGTCAGCCTTTGTGTTCCAACGATTGTAAAGTGTTTGGCGTGCAACCCCCGCCTCTTTCGCTATCGTCGCAATCGAGACTTTCTCGTATCCTCTTTCACGGATGAGGCGTAGGGCAGCAGCTTTTAGATCGCTGCTTGCTTTGGTGCTTATGGGACGTCCCCCGGAGGTTGCTTTCTTCATGCACAGCTCCTGTTCATCAGTGCAGGCCAAATAATCCTTGAATAATAGACTGTCGTCCACAAAGTGAAAGTAGATCGCCGTCTACTATTCACTGGAACGAGAATGTCACATATTTTTCTGACCCAAAAACGCGCCGTCGCCATCACGGCGACTTTGGGCTTACTGTCCCTGTTTCCGCCTTTGGCGACGGATATGTACCTCGCGGGACTTGGCGACTTGGCCACCTCCATGGAGACGACTCATGCAGCGGCTGAGTTTTCACTTTCCGTCTTCTTTCTTGGGCTGTGTTTCGGCCAGCTTTTGGTTGGTCCATTGACGGATACCTACGGACGCAAGACCCCACTCTTGATGGGAACCGCACTGTTTACCATTACTTCGATCACCCTGCCGTTGGTTAGCGATATCGGATGGTTCAATGCGCTGAGGTTCTTACAGGCAATCGGCGCAAGTGCAGGAATGGTTGTCGGACGCGCCGTGGTCAAGGATCTCTATGGAGGACAGCAGGCGGCAAAAGTCATGACCGTACTTGTAATGTTGCTGACAATCGGACCTATAGCATCGCCAACCTTGGGCAGCCTCCTGCTCGAGGCGTTTGGTTGGCGCTCAATCTTCGCTACCATGGCCCTTATCAGTATCGTGGCGTTTGTCCTGACATTAATAGTATTGCCCGAAACCCTTGCTGTAGCCGATCGGAAGGTGCGCCCGTTCAGCAATGGTTTGCGCACTGCAGCGATGTTGTTGTCGCAGCGCAAGTTCGTCACGATGGCGCTTGTCTCGGGTTTCGTACAGGGCGGCATGTTTGCATTTATAACCGGATCATCTGGGGTATTTCAGGGGCTTTTCGGCCTGAGTCCAATTGGCTTCGGTGTCATGTTTGCCGTCATTGCGGTTGCATTGGTTATTTTTGGACAAATAAATCGGGCTTTGCTCAACCACTTTCGACCCGCGCAGATCCTCAAAGCAGTGTTGCCGCTTTTTGCTATCTCAACTCTGCTGCTGATGCTCTTGTCACATACAGAATCTCTGTTGGTGTTCGCCGTTCCTTTGTGGATTTCGATTGGCTTGGTGGGATTGCTTTCGGCCAATGCAATGTCGACTACGATGGAACTGACCGAGACGGCCGCAGGAATGGGCTCGGCGCTGCTCGGAGCCATACAATTCGCAATCGCCTTTTCGGTTTCAACCTGCGTTGCCATCGGAGGAACAACCACGGCTTTACCGATGTCCCTTGGCCTCTTTTTGCCCGCCAGCATAGCAACGTTTTTGTTCTTCTCGTCTGGATTTCACGCTGATCGCCTACAGTCAGAGAGCGCACCAACTTGACGTTGGGCGAAAAGTCACCACGAAACTGATGGCCAAAGATACCTGTTCCCAAAATCTAAACCGGTGGAAAAGGGGATGATAAACTGTCAACTCAGGTAACCGATAGCCTGACGTAACAAAGCTATACAAAGGAAAAACTATGCGATTTACGATATTTACGATCTCACTACTCGGAGTGGCTGGCATTGCCAACGCTGACGCACCAAAGGTTCCGTCAGAAGCTCCGTACATCGTTCTAAGCGAAAACCTTGACGAACCGAACGGGTATGGCTTTTGCATCGATACCTATGGAGCGGGACGGTCTGATCTGATGCAGACGCATACTTGCAAACCCGCCAGTGAAGGCGAACCACGCAGCTATGAAGGCAATGACACGCGTTTTGAGTACGACGCCAATACCATGCAGGTAGCGTCATATCCATTCGAAGGCTTCTGCATGCAGGCGTTGATCGCCACTGGTAAATCGGAGTTTGCTCTGCTGGAATGCAACGATCACCCGCGACAGAAGTTCGCTTTTAGTGAAGCGGATCAAACCCTGAGATTGAATGAAGACAACACCAAGTGCGTAGTGGTGTCTGCGGAAACAGTCCCGGCGGGTCCTTGGGTGAAACGGGCACTCTCGTTGGAAAATTGCGATGAAGTTGACGCTGTGCTGAAGCAGTGGAGCATTGTTTCTGAATAACGCATCTCAGGCTATGCTGATGAGGACGTAAGTAGCCGCGACGCTTCGATCAGACCTTGCCAGATAAGGTCCAAAGCTGCGCCAAGAGACAATTCTTCTTCGTGCTCCCAAAGGTAAATAGCCCGTTCTATTACATTAATGGCATAACTCGCGAGCGCGGAAGCGATCTGACGATCGTTCACGCGGCTGACCAGACACTCGGTGAGCTCATCGCGCTCCTTGACGAGGAAACCATCGAGAATGCCTCGCGCCTTTTCATTTGATTGGAGAACCGTTCCGACCATCCGCAAAACGGCTTCGTCGCGCGCCAATGTTTCCATGTGCCTGTCCAGAAACAGTTTGAGGTCTGCAGCAAGTGAAGTCGCTCCTATACGCAAGGCCTCTTTGTTTTCCTTCCGGAAGCCGGGCGGCACTCCAATCGCAGCGGCCTCCTTGTTTGTGAAATAGTTGAAAAACGTTCGCGTGCTGATCCCGGCGGAAACGGCGATCTGTTCAGTGGTTACGTTATCGAGGCCATGCTGCATGGCCAGTTCCAACGTGGCTTTTTGGATGTCGCGTTCAGTTTCCTGCCGCCGTCTCTGTCGTAACGAAAGTGTCATGAGTCCATTCCTTGCGTAGTGCGCAAAGTTTACGTACAAGGCAAAAAAATACAAGAGCGTTAAGGATCAACAAATAAATGAAACGCAGCGTTTGGAGAATGGCCGGCGCGATTATCGCGCTGACGGGAATTGGCGTAATGGCAAATGCCCAAGGCGCACCTCCGGGTCCAATGGAAGCGCGCTCAATGGACGTGGGCGTGGTCGTAGCCAAACGACAAGAGGTTCCCCGTGTCGTGACCTTGCCGGGTCGTGCTGTTGCGTTTCAAGACGTCGAAGTCCGGCCACGTGTGGGCGGCGTAATCCAAGAAATCCTTTACACGCCAGGCCAAGAGGTTGAGGTCGGTGATCCATTGTTCCGGATCGATGATTCTTCATATCGTGCCGCTGTGGCTTCCGCCCAGGCAAACGTCGCGACAGCGGAAGCAAACTTGCCTGTTGCGCAAGCCGCATATGATCGTGCGGATCAATTGTCTGGCCGTGGATATACTCAAGCCGAAGTCGAATCCGCCCGCGCCGGCCTTGCCGAAGCCAAGGCAACGCTCGAGTCGACCAAGGCCGCCCTGGAATATGCGCAGACGGAATTGTCATGGACGACGCTGAGGAGTCCAATTGCCGGGCGGGCAGATGTGGCAACGGTTTCAGTCGGCGATCTTGTAACTGCCGGTCAGGCGGATGAGTTGACGACGATCGTCAGGTCGGATCCGATTTATGTCGACATGATGGAAGCCAGCACAAACATTTTGTCCGTCCGCAAGGGTGTTCACGAAGGCAACATCAAGCAGAATGACGTCCTGCAAGCGACGTTGACGCTGGAAAACGGGGACGTTTATCGCGGCACCGGAAAAATGGTGACACCCGGCAACTATGTATCCACGACAACTGGGACCTTGACGGTCCGGTTTGTGTTCGACAACCCGCATCACATAATTATCCCAGGCATGTTCGTGCGTGGTAAATTCGGTATCGGCACGATGCAAGCCTACCTTGTACCGCAGCGTGTAGCCACGCGCTCAAACTCCGGAAAATTGACTGCGTATATCGTGGGAGAAGACAGCACGGCGCAGCAGGTGACTTTGGAGGATGCGGAAGCTATCAGAACTCCTGGATCGTTCTCGATGGGTTGAGCGACGGAGATCAGTTGATCGTGGACGGATTGTCCGCCATCCGTCCGGGTCAGTCAGTAATACCTGTCGCTGCGACCATTGATGAAGATGGCATAGCGCGCGATGCCGACGCTTCCGCCGCGGAGAATTGATTCATGGCTTCATTCTTCATTCATCGCCCCGTTTTTGCGTGGGTGCTTGCCATCGCGACCATGTTACTCGGCGCATACAGCATGACGAGCCTGCCAATCTCGCAGTATCCTGACATCGCTCCGACGACAGTTCGGATCACTGCGTCCTATACGGGTGCCTCAGCCGCAACGGTCGAAAATTCGGTCACTACGGTTATCGAAGATGGGCTGACGGGGTTGGATGGCCTGACCTATATGACGTCTTCCTCAAGCGAAGGGTCTGCCAGTATCTCGCTCACCTTTGATGAAACCATTGATCCCGATATGGCGCAGGTGCAGGTGCAAAACAAACTCCAACTCGTGGAGTCGAAGCTGCCCGAAAGCGTTACAAATAACGGAGTTTCCGTAACCCGCTCAACAACGTCCATCCTCATGGTCGGGGCACTGGTCAGCGAAGACGGCAACTACTCCTCGCTCGAGCTCGGCGACATTCTGAGCAGTACCATCGAGGACGCAGTGCAACGCACCGAGGGTGTCGGATCGATAAATCTGTTCGGTACAGAATATGCGATGCGTATCTGGTTGAACCCGGAAAGGTTGTACCAGTATCAGCTGACGGCGTCCGACGTAACCACGGCCGTTGCCGAGCAGAACACCAATGTCACCGTTGGTAAACTTGGAGCCCAGCCTGTTACAAAAGGCCAGCAGTTTACGGTGTCCTTGTCGGCGCAATCCCAACTTGGGTCAATCGAAGACTTTCAACGCATTCTGTTGAAAACCAATGCTGACGGCTCCGCGATCTATCTTGCAGATGTGGCGACGGTTGAACTGGCTGAGGAGGATTACGAAAGCGTCAGTCGGTTTAACGGTCATCCAGCGGCGGGGTTTGCAGTGAACCTTTCCACTGGTGCCAATGCAGTTGACACCGCCGAAGCCGTTCGCGAAGTGGTTGATCGCCTGTCGTCGGCATTACCTGCAGGGGTGACGGTTGAATACCCATATGACACGTCGCCTTTTGTCGAAGAGTCGATCGAACAGGTATACCATACGCTGATCGAAGCGATTGTGCTCGTATTTCTGGTCATCTTCGTGTTCCTGCAGAGTTGGCGCGCGACGATCATCCCGACGATTGCCGTGCCTGTAGTTCTGTTGGGCACGTTCGGCGTGTTGTCGGCGTTTGACATGTCCATCAATACGCTATCGATGTTTGCGCTGGTACTCGCCATCGGCCTGCTCGTGGATGACGCGATCGTCGTTGTCGAAAACGTTGAACGGGTGATGGAGGAAGACGGGCTAGATGCCGTCGCCGCGACGGAAAAGAGCATGGGCGAGATATCGACCGCTCTGATCGGAATCGTAATGGTCCTTTCCGCCGTATTCCTGCCGATGGCCTTCATGACCGGATCAACCGGAGTGATTTACAAGCAGTTTTCGGTCACGATCATTTCCGCGATGGTGCTCTCCCTTTTTGTGGCGTTGATCCTCACACCGACGATGTGCGCGCAATTGCTCAAGCCGAACCACGGCAAGGCGCCCCTGGCTCCGCTGCGCTGGTTCAATGCAGGTCTTAACCGTATGACAGGAGGCTATGGCGCCGTGGTTGGGCGGTTTTCCTTGAAGCCTTTTCGCATGCTGCTTGTGTTGGGACTTGTGGGTCTTGGTGCGTATTGGGTCTATAATCGTCTGCCCACATCTTTCCTTCCGACCGAAGACCAGGGTGTTCTGATGGCCATGGTCGAACTCCCCCAAGGATCAACCGTCCAGCAGACACAATATACCATCTCGCAAATCGAGGACTATTTGCTGTCCGAAGAGGCCGAAATCGTCGATGGCGTATTCGCCAATGTCGGGTTCAGCTTCAGTGGTTCCGGACAAAACTACGGGATGTTGTTCATCCGGCTCAAGGATTATGAGGACCGTCCAGGGCAAGATGCGGCCGATCTGATGATCCGCGCAAATCAGAAGTTCTTCCAATCCCGGCTGGGCAGCATCTTTGTTCTGCAGCCTCCAGCCATTCAGGGATTGGGAACTACGTCCGGTTTCGCGATGTATCTTGTCGATCAATCCGGCAGCGGACAGGAAGCCTTGAGCGCGGCCGCAGATGAACTGGTGGCGCAAGGGCTCCAGGAAGGAAGCGTCACCAACCTTCGCGGTAATGATGCCGCGACAGAGCCCGCCTTGAAATTGGAAATCGACCAACAGAAGGCCGAAGCCTTGGGTGTGTCTCTTTCAGACGTAAACGCCATGCTGTCCACTGTGTTTTCAGGATCATATGTCAATGACTTCCCGCTCGGGAATGATTTGCGCGAGGTGATTGTGCAGGGCGGTGCCGAATGGCGCATGCAGCCCGAGGATGTCGAGCAGTGGTATGTCAGAAATGACAATTCCGAAATGGTTCCGCTCTCATCCTTCGTGACGCGTAGCTGGGAAACGATTACGCCCAAGCTGTCCCGATATGGCGGAACCCGTGCCTTGGAGATCTCCGGTGAAGGCGCTGCGGGCGTCAGTTCGGGCGATGCAATGGAGATGATGGAACAACTCACCGACAATCTGGATGGCTCCTATGCCGCCGCCTGGACTGGTCTGAGTTATCAAGAGAGGTTGTCCGGGGATCAGGAGGCCGTTCTCTACACAATTTCGGCGCTGGTCGTCTTTCTATGCCTCGCGGCTCTGTATGAAAGCTGGGCAATTCCCTTTGCCGTCATGCTCTCGGTCCCGGTGGGCATCCTGGGCGCATTGGCGACAACATGGTACTTCGGACAAACAAATGACGTGTATTTCAAAGTAGGATTGCTGACCACAATTGGTCTTGCCGCAAGAAACGCCATCCTGATTGTCGAGTTTGCGGAAACCTTGCGATCACAAGGCAAAACATTGCTTGAGGCGACGACCACAGCAGCCCGCCAGCGCCTGCGCCCAATCCTCATGACGTCTCTGGCGTTCGGCTTTGGCATCATGCCCTTGGTTCTGGCCACCGGCGCAGGTGCGAATGCACAGCAATCGATCGGGACAGGTATGCTCGGCGGCATCATCTTTTCCGCGGTTATCGGGATCGTGATGGTGCCGGTGTTCTATGTCGCCGTCGTCAGGACCACGCAAATGTTCCACACTCGGAAGGCAGTTGAGCAATGAAACCCCTTTTCCTGGTTATGGGTCTGTTCGTTGCGGGCTGTGCTGTTGGCCCCGACTATCAACGCCCAGAAGTGTCGATGCAAACAACCGTGTTGCACGGGTCTGATTGTGGTCGAAACTTGCTCTTTCCCGCCGCGTTCAGACAACGCGCTCATACTTTGCCCGACCAAGTTCAGTCATACGATTGAGCACCTTTGTTCCGATGCTGATTTCGCAAACCTGGTTGTCAAAGTCCCGCGCTTGGAGACTTTCGCCAATGACTTCTTTCCATCGTCCGATCTGAGCTTCAATGAGCGATCTTTGAGTGTACCCGATGTCAGTTTGCCACTTCATTCTGCCATGCTCGCCAATGTAGCCAATGTGCTTGTCGCGCTGAGGATTGCCTCCGAGCACAGCATTTTTGGGCGGCGGAACGATGAGCGCGATATCGGCTCCATATTTGGCGGCCAAACAGTCATAAACACCCTGACCATCGTAGGCACCGTCCGCGAGAAAACGCGCGACGTCAGCGTCCGCTTTCGACAACAAACCCGGAAGCGCCGTTTCGTCGCCGACGTGTTCTGTTGTAAGTTCAGATGCGACGATCTCACCGGTGTCTGGGTCAAGCCCGATGTGAAGTTTGCGCCATGTTTT
>NZ_JBDWLR010000106.1:0-210717 GCF_039973035.1 Sedimentitalea sp.
AATGGAGTTCGCCAATGAGCTCCTCGTCTTCCCATGCCCGGCTGGTTCGCAAACTGCGTGATGCCCTCGGCGAGGTTATTTGTGCTGCGCTTGAGGATGCCGACGTCGTCGAGGTGATGCTTAACCCGGATGGCCGCTTGTTCGTGGAACGGTTGGGGGAGGGGATCGAAGGCATCGGGGAGCTGGCACCAGGTGCGGCCGAGATCATCATCGGTAGCGTCGCCCATGCGCTGCAGACCGAGGCTGACGAAGACAGGCCGATCATCTCAGGGGAACTGCCGATCGGCGGGCACCGCTTCGAGGGACTTCTGCCGCCAGTGGTCAGCGCTCCGAGCTTCACAATCCGCCGCCGGGCCTCACGGCTCATTCCCTTGGCCGACTATGTGACCGCCGGCGTGATGACGAAACTGCAGGCCTCGATCGTCCGGCAAGCGGTTCGCGATCGCCTCAACATTGTCGTGTCGGGCGGCACGGGGTCGGGCAAAACCACGCTCGCAAACGCGGTCATCGCCGAGATCGTCAACGATACGCCGGCGCACCGTCTGCTCATCCTCGAGGATACGGCCGAGATCCAATGTGCAGCCGAGAACGCCGTGGCCTTGCACACATCCGATACCGTCGACATGGCGCGGCTTCTCAAGAGCACCATGCGTTTGCGGCCCGATCGCATCATTGTCGGCGAGGTCCGCGACGGCGCCGCGCTCACCCTGCTCAAGGCGTGGAACACCGGCCATCCGGGCGGCATCACCACGATCCACGCCAACACGGCTCATTCCGCCTTGCGTCGGCTCGAGCAGCTGACGGCCGAGGTCAGCCAGCAGCCGATGCGTGAAGTCATAGGGGAGGCCGTAGACCTCGTCATTTCCATCGAACGGACCGCGACCGGACGGCGCGTGCGCGATGTCGTCCGCGTCCACCAGTACGCGGGCGACCGCTACGAGACCGATCATCATTCCCAAATCGACGAGGACAGCCATGCCGCATAATTTCCAGCGTAACCCGATCCTGAGATTTTCACTTGTCGTGCTGTTGGTGGCAGTTGCCACACCGGCGCTCGCCAGTTCGGGCGGCGGCCTGCCCTGGGAAGGACCGCTGCAGCAGATCCAGGAATCCATCACCGGACCGGTGGCTGGCTTCATCGCGCTCGCCGCGGTGGCAGTCGCCGGCGGCATGCTGATCTTCGGCGGCGAGCTCAACGATTTCGCGCGTCGTCTGATGTATGTGGTGCTCGTCGCCGGCATCCTGCTCGGCGCGACACAGATTGTCGGCTTGTTCGGCGCCTCGGGTGCCACGATTGCCCTCCCTGGTCAGGCGGACCTGAGTGCGGCGGGGGAGGGGAGTGATGGCTGAATCCGTCGCTCCCCTCGCTCATTCGCGTATTCACCGCGCCCTGTCCCGGCCCAATCATCTGATGGGCGCTGATCGTGAACTCGTGCTTCTTACGGGATTGGCGACGGTCATCCTGATGTTCGTGGTTCTGACCTGGTACTCGGTGCTCCTGGGGCTCGCCATCTGGATCGCCGTGGTCGGGGTCCTGCGCATCATGGCAAAGGCCGATCCGATGATGCGGCAGGTCTATCTGCGCCATATCGGTTACCGGCCGAGCTACCGGCCGACCTCGTCGCCCTGGCGGAGGTACTGAGCCGTCATGGTCGCGCTTCGTCAGTTCCGGGATACCAAACCGTCATTCTCCGACCTGCTGCCCTATGCGGGCCTGGTCGATGATGGCGTGATCCTGTTGAAGGACGGCTCGCTGATGGCGGGCTGGTATTTCGCGGGGCCGGACAGCGAGAGCTCGACCAATATCGAGCGCAACGAGGTGTCGCGCCAGATCAACGCCATCCTAGGACGGCTGGGATCGGGCTGGATGATCCAGGTCGAGGCGGTTCGCGTGCCGACCACAGCATATCCCGCGCGCGAGGCCTGCCACTTTCCCGATCCCGTCACCCGCGCGATCGACGAGCAGCGGCGTGCGCATTTCATGGCGGAGAGGGGACACTACGAGAGCCAGCACGCCCTGATCCTGACCTATCGGCCGCCGGAGCCCCGGCGTTCGGCCATGGCGCGCTATGTCTATTCAGACGAGGCGAGCCGGACCGAAACCTACGCCGATAGCGTGCTGACCTCGTTCAAGACCTCGATCCGCGAGGTCGAGCAATATCTCGGCAACGTGTTGTCGATCCGCCGCATGGTGACGCGCACTGTGACCGACCCAGATTCCGGACACGAAGCCCGCTATGACGAGCTCTTCCAGTTCATTCGCTTCTGCATCGTCGGCGAGAGCCATCCGGTCCGCCTTCCGGCGATCCCGATGTATCTGGACTGGCTGGCAACGGCCGAGTTTCACCACGGCCTGTCACCCATGGTCGATGGACGGTTCCTCGCCGTCGTCGGGATCGACGGGTTCCCGGCCGAGAGCTGGCCGGGGATCCTCAACACGCTCGACCTGATGCCGCTGACCTATCGCTGGTCGAGCCGGTTCGTCTTCCTTGATGACCAAGAGGCGCGGCAAAAGCTCGAGCGCACCCGAAAGAAATGGCAGCAAAAGGTCAGGCCCTTCTTCGACCAGCTCTTCCAGACTCAGAGCCGTGCGGTCGACCAGGACGCGCTGACCATGGTTGCCGAAACGGAAGATGCAATTGCCGAAGCCTCGTCGCAATTGGTGGCCTATGGCTATTACACGCCGGTCATCGTCATGTTCGATATCGATGATGCCCGGCTGCAGGACCAGGCCGAAGCCGTCCGGCGTCTGATCCAGGCCGAGGGTTTTGGCTCCCGCATCGAGACGCTCAACGCCACCGAAGCCTATCTCGGCAGCCTGCCGGGCAACTGGTATGCGAATGTCCGCGAACCCCTGATCAATACCCGCAACCTCGCCGACCTCATTCCCGTCAATTCCGTGTGGGCCGGCAGCGCGACCGCGCCTTGCCCGTTCTATCCTCCCAATGCTCCGCCACTGATGCAGGTCGCCAGCGGCAGTTCTCCTTTCCGGCTGAACCTACATGTCGACGATGTCGGCCACACACTGATCTTCGGACCGACGGGGTCGGGCAAGTCGACGCTGTTGGCACTGATTGCAGCGCAGTTCCGGCGCTATGAGCACGCCCAGATCTTTGCATTCGACAAGGGCAAGTCGCTCTACCCGCTCACGACTGCGGCCGGAGGCGACCATTACGAGATCGGGGCAGGGGAGGGGGAAGAAGCTCTTGCCTTCTGTCCGCTTGCGGACCTGACGTCCGAAGCGGACCGCGCCTGGGCGAGCGAATGGGTCGAGACGCTGATCGCAATTCAGGGCGTTTCGATTACCCCGGATCATCGCAATGCGATCGCGCGTCAGATCGGGCTGATGGGTTCGGCACGGGGACGGTCTCTTTCGGATTTCGTCAGCGGTGTGCAGCTGCGCGAGATCAAGGACGCGCTACAGCACTACACGGTCGACGGCCCGATCGGGCAACTTCTCGATGCCGAAGAGGATGGACTGCGGCTCGAGACGTTCCAGACCTTCGAGGTCGAGGAACTCATGAATATGGGGGAGCGCAATCTCGTGCCGGTCCTCCTTTATCTGTTCCGGAGGATCGAAAAGCGTCTCACCGGCGCGCCGAGCCTGATCATTCTCGATGAAGCTTGGCTGATGCTGGGGCATCCGATGTTCCGCGACAAGATCAGGGAATGGCTGAAGGTGCTGCGCAAGGCGAACTGCGCCGTCATCATGGCCACCCAGTCGATCTCGGATGCCGAGCAGTCCGGCATCATCGACGTCCTGAAGGAAAGCTGCCCGACCAAGATCTGCCTGCCGAATGGCGCCGCCCGGGAGCCCGGCACACGGGAATTCTACGAGCGCATCGGGTTCAACGAGCGGCAGATCGAGATCGTCGCGACCGCCATTCCAAAGCGCGAATACTACGTCGCGTCACCGGAAGGCCGGCGGCTGTTCGATATGGCGCTTGGCCCGGTGGCGCTCGCCTTCGTCGCAGCGTCGTCCAAGGACAATTTGAAACGCATTGACGAGCTCCGGCAATCGCACGGTGCCGAATGGCCGCGCCATTGGCTCGAAGAAAGGGGAGTGGATGATGCCAAACGCATTCTCACGCAAAGCTAGATTCGCAATCGCAGCATTGATGTCGGTCTCGACGTTCTCGAATGCACAGGCCAGCGTTGGTGGACTCGGCGGTGCGACCGAATGGACGCAGATCCTCAACAACACCGAGCTTGTCAGTCTGGTCGGATCGTCGGCTGAGCAAGTGCAGAACCAGATCACGCAGATCACTCAGCTGGCGGAGCAAATCCAGAACCAGCTCAAGATCTACGAGAACATGCTGCAGAACACGCTGACCCTGCCCAATCATATCTGGGGTCAGGTCGAAAGCGATCTGATGCGGCTGCAAAGCCTGGTCAATCAGGGCCAGGGGATCGCGTTTTCGATGGGCAATGTCGATGACGTGCTGCGGCAGCGCTTCCAGAGTTTCGCCGATTTCAAATCGGGCCTCGCGAATGGCCAGACCTTCTCGTCGAGCTATCAGGACTGGTCGGACACCAATCGCGACACGATCGCGTCGACCTTGCGTGCGGCCGGTCTGACGGCCGAACAATTCGGTTCGGAAGAAGCAACGATGAACCAGTTGCGGTCAATGTCCGAGAGTTCTGTGGGCCAGATGCAGGCGCTGCAGGTCGGCCACGAGATCGCGGCGCAGCAGGTCGCCCAGGCGCAGAAGCTGCGTGGACTCGTCTCCCAGCAGGTGACGATGATGGGCACCTGGTATCAGTCTGAACAGGCGGCCAGGGACCTCGCACAAAACCGCCGGGAGGAGTTTTTCAACTCGACCGCACCTTCGACCTCTGGCGGCCAGACCATGGAGCCACGCTGGTGAGCAGGACCTTGATCATCGTTGCGACCGTCACTGTGGTTGTGATCGCCGCCGTCTCCGTCTGGGTCGCCATCCGTCCGTCTGACGATATCGGCCAGACAGCATCGCCGGCGACGGTGCCTCAGAAATTCGACACAACGTCGGGACAGGAAATGAAACCGCGTTGGAATGCGCCGGCGGGGCAGGGGAACGGAGGAGCCGATGGCGCGGCCGACAACTAGAGTTGCCCTTCTTACAGTCGCCTTCCTTGCCTTTGCTGGTCCCGCGCTGGCGCAGGACGGATCGTTGCTGACGACGCTTGAGAACGAGATCGCCGACGCGGCTCAGGGCTGGCAGACGACGATCCTCAATGCAGCGCGGTCGCTGTTCTGGATCCTCGCTGGCATCGAGGTCGGGATCGCGGCAGTCTGGCTTGCGATCGCCGCCGCATCGCTCGATACCTGGTTCGCCGAGCTGGTGCGGCGCATCATGTTCATCGGTCTGTTCGTTTTCATCCTCGAGCAGGGTCCGGACCTGACCAAGGCCGTGGTCGACAGCCTGTTCCAGATCGGGGCGGGCGGCGGCTCGGCCTCGCCTGCGAATGTGTTCAATGCCGGGCTGCAGGTCGCGAGCGCGTTGTCATCGAAGGCTCAGTTCGGGCTCTTCGAGGACAACGCGCTGGCGATCGCCGTCGTGTTTGCCATGGTGATCGTGGTGGTGTCGTTCAGCCTGGTCGCAGCGATCTTCGTTGCCGTCATGGCGGAGATGTATGTGGGCCTGCTCGCCGGCATGATCATGCTGGGGCTTGGGGGCAGCTCGTTCACCAAGGATTTCTCCGTCCGGTATCTCGTCTACGCCTTCTCGGTCGGGATGAAACTGATGGCGCTGGTGATGATCGCCCGCATCGGCTCCGAGGTCCTGATCGATCTTGCCAATGCACCATCGGGCGGGGACGAGTTTCTGGCGACCCTCGCCATCGCCGGAATCTCGGTCATTGTCTTCGTCATCGCCATGTATGTGCCCAATATCATTCAGGGGATGGTGCAGGGCGTCTCGGTCACCGGTGGCATGGAGGTCATCCGCCATGGCGGTCAGGCCGCGAGCTTTGCCGCCGGCGGCGCCGCGCTCGCGGTGGGCGGTGCAAGGGCAGGGGGCGCGGCCTTCTCCGACGCCAGGGCCTCGGGCAGTTCATTCGGTGCCGCGGCGCTCAAGGGGATGGCGACGGGTGTCGGCGCCGCCGGTGGCGCGGCCGCATCGGCAGCGCGCGACAAGGCGATCGGTGTGCCGGGAACATGGGGCGCATCCACGCTTGGGCTCGCCAACGCAAAACTCGATCAGTCTCAGGGCCGGCCGGCACGCCGCCCCTCGAGCGACGATAAGGCTTGAGGTGAGGCATGGCCCGGACACCAACGATTGATAATCCCTATATCGCGGCGCGGATGGAGTGGAACGAACGCTACGGTTCCTACGTGAAAGCAGCCTCCGCCTGGCGCATCGTCGGCATTACCGGCATGCTCATGGCGGTGATCGGCTTCTCCTATGCGCTCTATCAGAGCACACAGGTCAAGCTCGTCCCCTATATTGTGGAAGTCGACAAGCTGGGAACGGCCGCAACGGCCGGATATCCGCAACAGATCGAATATGCCGATCCGCGCGTGGTGCGTGCGACGCTCGGCAGCTTCGTCACGAACTTCCGCTCAGTCACACCCGATACCGTCGTCCAGAAGCAATATATCGACCGCGCCTACGCGCATCTCAGATCGTCGGACCCGGCAACCGAGAAGGTCAATGCCTGGTTCCGGAGCAACTCACCCTTTGACCGCGCGCGTGAGAAGACGGTGGCGATCGAGGTCAACAATATCATTCCGCTCTCCAACCAGAGCTACCAGATCGACTGGACGGAATATGAGCGTGACCGGCAGGGCAGGGAAATCGCCACGAGGCGGTTCCGCGGCATTGCGACGGTGACCCTGACGCCGCCCCAGGACGAGGCGGTCATCCGCCTCAACGCGATCGGCCTTTACCTGAAGGATTTTGACTGGACGGCGCAATTGTGAGTGCCGCGGAGGGAATTGAATGAAGAAGAACACGAACCGCGGACCCATCCTGTGCGCAGCCCTCTTGGCGGCGCTGGATGCTTCGCCAAGCTCCGCGCAGCAATTGAGCGGAAACGAAACCCGGGGCACTGAGCTTTCGGCGCAATGGCAGCACGGGCCGGGCGTCGTCGCGCGCGGTCCCGATGGCAAGGTGATCTTCCTGTTCGGAGAAATCCAGCCTTCGGTGGTCTGCTCGCCGCTACAGGTCTGCGACATCGAATTGCAGCTAGGCGAGATCGTCCGTGACGTCCTGCTCGGCGACACGGTGCGCTGGAAGGTCGAGCCGGCGACATCGGGCGCACCGAATGCCCAGGCCGTCCACCTGATCGTCAAGCCGTCCGAGGCGGGCCTCGTGACCTCGATGGTCGTCACCACATCGCGGCGGACCTATCATATCCAGCTCAAATCCCATCATCGCGATTACATGGCGCGGGTCGGGTTCGAATATCCCGAGGACATCAATGCCCGTTTTGCCGAGATCAACGCCCGCATCGAGGCGAGCGTCGTGCCGGGGGCAGGGGTGCCGGCCGAGCAACTGGATTTTGGCTTTCATATGAGCGGATCGGCGCGCTGGCGGCCGACGCGGATCTATAGCGACGGGACGAAGACCTACATCCAGTTTCCTTCGTCACTGGCTGGACAGGACGCCCCGGTGCTGTTCGTTGTGTCCGGTGGCGAGAACCGGATCGTCAACTACCGTATGAACGGCTCGATGATGGTCGTCGATTTCAACATCGACCGCGCGATCCTCGTGTCTGGTGTCGGAATGCGCCGGCAGAAAATCACCATCAGGCGGGGAGGGTAGTCAGGATGACCAAGGTTCGTTCTTACTTCCGCTCGATGGTCCTTGTGGCAGGGCTTAGCACGCTCGCTGCGTGCCAGACCATGAGCGGTGCGGGTCTCACCACCAGCGAGGTCACGGCCGAGCTGACGCCAGAGAGCGCCGGCGCGATCAGTGAAGACATGGTGGCCAAGCTGGCCGAACAGATCGGGCCGGGCAGTACGACGATCGCGTTGCTCTCCGACGGATCCGTGTTCGGCGCCGCGCTCGAAGCGTCGCTTAGAAGCTGGGGCTATGCCGTGGTCACCGACCAGGAGACGGGAGAGGCGATCACGGAACCGCTCGCCTATGTCGCCGATCCGTTCGAAGGAGGGGTGCTTGTGCGGCTCTCGACCCGGAAGGCCGAGTTGACGCGCATGTACACGCTCACCGCCGAGGGTGCGACACCCGCCAGCCCGCTCTCGGTGATGCAGCGTGGACCGGGTGAGGCGATATGACGGAATCGCTCAAACTTGGCGGATCATCTGAGGGGCCGAAGATCAGGCGGCTGAACCGTGTCCCCATCATCCTGGCGATCGCGCTCGTGGTCATCTTCTTCGCCGTGATCTTTTACGGTCTGTCGTCTCGCGGCCTGCGCTTCGGCGACGGCCAGATCGAGCCGTCCTCGGCGCAGCCGGCTTCCAATGATGCGGAGCGGCTCAAGCAGGGTGTGCCCGACGGGATCATCGGCGAGCCGCAACCGGCCGTGCAGCTGCAACCGGTGCCTACCGCCGATCCTGACCCGGCCCGCAATCCCTTCGAGAGAAACGAAGAGGAAGCCGCGGCCCCGCCGCAGGCACCGGCGCTTGAACCCGAGGAGGTCTGGCGGGCGAGGTTGCAGCGCGAATTCGACGAGCAGATGCTGCGCGAATATAACCGCCAGCAGATGGCAAGCATCCAGGCGGATGAGGCGGCTGCGAACTCGCCGATCGCCATCAACCTGCAAGGACTTGAGACCGGCAGCGACACGACGCCGGCGGCAGTCCCGCAGCCAGGTTCCGCTATTAATCGCGGGACAAGCGCCCTGGATCTTTACAGCGTCGCCCTCCAGGCGGGGATCGGCCAACAAAACGCCGATCCGAACGGCCAGGCGGCAAAACAGGAATTCTTCAATCAGGACATCGCCGATCTCGGCTATCTGCCAAATTCGGTCGTGCCGCAGATGTCGCCGTTTGAGCTCAAGCGCGGATCGGTCATCCCGGCCACGCTGGTGACCGGCATCAATTCCGACCTTCCCGGGCGCATCACCGCACAGGTCTCGCAGAACGTCTATGACAGCGCGACCGGGCACCGGCTTCTCATCCCGCAAGGCGCGAAGCTCTTCGGCCGCTACGATTCCGAGGTCTCGTTTGGGCAGAACCGCGTGCTGGTCATCTGGACCGACATCATCTTCCCGAACGGATCGACCCTGCGGATCGGCGGCATGGCTGGCACCGATGCCGCCGGGTATGGCGGCTTCCGGGACAAGGTCGACAATCACTATCTGCAGACATTCGGCTCTGCGATCCTGGTGGCGTTGATTGGCGCCGGCACGGAAATGCTGCTTCCCAAGGATCAGGGCAATTCTTTGAATGGCAACAGCCCCCCGGACGCCGCCCGCAGATCATTCGCCGAGACGTTTGGCCAGATTTCGGAGCAAACCGTATCGAGAAATCTCAACGTCCAGCCGACCCTCGAAATTCGGCCGGGCTACCCTTTCAACGTCCTGGTGGATCAGGACATCGTGTTTCCGAAGGCATATCCATGAGCTTGAGGTCGGAGGTCCTCGTCTCAACGCGTCACGGAGGCTGTGTTCGCAGCACCTTACAATGTCGGATTTTGATCATATTGAACGAGCTACTTTTGCATTTGATCGATACGCTTTCGCTGCCGCTCGAGGAGCGGGCGGCGCGTCGAGTGTTGCGCAATTTTGCCGAAGATGCCGGGTTCGAGTTCTTTGCGTATCTGAACCTTCGGGGGCAGGAGAGCTTCGCCGTATCGAACTATCCCCAGGAATGGCAGGACCGATACGTTCAAATGAATTATCTTCGGGTTGACCCCGTGGTTACGACGGCGAAGCACGGTCCGCCGATCTTTCTGTGGTCGGCCGAAGAGGCAAGGCGGCTTGGTCGGAGGGACGTGACACAGTTCTTCAAGGATGCGGAACGGTTTGGCATACGATCGGGCTTGTCCGTCTCGGTTCCGGTCGGCTTCAAGGACCGCATGGTCTTCACCCTTGCTTCAGACAAACCGAGCGTGTGTATTGATGAGGAACCGGACCCCGTGACCGCCGCGATCGCTGTGGCGTTCGTTCATTCTCGCCTGGGATCCGCAACGCGTGACGCAGAATTGGCGTCGGACATTCGATTGTCACCGCGAGAGGCGGAATGCCTGCGATGGTTCGCAGACGGCATGTCCATGCCGGATATCGCGGATACGCTCGGGATTGGCTACAGATCAGTGCGATCCTATCTCGACGAGGCGACACGGAAACTTGACGCCGGCAATAGTCGCCAGGCTGCAACAATCGCTACCCGGTTAGGCTTGATCTGAGCACGTACGGATCAGGTGGCACATGCCGCATAAGTTTCGTTATGGAACTGAAGACAGTCAGTGAAGCCCGGAGTCCGGCGGCACCTCCGGCACGTGGCCAAGCGTATCGACGACGATCCGGACCAGTTCGTGATACAGCTTCAACTCGAGCAACGCTAGACGGTAGCTGTGCCTCAGATCTTCGTTATCGCAGCCCCTCGAAGTCGGCTTCTCGAGCTGCTCGAACAGCGATTGCGCATGATCGACAAGCCGGCGATTCTTGACGATGACATCAACCGCGAGGCGCGAGAGTTCGTCATTTGACAACCCTTCGAGGATGGTCACGATCGGTCGGTCATTGACCTGACCAGGTTGAAAACTACTGATCGACGCTCGGTTCGGCATTCACGGCCCGCGGCTTGCGCCGCGGTGCGCCCCCGCGACAAGATAAGATCTCGACCCCAAGCCGGGGGTTGGAAAACCGCCACAGACGGTCCTGCGACCTTTAGCACCGAGGCACCTGGACATGCGTCACAGGCCCCCGGCCGTTGGCCAGAGGATCCTCGGTGCCGCATCGGCCGGCACCAAACCGCTGTGGTGGGGTTTCCAAGCCCCGGAACGGCGCGTACCGTCCCGAGGCCTTAATATTCCATCCGGTCGCCGCTTACCAGCCATGCGAACCGAATTGCAACATCATCGTGTCAAGCGACGTGCCGTTCCGCTAATCCTTCTTCCGGTTGCCTTGACGGGCCGGCAAGGACAGTCGAAGGAAGATCGCCCACGGCGCCAAGTCGGCTGCGCATCGTATCCGTCATCTCGAAGACGCCGGCATAAGTCATGGTCTTGCCGATGCGCGTCGGCGTCCCGATGACCTCATACGGACAGTCCGCGGCCCGGAAAATCCTTGCCATGCGGGCGTCGAACACCGAAACGACATGGTCGATGCCCGCACTCCGGCAGACCTCGACGATGCCGCAGAGCAGCTCCAGGGTCGTCTTGTGAACGATGTGGTTGGCTTCCGCTCGTTCGGCCACTGAGAAGACACGCGGATTGATGGCGAAGCGCGAGCTTTCCCAGATCAGCGGGCTCTCCGGCGCACCGCCGGGAACCAGAACCGAAAACACGTCGCGCAGCATGTAAGGTCCGGTTGTCGGCAGCAGGCGGACAGCACCCCGGAGTACGCCGGTTTCGTCGTTGACTGACATAAGATATAGGGGATCTTCGTCGTCGAAGCGGTCGGTTTCGCGGCCGTCATTGACGCTCACCTCCCATCCGAGCCGGCTGGAAAACACCTCCGCGCGCATGCGGAACATCTGATCGATAAGGACAGGATGCTTTTGCCGGTCGATACTTTCGATAGTCATGATCATTTATGGTCTCCGTTGGTGTGTTCACAACGGAAGACCAAGTATCGGCTGACGGGTAGCCTTGTTATCCGGTCAAACGGCCGGATTTACACGATTTGCGAGAACAAACCGGTCTGATAAGCGATAGAGACAGCATGGGTGTTACTGCTCGCATTGAGCTTGTAGCGGCAGCTCTCAAGATAACAGCGCACAGTATGTTCGGAGAGACCAAGAATGACCGAACATTCCCAGGCTGTCTTGCCATCGGATATCCACTGCAGGCATTCAAGCTCACGTGGTGTGAGCTTCGCACGCAAGACCGGCTCCCCCTCAAGCTCCAGCACCTTGTCATGCAAATGCACCGCAAGGAGTTGGAAGTCGCGCATGTATTCGATTTTCTCTTGCTCCCATTCCCGTTCGGACAGATCCGATGTGACGCTAAACAAAGCGCGGTCGCCTCGTCGACCATGGACTGGAATGGTCAAACCGCGTCGACCAAGGCCGAATTCAGCGGCCTCTCCAAAGAAGGTCTTGAGCGCCCCTTCCAGTTTTCCGAACTCGTCCCAGTCCAGCGGCAGCAGCCGGCGCATTCCCGTCTGGATGACGGGATCAATTTTCACATAGCCCCGGTCTTTGTAGTGTTCCACCCAATTCGGGGAGTAGGTTACAGCAAGGTAAGGTTCTCTATTCGAAGCGCCGGACATACCAGCCCCCAGATAGGCGGCAGACCGGACGCCATGGCGGGAAGCCAGGCTTGCCATGACGGCATTCAGAGCCGCGCTAGTTGCAGCGTTGGTGATTTCACATAGGGAATTGACCAGATTGTTGTTTTCAATGAGTTTCATATGGACAGCAAATCCTTTTCACTACCGAGAGTGACTTAACAGCCGGCTCCGGGTTTCGCCCCGAGTTGGCGTCCGCAAACCCGCCCCCCCGGTCATTCGGGACGGTTAGCTTGTGCGGTAGCGGGCGACACCGTCACCGACAATGACTTTGGCCAGTTCCGCACGACGCAGCATGCGATTGATATGCGCGAGCGTTTCGGAAAACGCGAATCCGAATTGGTGCAAGTCCAGTTCGCGATGAAAGATCACAGGCACCAGTTCATTGGCCGTCATGGGCCGATCCAGCGTCGCCTCGCGGATCAGATCGCAACGCCGTTCGTGATGCTCGAGCAGTTCGTTACAACGCGCATGCAGGCCACGAAACGGCAGTTGGTGGCCGGGCAGGACGAGAGCGTTGTCCGGCACGTTGTCGCGGATCTCCCGCGCAGTTCGCAGGAAATGGCCGAGAGGGTCTCCATCGGGCTCGCTCGGCCAGACGGCGACATTCGGCGAAATCTTTGCAATCACCTGATCTGCGCAGAAGAACAGCCGATCCTCGTCGCAATAGAGCATGACTTGCTCGGGCGCGTGCCCGTCGCCCGTAAAGATCCGAAATCGCCGTTTACCCACCAACAGCGTATCGCCCGAGACCAGACGCAGGAAGCTATTCGGAAGCGCCGAGACCATCCGCAGGTAGTTGAGGCCATTGGTGCCCATCAGGTCGGCAACTTCGTTGGAAACACCGTGATTGGTGTAGAAATCGTGGAACTGCCGGTTCTTCACCGATTCCGGATCGAGCGCCAGATTGGCGCAGGCGAGATAGGCGGTCTGGCTTGTGGCCAGCGGAACGCCGGTTTCGCGACACAGCCAGCCTGCCATCCCGATGTGGTCCGGATGATGGTGCGTAACGATCAGTCGGGTCAATCGGGTTCCGGCGAGCGGTCCCGCAAGCAGCGCTTTCCACAATTCGATCGTGCGGTCGTCATGGATACCCGCATCCAACACGCACCAGCCGTCGCCATCCGCGATCAGGTAGATGTTGATATGATCGAGACGATATGGCAGCGGCATGCGCAACCAGAGAACGCCGGGGGCTACTTCCAGAAGCGCACCATTGGCCGGCGGCTCCGGATATGGAAAACGATAGTTTGTCATCACGTTCCCTATTCCCGGGATTTTTCTGCACCGGTCCGGCAAGTTCGATACCCGCACGGTATTCACTGGACGAACCTAAAGCTTCCTGAGGAGGACTTCCTCGACGAGGTGGTTCGCGCCCTTCTTGAGGATCAGGTCGGCGCGCGGCCGCGTCGGCTGGATGTTTTCTTTCAGGTTCTTCAGGTTGATATTGGTCCACAATCCTTCCGCGATGCCGAGCGCGGCGTCCTCCGACAGTTCCGAATAGCGATGGAAGAAGGATTTCGGGTCGCGGAATGCCGTCTGGCGCAGCCGCATGAAGCGGGTCACGTACCAGTCGTGTATCTGCTCCTCGTCGGCGTCGATATAGATCGAAAAATCGAAATAATCCGAGACGAAAGGCACCATCTTGCCGTCTTCCGGCAGATCGCGAACCTGCAGAACGTTGATCCCTTCGAATATCAGGATGTCGGGGCGGTCAATCGTGACATATTCGTCCGGCAGCACGTCATAGACCATGTGCGAATAAAGCGGCGCACGCACCGAGTGTTCACCTGCCTTGATCGCCGAGAGGAAGCGCAGCACCGCGCCGACATCGTAGCTCTCGGGAAAACCCTTGCGCTCCATCAGCCCCTGTTCGCCCAACACGGCGTTGGACAGCAGAAAGCCGTCTGTGGTGACTAGATCGACCTTCGGGCTCGACGGCCAGCGTCCCAGCAACTCCTTAAGGAAACGCGCTGTGGTCGACTTGCCGACGGAGACCGAGCCGGCGATGCCAATGATAAAGGGCGTCTTGATCGCCCCGTCGATGTTGAGGAACTGCTGGCGCTGCTCGAACAGGCTTTGCGAGGCCTCGACAGGCGAATAGAGCAGCCGCGACATGGACAGATAGATGCGCCGCACCTCGTCGAGATCAACCGGGTCGTCGAGCGAGCGCAGCCGCATGACCTCATCCTCGTAAAGCGTTAGCGGCGTGTCAGCTCGGAGTTCCGCCCACATCGCCGCTGGGAAGCGGCGGTACGGCGATAACTCCAAGCCGGAAAGCTGGTCAGATGGGCGCGATTGCGTCGGGATTCCGCTTCTCTTGTCGACCCGGTCCATCAACATCGCCGATTACTCCCTTGAGCATTCACATAACGCTGTAAACCGGCCCCTCGCCGCCCTGCGGCACCGTCCAGTTGATGTTCTGGTTCGGATCCTTGATGTCGCAGGTCTTGCAGTGCACGCAGTTCTGCGCGTTGATCTGGAAGCGGACATTGTCGCCCGGCTTGCGGTCAGCGTCGGCGGGAACCGAGTTGCCGTCGGCATCGATCCACTCGTAAACGCCGGCCGGGCAGTAGCGAGCCGAAAGTCCTGCGAAATCAACATATTCCGAAGATTTCTGAAGGTTCTCGTCCTTGACCTTGAGATGGACCGGCTGATCCTCCTCGTGGTTGGTGTTCGACAGGAACACCGAGGACAGGCGGTCGAAGGTGAGCACGCCGTCGGGCTTGGGATAGGCGATCGGCTTGAAGTGCGACGCCTTTTCGGTTGCGGCATAGTCCGGCTTGCCGTGTTTCAACGTGCCGAGCGGCGACCAGCCGCCGGTCAGCTGGGCGATCCACATGTCGATGCCGCCGATGCCGACGCCGAGCACGGTTCCGAGACGCGACCAGAGCGGCTTGACGTTGCGGACCCGCTTCAGGTCCTTGCCGATCTCGCTGCCGCGCCATTCGTTCTCGTAGGCATCAAGCGCGTCGTCATTGGCCTTGCCGGCGGCAAGCGCCTCGGCGACCTTGTCGGCGGCGAGGATGCCGGAGAGCACCGCGTTGTGCGAGCCCTTGATGCGCGGCACGTTGAGGAAACCGGCCGAGCAGCCGATCAGAGCGCCGCCCGGGAAGGAAACCTTCGGCACCGACTGCCATCCGCCCTCGGTGATGGCGCGCGCGCCGTAGGCGATGCGCTTGCCGCCCTCGAAGGTGCCGCGGATCGCCGGATGCGTCTTGAAGCGCTGGAATTCCTCGAACGGGTAGAGATACGGGTTCTTGTAGTTCAAATGGACGACGAAACCGACCGCGACGAGATTGTCCTCCAGGTGATAGAGGAACGAGCCGCCCCCGGTCGTCATGCCGAGCGGCCAGCCGAAGGAGTGCTGCACCAGCCCCTGGCGGTGGTTCTCCGGCTTGACCTCCCAGAGTTCCTTGATGCCGATGCCGAACTTGGCGTAGTCGCTCTCGGCATCCAGCTTGAAATTGGCGATCAGCTGCTTGGCGAGCGAACCGCGCACGCCCTCGCCGATCAGCGTGTACTTGCCATGCAGCTCCATGCCGCGGGCATACATCGGGCCCGGCGTGCCGTCGCGCTGGACGCCCATGTCGCCGGTGGCGACGCCCTTCACCAAGCCGTCCTCGTTATAGAGCACCTCGGCGGCGGCGAAGCCCGGATAGATCTCGACGCCGAGCGCCTCCGCCCGGCCCGCCAGCCAGCGGCAGACATTGCCGAGCGAGACGATGTAGTTGCCGTGATTGTTCATCAGCGGCGGCATGGCGAAATTCGGCAGGCGGATCGAGACGGCGGGGCCGAGGAACAGGAACTGGTCGTCCTTCACCTCGGTCTTGAAGGGATGATCCGGGTCGTCGCGCCAGTCGGTGATGAGCTTGTCGATGCCGACTGGATCGACGACTGCGCCCGACAGGATATGCGCGCCGACCTCGGCGCCCTTTTCCAGCACCACGACGGACAGATCGGCATTGGCCTGTTTCAACCGGATCGCGGCGGCAAGACCGGCCGGTCCGGCACCGACGATCACCACGTCGAATTCCATGCTTTCGCGCGGTTCGGTTTTCATTTCGGTCTCTCCACTAGCTTGCTCTGCTGAATCCCTCCCCGCGGGTTCCAAGAATTATCCCAACCCAATACAGGAATAAAGTATGTAATAAAAGAAATATTCTATCTCTACTTTGATGCCTCCGTTTTTGTGACTATGACATTGTCAATTAACCTTATTCCGCCAAGCCAAACCGCCGATAGTATCCGAGTAGGCTGATCAGCTTTTACCAATGGAATAAGTTTATATTCATCGCATAGCTCTAAATATTCGACAGATTGAAACCCTTGCGCAAGAATACACGAGCGCGCACGGTTTAAACATTGTGCAATAGGCTCGCCTGCAACAATCTTGTCTGCTGCTTGAAAGAGCTGTCTGGCGAGAATCGGCGCAATTGCCCTTTCGCTAGCCGATAAACGTAAGTTCCTGGACGACATCGCTAGCCCATCTTCTTCGCGCACGGTCGGACAGCCAATGATCGCGACAGGTATGTCGAGATCGGCGACGAGCCGCCGCACCACCTGCAACTGCTGGAAGTCCTTCTCGCCGAAGAAGGCGAAATCCGCGTCCGTCTGCATAAGCAGCTTTGCAACGACCGTCGCGACGCCGTCGAAATGGCCCGGACGATACGCGCCGCACAGGCCCTCACTGACACCGGAGACTGAGACCGTCGTCGCGAAACCCGCTGGATACATCTCTTCACCGTCGGGACAATAGAGGAGATGCGCGCCGAGCGGCGTAAGCTTCGCTGCGTCTTCCTTTTCGGTGCGCGGATAGGCCGCGAGATCTGCCGCGCTGTTGAACTGCTTCGGGTTAACGAAAAGCGTCACGATCACCCGGTCGGAGGTGTCCAGCGCCGCCTGTACCAGGCTCAAATGCCCCGCGTGCAACGCCCCCATCGTCGGCACGACGGCAATGCTCTCTCCTTTGGAGCGCCACTCGGCCACGGTTCGCTTCAACTCGTCGACCGTTCTGGCGATCGGTACGCTCATCTGTTTCCTCCCACTGACGCGCCCGGCGCGGCCTCCACGAACACGTGCTCCCCGCCCGGAAACCGCCGCGCGGCCACCTCCTCGGCGTAGGACTCGATCGCCGCATCCGCTTCACTCCCCAGTTCGGCGTAGCGCTTGACGAACTTCGGCCGGAAGTCGCTGAACATGCCGAGCATGTCGTCAACGACCAGCACCTGTCCGTCGCAGGCCGGCGACGCGCCGATGCCGATCGTCGGCACGGGAATTTCCTGCGTGATCGAGCGGGCAAGGGGTTCCGTCACCTTTTCCAGCACCACGGCGAACGCGCCGGCCTCAGCGACCGCACGGGCATCGCGCCGGATACGTTCGGCGCCCTCGCCGCGTCCCTGCACCTTGTAGCCACCGAAGGCGTTGACCGCCTGCGGCGTCAGCCCCACGTGCCCCATCACAGGGATGCCGCGCGCGGTGAGAAAGCGGATCGTTTCGCGCATGCTCTCCCCGCCCTCCAGCTTGACCGCCGCGCAGCCGGTTTCGGCCATCAGCCGCGCCGCGTTGCGGAACGCCTGCTCGGGGGTTTCCTCGTAGGAACCGAACGGCATGTCTATGACCAGCAGCGCTGTCTCCACGCCGCGCCGCGCTGCCTTGCCGTGCAACACCATCATCTCCATGGTCACGCCGAGCGTCGACGGGAGCCCGTGCAGAACCATGCCGACGCTGTCGCCGACCAGGACGATGTCGCAATGCGCGTCGCAAAGCTTCGCGACCGGGGTCGTGTATGCCGTCAGACACACCAGCGGCGCTCCACCCTTGCGCGCGATGATGTTAGGCACCGAGATGGGCCTCGACTTACCTGGAACGCTCATATGTCAAATACAAACAGGATTGAATTGATGATTCTCCGCCCATCGCCATGCCCACAGAGAGAACGAGGCTCTCGTTGAAGGCATGAAATATAGCACTCTGATGTTATTCTTAAGATAACAGGTCCTAAGTTCAAGAACGATCGATTTTTTGCCCTGATCGGAGTCTGATAAGTAATTTATATTTCATATTTACATCGCATGTTTAATGGTTTTCTGTCTATCTGGATCATTGAGCGCGGTCGGACCCGAGATTTCGCTGAGAAGCTCTCCCACCCCCGAATGGCACATCCAATCGCCTACAGGTGAAAATCGCGAGGAGCTCGGTACATCACTGACTCTCTCTGGTGTACTCCTGCGGTGCCCAAGAAAAGAGCGCGGTTCAGATGAATTCATATACCCAGCCCTTGACATTCCTCTCTGCATGCTCGCTGCTTCCATAGCAAATCCTCCTTGCTATCCTTGTTGGCTGCTTACAACATGGCGTATTTATTCTAGCCATATCCTTTTTGTAAGCTTCGACGATAACATTATCTCCGCTCCACGGTCGCAAGAACGGTTCGGGCCCGGGCGCGCGCAGGCTCGTCCACCATGATACCGTCAATAGAGACAGCACCATCGCCGGTAGCTATTACCCGATGCGCCCAGTCAATTTCTGACTCTGTTGGCGCGAATGCGCGTTTTACTTCCGCGATTTGGCTCGGATGAATACAGAGCTTTCCGGTCATACCAAGATTGCGCGCGTGCGCTGCGTCGTCATAGGCAAGTGCTCTATCATTCAACTGCATCGTTACTCCATCGATTGGCGCCATGATTCCGGCAAGACGCGATGCCAGAACCAACTCGGACCTTGCCGGCAAGAGGACTTCGCGCAGGTGTCCGCACCCCATATCAGCGCAGAAATCGATCGACCCGAATGCGAGACGAGCCACCCCTTTCTGCGCCGCAATGGCGCGAGCCTGCGCCACACCCCGCGCCGTCTCGATAAGTGCTATTAGTGGATTGCCGTTCAATTTGGAAACAACGCCTGCCACTTCCTCGGGATACTCCGATTTGGGCAGCATGACTGCCACTCCACGCAAGTTGCTCACTGCGGCAATATCGGCCTCGTGCCATTTCGTGCCTCTGCCGTTTATCCGGACGATGACCGGAAGACTGGTGAAATCGCAGTCAATGTTCGCCCGCGCGACCTCCTTGTGATGTTCCGCCACGGCGTCCTCAAGATCAAGGATTACCGCGTCTGGACGCGAAAGCACTGCTTTGGGAAATAGCGTGGGCCGTGACGCGGGGACAAACAGCGGCGCTTGTATAAAGCCTACCATTCAGCGAACGCCTCCATTGCTATTGGACCATCGCGACGTGAGGTCCACAATTGGAATAGCCCCCTGAAAGTGGTCCGCCAACTGGGATAGATTTGTCCCGCGAATTGGAGGATCAGCGATGGCTGGGAAACGAGAGAAGCCCGAAGAAATTGTATCGAAGCTTCGGCAGGTTGAAGTGCTGCAGGGACAAGGGTCGACAATTGCCGAAGCGGTGCGCCAGATCGGCGTGACGCAGCAGACGTTCTATCGATGGCGTAAGCTGTATGGCGGGATGCAGCGATCTCAGCTCACTCGGCTGAAGGAACTGGAGAAAGAGAACCAGCGGCTTCGGCGGGCGGTGTCTGACCTGACCTTGGACAAGCTCATTCTGACCGAGGCGGCACGGGGAAACTTCTAAGCCCTTCGCGTCGCAGGAAATGCATCGACCATGTGCGGCGGGAGCTTGGCGTATCGGAACGCCGCGCCTGCCGCACGCTCGGGCAGCACCGATCCACGCAGCGCAAGGTGCCCCAGGGTCGGGCCGATGAAGAACGCCTGACCGACGACATCATCGATCTGGCTGACCAGTACGGGCGCTATGGATATCGGATGGTCACCGGTCTGTTGAACAACGCGGGCTGGCATGTGAACCACAAGCGCGTGGAGCGCATCTGGCGACGTGAAGGGCTGAAGGTCCCACAAAAGCAGAAGAAAAAGGGACGGCTCTGGCTGAATGAAGGGTCGTGCGTGCGTTTGCGGCCCGAACGGCCAAACCACGTTTGGTCCTACGACTTCGTCCAGGATCGCACAGCTGATGGTCGGGTCTACCGGACGCTCAACATCATCGACGAATACACCAGGGAGGCGCTCATGATCCGCGTCGATCGCAAACTCAACTCAACTGACGTGCTGGATGCGCTGACGGACCTGTTCATCCTGCGCGGTCCGCCGGAATACATCAGATCCGACAATGGCCCCGAGTTCATTGCCCAGAAGGTGCGCGACTGGATCGCGGCGGTCGGTGCCAAGACGGCCTACATCGAACCAGGGTCACCTTGGGAGAATGGATACTGCGAAAGCTTCAACGCTCGGTTCCGCGATGAACTCCTCAACGGAGAGCTGTTCTATAGCCTGCGGGAGGCCCAGATCCTGATCGAGCAATGGCGAGTTCACTACAACACGGTCAGGCCGCACAGCGCTCTGGGCTACCGCCCACCCGCGCCGGAAAGCATCGTCCCGATAGACCAGAGGCCCGCGATGCACTAACAATCAAACCGGACCACCCGATAGGGGCACACCACGGGCAGGACACCGAACGCGACATGTTTCTTCTGATGTTACAACTCGCATCGCGTCACCTGCCACGACTGCTGTCCCCGACATCGGGTGGTTCTCCGCATATGAAAACCTGTGTCACATTTACGCCCTGATCAGGTCTTAGTGCTGAGCCAGCCTTGAGCTTTAACATTACAGTCCTGTATGGCGAAGTCTGCGCCATCAACCATCCTTCTGGTTGACGATTAGTGGAGCGTTTTCCGGCAGCGACTGAACAACAGCGACGTCGTCGGCGCGAATGCGGGCATGCAACTTAAACGCTTCGTTGGCGGCCTCACGGCCGGCTTGCTCGTCCGCGCACTCTTCCAGCACTAGGGACAGGCGGACCGTGTCGCGGTCGTTCTCGCGGGTCACGATGGCTTGAGCCGCCTTGGCACCCGGCGTGGCGATGACAACCTCCTCGACCACGCGCGGATAGACGAAGATCTCGCGCACCTTCACCGCCGCTCCGACCCGACCCTGCAACGCCGACAGGCGGCTGACACTGCCATCCGCGTTGCTGTCCAGCGCATAGGCGCTGTCGCCGGTGCCAAACCGGATCATCGGCCAGGTTGCGTGTCGTGCGGTCACAACGATCTCGCCCCGCGCGCCCTGAGGCAGCTGTTCGCCGCTGACCGGATCGCAGATCTGCACCACGCAATCCGGATGCACGACATAGCCCTCGCCCCCATCTTCATAGGCCACCAAACCGAGATCCGCGGTAGCATAGGCCGCCCAGGTTGACACGCCATAATCGGCCTCGATCCGGCGGCGCTTGGCCATCCAGTCGCCCATTTCGCCGCCAAGAAAGGCGGTCTTCACCTTCCAGGCATCGCGGCCATAGGTTTCGATCACCTTGTCCGCCAGGGTTAGAAAGAACGCGGTCGAGGCACAGATCGAGGTCACGCCGGTTTCAACGACGATCTGCGCCTGAAGCTCGGTGTTGCCAACCCCGCCGGGGATCACCGTGGCGCCCGCGGCCTGCGCCGCCTCATCAAAGAGCAGACCCGCCGGCACCAGGTGATACATCCAGGTATTCAGGATGATGTCGCCCGCCCCGACCCCGGCGGATTTGAACAGCAGGTCCAGCCCATGGCCGCCACCGCCCGGCAGCGCCGGCTCAAAGATTGGACCGGGAGAAACATAGATCCGCCCGATATCCTTCATGTCCGCGGCCAGGAACCCGCCAAAAGGCGGGTTGTCCCGCTGAAGCTTCAGAAGCTCCTCCTTCGTCATCACCGGCAGACGCGACAGGTCCTCCAGCGATGTCATGGCTGCCGGATCGAACCCGGCCGCCGCAAATCGCGATTTCAGGCCCGGGGCCTTTTCGGCCGCGGCGGCATAGGCTTGCGCGATGTCTTGATAGATGCTCTCGGACATGACCATACCTCCTCGACCCTGCGCCCCTTAAAGCGGACAGTCCTTGCGAAAGTTCGGCGCTCGCTTCTCGCGGTGCGACAGAACGCCTTCCTTGACGTCCTCGCTCATGAAGCCAAGCATTTCAAGCGCGGTCGAGGCATCGAAGATCGGCCCGGCCTGACGAAGCCAGTTGTTCAGCGAATACTTGGTCCAGCGGATCGCGCTTTGCGACCCGTTGGCCAGTTCGACAGCCGTATCCAGGGCGATCTGCTGCAGCTCGTCATCCTCGACGCACATCGAGACCAGCCCGATGCGTTCGGCCTCTTCGCCCGAAACCGGCTTGCAGGTCATCAGATAGTATTTGGCCTTGGCCATCGAGGTCAGCAGCGGCCAGATGATCGCCGCGACGTCGCCCGCGGCCACGCCCAGCCGCGGGTGTCCGTCGACGATCTTGGCCCGTTTGCCCGCGATCGAGATGTCGGCCAAAATTGCGACCACCAGACCCGCACCGGCGGCCGGGCCGTTGATGGCGGAGATGATCGGCTTATTGCAATTGATGATGTTGTAGACGAGGTCCTTGGCCTCTTTCCACGTCTTCATGATCTCGTGCGAATTGCCGATCATGCTTTCGATCAGGCTGAAATCGCCGCCGGCCGAAAACGCCTTGCCCGCGCCGGTCACGATGACCGCATTGATATCGGGGTCGCGATCGATGTCGATCCACATATCGGTCATCTGGGTATGGGTTTCTGCATCGACCGAGTTGAAGCTCTCGGGCCGATCGAAAGTGATGCGCAGGACGCGATCCGCCGGGTAGTCAAATTTCAGCTTGTCATACTTCGCATAACGGTTTGACACTGTGGGGTTCCTCCCTTGGACGTTGGTATCGGTTCAGCCCGGCAGTCCGAGGACTGCCTTGGACAAGATGTTGCGCTGGATCTCGTTCGATCCGCCGTAGATCGTGGTCGGCCGGGCCTTGTAAAAGCTGGCCAGGACATCGACGCTGACATTTCCGACCTGAAGCGGGCCGATGGTGCCACCATCCGGTCCGGCCGCCTCGATCATCAACTCGGTGATGCGCTGAAAGCACTCGGTCACCCAGATCTTGAGCATCGAGACATCCGCGCCCAGCGTTTCGCCACGCTTGAGCTGATCGGCGAACCGGGAATAGAGCGCGGCGTGGTCTTCCACGTCGAGCGCGGCCTGGGCAAAACGGTCGCGGAACACCGGATCGTCAAACGCCCCGCGGCCGCGGGCGAAAACCTCCAACTGACCCAGAGCATTCTGCGCAAGGCTGGGCGAACCGATGAAGATACGCTCGAAACTCAGGAGCGCCTTGGCCATCGTCCAGCCCTTGTTCAGCTCGCCCACAAGGTTCGCGCGAGGCGTGCGGGCATCGTCGAAGAAGACCTCGCAGAACTCGGTTTCGCCGGCCAGCGTCCGGATCGTGCGCACCTCGACCCCGGGCTGGTCCATCGGCGCCAGAATAAAACTAATGCCCTGCTGCTTTTTCGGCGCGTCGGGATCGGTCCGCACCAGCATGAAGATATGCGTGGCGTCATGCGCCATGGTGGTCCAGATCTTCTGGCCATTGATGACAAAGTCATCCCCGTCGATCTCTGCGCGGGTGCGCAAGTTGGCCAGATCGGACCCGGCGCCTGGCTCGGAATAGCCCTGACACCAGATGTCTTCACAGCTCAGGATCCGCGGCAGCCAATAGTCCTTTTGCGTCTGGGTACCGAACTTGATGATGAGTGGGCCAACCATCTGCACGCCCATGTCGCGCCCACGGTTCACACCCCAGCGTTGCTGTTCTTCGTAAAAGATCAGAAGTTTCGCGGCGCTCAGCCCCATGCCGCCATACTCGGCGGGCCAGGCCGGAGCGACCCAGCCCTTAGCATGGAGCTTGCGATGCCAATGCTCGACCTCGGCAAAGGTCGGGCGGTGCGGAAGGTGGCGCAATTCCTCGGGGTACTCGGATTCAAAGAACTGATGGACCTCGCGGCGGAAATTCTCGTCGGTCATCGCATTCCAGTCCGTCATCTTTCCGCCCCCTCCTTGTCGCGGGCATCAAGCCAGAGCCGCCGGTGATAGGTGTCGTCCCCGAGCCAAGCCGACAGCACCAGCGCCCGGTTCAGGAATAGCCCGATGTCGAATTCGTCGGTATATCCGACCGCCCCGTGAAGCTGGACCGCATCGCGCGTGATCTTCTTTGCCGCCGCGCCGGCGCGAGCCTTGGCGCGGCTGGCCAGGCGGGCACGCGCTTGGGGTCCGGCCGCGGCACGGTCCATCGACGACAACACCTCGCGCACCGCTGCGTGGGCGACCTCCTGCATCACATACAGGTCGGTAGCGCGGTGCTGGATGACCTGAAAGGCACCGATGGGCTTGTCGAACTGTTCGCGAGTCTTGACGTAATCAAGCACGATCTCGAAGGCACGACCGCTTAGCCCGACAAGCTCGGCCGCGGCCAGCGCGGTGGTGTCGCTGACCGCTTCGGCCAGAGCCGCCTCGACCGCCGCCCCCTCGGCCAGAAGCTCGGCCGGCGTCGCCGAAAAGGACAGTTCGCCCAATGCGCTGCCATCGGCCTGCCGGCGGCCTTCGACGTTCAGCCCGGCCGCGCCCGCCTCCGCATAGGCAAGAACCGCGCCGCCGTCGCCTTCGGCCACCACCAGATAGCCGTCGGCCCCGACCGCACCGGCGATCCAGGCTTTCGCGCCGGTCAGCCTGCCGCCCGCAAAGCGGCAGTCCCTGCCCGGCGCGACCCCCGCCGCGCCGCGTTCCTGCCAGGCCGTCGCCAGCACGGTTTCGCCCCCGATGGCCTTTTCCAACATCCCGTGATCCGGGCAAAGACGGTACAAGAGACCGATCGTCAGCCCGATTGTTGCCACCACAGGTTCGGGGGCAATGACACGGCCGACCTCCTCGGCCAGCACGCCGGCAGCAGCAAGACCCATGCCCAGGCCGCCGTTTTCCTCCGGCACCGCGACGCCGAAAACGCCAGCGCCGGCAAGTTCGGTAATCATGCCGTCACCCCACCGACCACCGGCATCGCGCAGTTTTCTGGCGCGGTCGCTGCCGCCTGCCCGGGCGAACAGGGTTTGGGCGCTTTCCCTCAGCAGGCGCAGGTCTTCCTGATCCTGGGTGTTGTCTTCAGTCTGTTTCATTTGGTTTTCGCTTGATCATGACAGGCGTGTCTGTGGAGAAAACGACCTCGCCCGCCGGGTTCTTGGCACGCAGCGTATAGTGGAGAACACCCCGGTCGGGCTTGCTGCGCGACGGCGTGACCGAGTTGACCTGCATCTCGATATCGAGCGGTTCATCGGGGCGAACGGGGCGCGACCAGCGCAGATTGTCAAAGCCCATGCCGCCGATATTGGCCACGTCGACCATCATTTCGATCATGATGGGCTTGAACGCCTCCAGCATGGTCTGAAAACCGGAGGCAATCAGGCTTCCGTGCATGGCGGTGGCATAATCCTCGTCGGTATGCAGCCGCTGCGGGTCCCATTCCAGGGCAAAGGCCTTTATCGACTCCGCGCTCATCGGTGCACTTCGAAAGCGAAACACCTGGCCTGGATGGAAATCCTCCAAGTATTTCATGACTCGCCTTCTACCGAGAACCCGGCATCATAGCCCTTGGACCCGTTGGCAATACGAACGCGGTTGAACTCCTCCAGCTGGGGATAGGTTTCCCGGAAAACGCGCAGGAACTCCGTTATCGGCGCATCGAAAAAGAGACCACGGTCGTTCACGTATTCCATGTGCCGATTGTTCTTTTCGTCGAACTCGTGGAACAGGGCATCGTGATGGCCGTCGAAGACCAGCGGTTTCACCCCGAACCTTTCGCACAGCTCGATATTGAAGGCTGGAGTGACCTTGTAGACCTCGTCATCCAGCCACAGCTGTACATAGCCGTGATAGATGAACAGATCCGTGCCCATCAGCTCTTGCAGTTTGGGTGTGTTCAGGTGGTTGCGGACATCGGCAAAACCCAGCGCCGCCGGTATGCCCGCGGCCCGCAGACAAGCCGCTAGAAGAATGGCCTTGGGGACGCAGAACGCCGCCTCGGCGCCCGCGATCCGACTGGCTCGATAAGAATCCTCGTCCAATGCAAAACAATATGGGTCGTAACGGATGCCATCGCGTACCGCCTCGAAAAGGCGGATCGCCTTGTCCCGGTCGATTGCATCCGCAGGCAGATCACGCAATGCTGAGGAAACGAAATCCTGCACTTCCACGCTGTCGCTCTCAACAAAGCGCGATGGCATCACATACTGACCGGCCTCAGCAGACAAGCCCTCCTTGGACTGTGCCATCGCAACTCTCCCTCATATTTCTAACAAATGTTAGAATAATGTCCGAAAGCCCACGCGTCAACGGGATTCATTTCGGCTCAAGTTCCACCACAGCATGGCGCGCATTGTCTTCTCCCAAAGATGGCGCGCGACCGATTTGATCCGCCGGACCACGAAAACCGGGCGCGATCGGCAATGGCAGGGCCGGCACCTTGGTGCCGGCAATCGCCAGCTTCCGGCCGAACACCCCGCGCGCCGCGAAATGCGGGTCTGCGGCGGCCTCGGCAGGGGTTTTCACGACCGTACAGCAACAATCCGCCTCCTCCAGAAGCGGCGCCCAATCGGACGAAGGCCTCTCTGCCAAACGCCGCGCCACTTCTGCAGCGCAGGTTTCCGGATCAGCCCAATCGTCGCGCAGATCGGCCGGCTGGCCGATCACGTCGCAGAAGGCCTGCCAGAATTTCTCTTCCAGCGCGCCAACCGCGACCTGCCGTCCGTCGCCTGCAGTATAGAGCCGGTAGCGCGCAAGCCCGCCTGTCAGCCGGCTGCCGCCGCTGTCGATGTCCTGGCCAGCGATCACGCCTTCGGCATGGGCCCAATAGGCAAAGGCAAAGGCGCCCTCGGCCATCGCGATATCCAGGTGGATCCCCTGCCCGTTCCGGTCGCGAGCCCGAAGCGCGAGCAGGATGTTCATCACGGCAGGATAGGTGCCGCCGCCAACATCGGCGATCAGACCAGATGGCATCGTCGGATGATCGTCGGGGCCCCGGCTGAGCGACAGTACGCCCGAATCGCCTGCATAGTTCAGATCGTGCCCGGCGGACGCCGCCTTTGGCCCGGTCTGGCCATAGCCGGTGATCGAGCAATAGATGAGCCCCGGATTGATCCGGCGAAGGGTGTCATACCCCAGCCCCAGCCGATCCATGACGCCTGGGCGAAACTGTTCGACCAGCACATCGGCGTTCTCGATCAGGGGGCGCAGCGATTCCACCGCGCCCTCTGCCTTCAGATCAATTGCTACTGACCGCTTCCCATGGTTCAGCACGGCAAAGCCGATGCTTTCACCATTTAATTTGGGATTCGCATGGCGCGCGCCCTCGCCTGTACCGGGGCGCTCGAACTTGATCACCTCAGCGCCGGCCTCGGCCAACATCAGCGTCGCCATCGGACCCGGAAGAAGGGTGCTGAAATCGAGCACCAGGATATCGTCGAGCGGCTGCATCTTTCCCGCCCTCACGCGAACCTGGCGGCCCCATTGTTCAGGACCACCACCTCGCGTAAAGGAACCGAGGCACGGAACCGGGCCTCGCCCCCGTCTTCCCAGATCTCGAACCGCACGGTTTCACCCGGATAGACCGGCGCCGAGAACCGCACATCAAGCCCGACGAGACGGCTGGCGTCGTAGTCCAGCAGCGATTTGAGGATCGCGCGCGCCGCCAAGCCATAGGTGGCCAGCCCATGCAGGATCGGCCGGTCGAACCCGACCGAGCGCGCCACGTCGGGATCGGCGTGCAGGGGGTTGTAATCGCCGCTGAGCCGATAGATCAGCGCCTGCCGCGGCAGCGTTTCGATGTCGCAGACATGATCGGGTGCGCGGTCGGGCAACTCGGCAGGCGTCGGTCCGGGGCGGTTTTCCCCGCCGAAGCCGCCGTCACCACGGCAAAAGGCCGACATCGCTACGCGAGCCAGCTTTTCGCCGGTATCGGCGTCGATGATTTCGCGGCTTTGATAGATGACGGCGCCTTTGCCCTCGCCCTTGTCGGAGATGAAGTCGATCTTGCTGCGACCGACGATATTGCCCTTCACCGGCAGCGGCTTGTAGATGTCCAGCCACTGCTCGCCATGCAGAACCTTCTGCCAGTTCACGCCGGTTCTCGGGTCGCGTAGCCAGAACCCCGGATAGCCCATCGTGACCGCCATGGACGGCACCGCCTTCAGCCCGTCCTCGTAGACATAGGCCAGTTCCTTCTTGTCGGTCGGGTCTTCGCCGAAACCCAGCCCGAGCGCATAGAGAATCGTGTCTCTTTCGCTCAGCGTCTGTTCGATTTCCTCGAAATCCCAATTCGAAAGCGCCTCGAAATCCAGTGGCATGTTTCTTCCTCCCTAGAACGCCCTACAGCGTGTTTCCCGATCCCAAGATCGCCGTGACCTGGCTGGACAGAACGCCGCCATTGCCGTGGGCAAGCGCCAGGTCGATATTCTCTAGCTGCTGTCCGGGCGCGTCGCCACGAATCTGCCGCGCGGCTTCGATCACGGTAAAGATGCCGTACATCCCCGGATGCACACAGGACAGCCCGCCGCCATTGGTATTCACCGGCAGCACCCCGCCCGGGGCGATGCGTCCACCCTCGACAAAGGCGCCCCCTTCGCCCTTGGCGCAGAACCCGAGATCCTCCAGGAACAGGATCGTATTGATCGTGAACGCGTCATAGAGCTCGACCAGGTCTATATCGCCCGGCGCCACTTCGGCCGCCGCGAAGGCGCGCGCGCCGGATTCGCGGGCCGCGGTGGTGGTGAAATCCCGCATCTGTGATATCTGCCGGTGCGAACTGGCTGCGGCGCTGCCCAACAGATAGACTGGCGGCTTCGGACAATCCCTGGCACGGTCGGCGCGCACCATCACCACCGCGCCGCCACCGTCAGTCACCAGGCAACAGTCGCGCACAGTCAGCGGGTCGCCTACCATGCGCGCGGCCAGCACGTCCTCGCGGCTCAGCGGGCCGCGATCGAACGCTTCGGGATTGAGCCGCGCCCAGGCGCGCGCGGCCACCGCCACATCGGCCAGTTGCTCGCGGGTGGTGCCGTATTCGTACATATGCCGGGCCGCGGCCATCGCATAGGCAGAGATCGGATAGCGCGGCTTATACGGGGCCTCGTATTCGGGTGGGCGCGAGGCCGTCACCAGCCGTCCCGACGCGGTTCTCTGATTCGAGCCATAGACGATCAGCGCGACGTCGCACAGTCCCGCATCGAGCGCCATCGCCGCCGAGGTCAAGTAGTTCACGAAGGACGACCCGCCGGTCATCGTACCATCGACGAATCGCGGCTGGATACCAAGATACTCGGCCGCCATCAGCGCCGGCATGCTGTCTTCCATCATGGTGCAGAACAGCCCGTCGACATCGGCCAGCGACAGCCCCGCGTCGGCCACCGCCGCCAGCCCGGCCTGGGCCATGATGTCATAGGCGGTCAGGCCACGCGCCTCGCCGAATCCGGCATGGCCGGTGCCCACGATGGCAGTCTTTCCCCGCAAACCTCCCGTCATCGCTCAGCCCTCCACCGGCCTGCACAGCACCGCAGGCTTTCCGTCGATCTCGCCGACATAGACGGTGACCGCCATACCGATCGCCACATCCGCGGGCGCGACCCCCTCGACCCGGCTCATCATCCGCACGCCTTCCTCCAGCTCGACCATGCAGATGTTGTAGTCCCCGCCCTGCTCGGACCTGCGGCGCACCACGGTCGTCGTATGCACCTCTCCACAACCGCTGGCCTTGTGCCAGGACAACGCCGTTTCATGGCAATGCGGGCAGACGACGCGCGGGAAGAAATGAAATTTTCCGCAACTGTCGCATTTTGGGAGCGCGATCTCGCCATCCGCCAGCGCGCGCCGGAATACCTGATCCGATCCGGTCTTGTCTTGCATTATGGCCCTGCTTTTAATTGCCATCCGAGTGTGTTGATATCATTTCTAACAGATGTTAGATTTTATTCAAGCTGGTAAGTCGAAAGCGAGAAGATCATGAGCAATCAGAATTGCGGGCCGCAGGCCGGACCTTTGGCCGGCACCCTGGTCGTCGCGCTGGAACAGGCCGTCGCGGCGCCGTTCTGCACGTCGCGGCTGGCCGATGCCGGCGCACGGGTGATCAAGATCGAACGCAAGGGAGCCGGCGATTTTGCCCGCGGCTACGACACTGCGGCACATGGCGAAAGCGCCTATTTCATCTGGTTGAACCGCGGCAAGGAATCGGTCGCGCTGGACATCAAGTCCGGCGAGGACCGCGCGCTGCTGCTTGCGATGCTGGAACGCGCCGATGTGTTCATCCAGAACCTTCTGCCCGGCGCGCTGGAAAAGCTCGGGCTCGATTCGGCGACGCTTCGCGAACGGTTCCCGCAGCTGATCACCTGCGACATCACCGGATATGGCGCCGACGGGCCGATGCGGGATGCCAAGGCCTACGACCTTCTGATCCAATGCGAAAGCGGCCTGGCATCGGTCACCGGGACGCCGGACGGCCCTGGCCGGGTGGGGGTGTCGGTGTGCGACATCTCGACCGGCATGACCGCCCATGCCGCGATCTGCGAGGCGCTCGTGGAGCGCGGCCGCACAGGCCGGGGAACCGGCGTTTCGGTGGCGATGTTCGACACGCTCGCGGACTGGATGGCGGTGCCGCTGGTGTTTCACGAATACGCGAACCGGCACACGCCGCGGGTCGGTCTGAGCCACCCCAACATCTGCCCCTATGGCGCGTATACCTGCCGCGATGGCGAACAGATCGTGATCTCGATCCAGAACGAAAGGGAATGGGCGCGGTTCTGCGACACGGTGCTGTCACAGCCGGACCTGGCCACGGATCCGCGTTTTGACAGCAATGACAGCCGCAACAGCAACCGGGGCGTGCTGCAGCCGATGATCGAGGCCGCCTTTGCGGCGCGGGACCGGCCCGACATGCTCGATCTGCTGGCGCGCTCGATGATCGCCTATGGCGCGGTGAACGACATTGCCGCCCTGTCCCAACACCCCCAGCTCGACCGCACGACCATCGCGTCGCCCGCGGGCGCGTTTCGCATGCCCGCGCCGCCGATCAGGCGAAGCGGGGGGAATCCGGCGCTCGGCCCCTCGCCCGGCTTCGACGCGGATGGCGCGGCGATCCGGACGGAATTCGGCGCGATGTCCAGAAAGGACCGCTGAGACCATGAAAACGGAACCCAAGGCATCGATTCTCGATGGCGTGACGATCGTCGACCTGACCTCGGTGGTGTTCGGCCCGCTGGCGACCCAGATGCTGGGCGAGCTGGGTGCCGACGTGATCAAGGTCGAAAGCCCGGAGGGCGACCTTTTGCGGCAGGTCCAGCCGTCGCGGAACAAGAAGATGGGCGCGGCCTTTCTCGGCACCAACCGCAACAAGCGCAGCGTCGTTCTCGATCTGAAGACCGCTAACGACCAGGGACGCTTGCGCAGGTTGCTTGCCGATGCGGATGTGATGATTTCCAGCATCCGGCCCGCCGCGCTCGCGCGCCTGTCTCTCGACCCCGAAACCCTGCGGCGCGAGAACCCGAACCTGATCACCGTTTCGGCCACAGGCTACGGCCAGGACGGGCCCTATGCCGATCGGCCCGCCTTCGACGACATCGTACAGTCGGTTTCGGGGCTGGCCAGCCTTGCCGCCCTGCGCGACCCCAACGCGCCGCCTGCCTATGCGCCGACAATCCTGGCCGACAAGCTGGGCGGCGTGACCGCGGCCTATGCGGTGATGGCGGCGCTGTTTCACCGCGAACGCACCGGCGAGGCACAGCATGTCGAAGTGCCGATGTTCGAAACGCTTTCTTCCTTCCTTCTGGTCGAGCATCTCGACGGTGCCACGTTCGAGGAGACTCCGCAGGATTTCGGCTATGCCCGTATGCTGGTGCCGCACCGCCGACCAGTGCAGACACGGGACGGCTACATCACCATCCTACCCTATACCAATGTCCAATGGGCACGTTTTTTCCAGGCGGTCGGCCGCACCGACATGGTCGATCATCCCTGGGTGACGGACATGGATGCGCGCAGCCGCAATATCGGCGCGGTCTACGACATGGTGGCCGAACTGGCACCGACCCGGACCACCGATGAATGGATGGAGCTGATGCAAAAGGCCGACATCCCGGCGATGCCGGTGCGAAACCTTGCCGATCTGCCAGCCGATCCGCATCTTGCCGCGACAGGCTTCTTTCAGCGGCTGGACCACCCCAGCGAGGGCACGATTTGGGCGACACGCCCGCCGGTACGGTTCTCGGCCACGCCGGCGCGGTCCGACCACCGCCCGGCGCCCCGCCTGGGCGAGCATACCGCCGAGATCCTGGGGGCCGGCGACGACTGACGCCGCACCGGCCCGGTGGCGCGGGTCAGATGTCGATCGACCGCGCGATCAGTTCCTTCATGATCTCGTTGGTGCCGCCATAGATCATCTGCACCCGGCTGTCGGCGTAGAGCCGCGCGATCGGGAACTCCATCATGAAGCCATAGCCGCCATGCAGTTGCAGGCATTCGTGCATGACCTCGTTCTGCGTCTGGCTGCCCCACCATTTCGCCATCGACGCGGTAGCCGCATCCAGCCTGCCGGTTTCCAGGCGGGCTATCCCGTCATTGACGAAGCTGCGCAGCAATTCGGCCTTCGTCTTGCATTCCGCCAGCTTGAACCGGGTGTTCTGGAAATCCATGATCCGGCTGCCGAACGCCTTGCGGTCCTGGACGTATTTCACCGTCTCGGCGATTGCGAAGTCGATGAAGCCAAGCGCGGTGATGCCGATCATCAGCCGTTCCCAGGGCAGTTGCTTCATCAGTTGATAGAACCCCTGCCCCTCCTCCTGGCCCAGCAGGTTCGCCATCGGCACCCGCACATCCTCGAAGAACAGCTCGGCCGTATCCGACCCCTTCATGCCGAGTTTCTTCAGGTTCCGCCCGCGGCGAAACCCTTCGGCATCCTCGGTTTCCAGCACGATCAGCGACACGCCCTTGGCCCCGGCGCTGCGGTCGGTTTTGGTCACGATCACGATGATGTCGGCGGTGTGCCCGTTGGTGATGAATATCTTCGAGCCGTTGATTTTGTAGTGATTGCCGTCCTTCTCCGCATAGGTCTGGACGTTTTGCAGGTCCGAACCCGTTCCCGGTTCGGTCATGGCGATCGCCGCCACGCTCTCGCCGCTGATCAGTCGGGGCAGCCACTTCTTCTTCTGCTCTTCGCTGCCATAGGCGTCCAGGTAATGGATCACGATGCTCTGGATACCGTACCCCCAGCCGGTGTCGCCGGTGCGCCCCTGTTCGTAGACAGTAAGCGCGTCGAAACCGATGCCGCCGCCGAACCCGCCATATTCCTCGGCGATGGAACCGCCCATGACGCCCTGTTTGCCAACCTCGCGCCAGAAATCGCGGTCGACGATCCCCTGTTCGGCCCATTTGTCGACATTCGGCGCCATCTCGGCGTCGAACAGCTTGCGCGTCGTTTCGGCGAACATCCTGTGTTCGTCCGAAGCCCAGGCCGAGGAATTCGTGATCAGCGACATTGTGAAACCCGTATGTTTGCGGTTGCGTTGCAAAAATCTAACAAATGTTTAATTTTTCAGCAACCGACCTGACCCGTGGAAAACGCCGTGTCACGCGCTTTCTCATCGGCAGCGAAATGAGCTTTCGCGACATGCAGGTCCTCACGCGAGTTGTTGGGCTTCAGCACCCGCCGTGCTCGCGGTTCGCCGTAGAAAATAACATTATGCCCCTTCGCCGGTCTTGATGTGTTTGGACTTGTCCGGATTTTGTGGAGCGGCTTTCACTCTGCGATGGCCATTTCGGCCTCGAATGATACCGGCGATTCGTATCCCAGAGCGGAATGCCGCCGACGTGGATTGAAAATGCCATCGATATGTCGGCCAAGAGCCAGTTCTGCGGCGGTGCGGGTCTGGAAGATCGTTCTTCAGACCAGTTCGTTCTCCTTGCGAAGTCGTGCCAGTTCCTTGGCCGTATCCTCGTGCGGACCGGCCAACAAATCAGCTTCCCGGTATTGCCGCTTCCAGCGCGTCAGGCTCGATAATCCGATCCCCAAGTCGTCCGCAACCTGCATAACCGTTGACCTGATCCTCGTCGATCTCCGGCTTCGGTCGGCCCGCGCCCGAAGCGCCTTCGAGCAACACACGCTTCCACTGATGGATCATCGTCGGGTGAACACCGAACCGGCTTGCCAGTTCCGATACCGTCTCCTCGCCCTTTACTGCTTCCAGGGCGACCTTCGCCCTGAAGTCCGGCGAATGCTGCTTGCGTTTCGACATCTCTGATCTCCTTCTCGTCGAAGACCAGCAGACAACAAATCGTAGCTTACGTCAGTGTCCGATTTCCGGGGGGTATGTATGAACTGCCTTCCCCTGCAAGCGATTTGTCGATGCACCGCTGACCCTGCTTCTATGTATTCGGTCTGTTTGTGAGGCCATTCGATCTGCCCCTGACCAAGATGGGAAGTCGCGCGTCCTGTGTCTCGTTAGCTCATCGGCACTCGGGGGCCATGCTCCCCGTCAGACTTACAGAACGCCGATTGGTCGTTGGTCCATCTCCTTCTCGCCCGCAGATTCCTCTATTTTTCGTCTCGCTGGACTTACGAACCGACCAGCGCAGCGGCTCGGTATCGTTCGCCTTTCGTCAAGACGGCCCAGGCAATGCGCGCTAACTTGTTGGCCATGGCAACCGTAGCGACGTTCACATGCGCTCGCTCCTTCAGACCATCCGCCCATCGCGTTATCGGCGACGTCCTGTCGCGCACGAGATGCAGCACCGTTCGTGCGCCGTGGATGAAGAGTTTGCGCAAGTAGCGATTGCCGTGCTTCGAGATACCGATAAGCTTTGCCTTGCCAGCCGTCGTGATTTGTCGCGGAACAAGGCCGAGCCAAGCAGCGAGATCGCGGCCCTTGCCGAAGCTGCTGCCGGTACCGACGGCCGCTACGAGGGCCGAGGCGATCGTCGGACCAACACCGGGGATCTCCATCAGCCGCCGCATGTCGGCGTTTGTCTTGGCGAGTTCCTTGATCTCGGCATCGATGGCCGCAACCCGGCGGTTGATGTCTGCCAGTTCTGTTGCCATGTCCGACAACATCAGGACGATGCGGTGCGATAGATCGACAGTGCCCCCCGCCGCCAGAATTGTCAGTTCTTTCTGAAATACGTGACGGCCTGTACCGACACGAATACCGCGTTCCATCAGAAAGCCACGACCTTGATTGATCAGGCGCGTCCTATCCGACACCAGACGTTCCCGCGCACGGTGCAAAGCCTGGAGGTCGAGTTGCTCTTCAGATTTGATTGCAACGAACGACATTGTTGGTCGGGTGGCGGCTTCGGCGATCGCCTCTGCATCGCGGTCGTCATTCTTGTGAACCTTCACATAAGGCCGGACATACAGCGGCGACATCAATCGGGGCTCATGCCCATGTTGGAGGCAGAAGCGCCCAATGTGATGTGCGCCCCCGCAGGCCTCCATCGCGACAATACAAGCCGGCAACTCCGCCAGAAAATCCAGCAGTCGAAACCGTTGGATGCGTTTGCGGAAAATCACAGCGCCGCTGGCATCAAGCCCCGCAAGGCTGCAAACCGTCTTGCCCAGATCAATCCCAAGAACCGTGATATCCATCAGAATGCTCCTTCTTCTCCACCAAACGCGCGACAATAGCTGCGTCTCGGCGGGAAGGCAGTTCATTCCATTAGCTCAAATCCGGCACCGCCTTGATGACAGCTTACGTTCCGTGTCTGGACTTTGGCTTATACGGCAAACTATTCTGCAACGAGAATCAGCACGCGAACGTCGCGTAACTCACCGCAAGACGAAACGCCGGGTCCGGTGGGCGCTTACTCTGACACCAAAAGAGGCCCCGGTCTTGCCGGAGCCTCCAATCGTTTCCAAACAGGCCGGGATGGCGGGCCTTTTCATATTCGAAGTGGAACTGGACTTACAGCTTTTCGATCAGTTCGGGTACAGCGGAAAAGAGGTCTGCGGCGAGGCCGAAGTCGGCGACCTGGAAGATCGGCGCTTCTTCATCCTTGTTGATCGCCACGATAATCTTGCTGTCTTTCATTCCCGCGAGATGCTGGATGGCGCCGGAAATGCCCACTGCGACATAAAGGTCAGGAGCCACCACCTTGCCGGTCTGTCCGACCTGCCAGTCATTCGGTGCAAAGCCCGAATCCACTGCAGCACGCGACGCGCCGACGGCGGCGCCCAGTTTGTCGGCCAGCCTCTCGATCAACGCAAAATCGTCTTTGGAGCCGACACCGCGACCGCCGGAAACGACCACGCCGGCCGAGGTGAGTTCAGGGCGGTCGCTCTCGGCAACCTTGTCTTCAACCCATTCAGATAGCTCTGGGTTGTGCGCGGCACCGATTGTTTCAATGCTCGCCGAGCCGCCATCGCCGGCAGCGTCGAATGTCGATGTCCGGAAGGTCACAACCTTGGTTACATCCTTTGACCTCACGGTCTGTACTGCGTTGCCTGCGTAGATGGGGCGCTCGAATGTATCGGCGTCAACGACCCCGGAGACATCTGAGATAACCATGACATCAAGCAACGCAGCCACACGGGGCATGATGTTTTTGGCATCGGTCGTGGCCGGTGCGCAAATATGGGAAAAGTCACCGGCTAATGAAGTGATCAGAGCGGCTGTCGGTTCGGCTAGGCGGTGCCCGAGCGAGGCATCTTCGGCCACAAGCACCTTGGCGACATCGTTGATCCTGGCCGCGGCTTCACCCGCCGCAGCTGCCGAAGCGCCGGCGCAAAGCACCGTGACATCGCCAAGCGCCTTGGCAGCGGTAACCGCCTTTGCCGTAGCGTCGAAGGCGAGTTCGCCATTGTTCACTTCTGCCAGTAGTAGGACTGCCATCAGATTGCTCCTGCCTCTTTGAGTTTCGAAACGAGCATGTCGACCGAGTCGACCATTTCGCCCCCCTTGCGTGCCTTTGGCTCGGCTATCGAAACGACCTCGAGGCGCGGACTTACATCGACGCCATAGTCTTCCGGGGTCTTTTCATCCAAATGCTTCTTCTTCGCCTTCATGATGTTGGGCAGTGAGGCATAGCGCGGCTCGTTCAGGCGCAGATCGACAGTCACGACGGCCGGCATCTTCACTTTGATCGCCTGCAGACCGCCATCGACCTCGCGGGTGACCACCGCATGATTGCCGTCTATCTCGACCTTCGAGGCAAAAGTCGCCTGGCTCCAGCCCAGCAATGCAGAAAGCATCTGGCCGGTCGCATTCATGTCATTGTCGATCGCCTGTTTGCCGGCCAGCACGATTCCCGGCTTTTCTTCGTCGATAATGCTCTTGAGGATCTTGGCAACGGCCAGAGGTTCGATATCCGTATGAACGTCTTTGGCGGCAACCACCAAAATCGCCCGGTCGGCACCCATGGCCAAGGCGGTACGCAACGTTTCCTGCGCCTGCTTGACACCAACGGAAACGACAACAATCTCTTCCGCCTTTCCCGCCTCTTTCAACCGGATCGCCTCTTCCACGGCAATCTCATCGAACGGGTTCATTGACATCTTCACATTGGCAAGATCGACATCCGATCCGTCCGCCTTTACGCGGACCTTCACGTTGTAATCGATCACGCGTTTGACGGGCACAAGCACCTTCATAACTGCGGTCTCTCCATAAGTCTCTTGATGTGGCCTCGACCGTGTCAGCGGTCTTTGAACTCTGGTTTTCTTTTCTCCGAGAAAGCCAACATGGCCTCTGGAAAGTCATGCGCGCAAAGCAGAACGCTTTGAGTATCGCGCTCGATGTCCAGCGCTTCGATGTAGCTGCACTCGGCCGAAGCGCGCATGACGCGCTTGGCCGTCTGCACACCGAACATCGGATGCGCCGCAATCTCCCGGGCGATCTCCACGGCGCGGCTTTCGACCTGCCCCGAGGGAACGCATTCCTCGACCACGCGAAGCTCTCTTGCCGCGCGCCCGTCGAGTTCACGCCCCGTCAGCACCAGCATCCGGGCGACGCCCGCGCCAGCCCTTTGCTGCAACAACCAGCTCGACCCGGTATCAGGACAGCCTCCAACACGGGCAAACACTTCGCAGAGGCGCGCATCTTCTGCGGCAACGACAATGTCGGCCGACAGCGCAAGGCTCAATCCGGCCCCATAGGCAACGCCATTCACGGCCGCGATCAGGGGCTTGCGAAAGAGATAGGCGGCGCGCCCGCCATCGTGGACTTTTTCGACCATTTCCGATGTGGCCCTGGCCCCTTTGGCGATTTCCGACCGAAACCCGACCAGATCGCCACCGCTGCTGAAATGATCGCCGCCGGTCATCACCACGGCGCGAACGCCGTCGTCCCGATCAGCCTCGCGCAGGTTCTCGATCAGCGCGTCGACAAAGGCAATGCTGTACGGGTTCCGCTTCCCGGGTTGGAGAAATCGTAGAATGCCGATGGGGCCATCCCTGTCCAGGCGCATCAGCTCGCTCATCGCGGTCTCCTTCAGGTTCCGGTCCACACCGGCTCGCGCTTTTCGGCAAAGGCCTTGGGACCTTCGATGGCGTCATTGCTGGCATAGACCACTTCGTGCAGGCGCTTGCCCTCTTCCAAGCCGCCCGCGCAGCCCAGATCCATTGTGGCGCGTACGCTCGCCTTCGCGGCGATCACCGATAATGGCGCGCCCTTGGCGATCCGCGTTGCCAGATCCCGGGCGCGGGCGCGCACGGCGTCGGGCGTATCTTCGATATAGTTGGTGAATCCGTATTCGTGCAGCCGCTCGATCGGAAACAGGTCGCCGGTCAGGACGATCTCCATCAACACGGGTTGCGGCAGCATCGACAGCGCCGGCGACGCCCAGGGCGAACCGCGGCCGATCTTGACTTCGGTAATGCCGACCTTGGTGCCCTTCAAACCGACACGCAAATCGCAGTTCAGGGTCAGCATCATGCCGCCTGCCATCAGCGATCCGGTCATCGCTGCGATGATCGGTTTCTTGCAGGCACGCATGGTCTCGTGAAAGGGATCGCGCATTTTGGTCAGGATATCCACGCCTTCGGCGCGCGCGATCTGGGTGGCTTCCTTAAGGTCGAGCCCGGCGCTGAACACGCCGCAATCTGCAGAGGTTAGAATCGCCACGCGGATCGCATTGTCGGCCTCGACCCTTTCCCAAGCCTCGGTCAGCCCGTTGGTGGCCGCCACGGAAAGAGCATTCTTGCGCTCTGGACGGTTGATGCAAACCGTCGCAATCCCTTCTTCAACCGTCACTTCGATCGGGTTCATATTCCTGCCTATCTTGATCTGGGAACCGCTTTCGGCCAGCGGACAGCCGGGGGGCTCCCCGCGGCACAAAGGCCGCGGGGAGGATTGGTATTATTCGACCGTGAACTTCGCGGAGCTTTCCTTGATAACCTCCCACACCACATCGGTGTAGTCAGCGCTCCAATCGGTCAGCGGAACCCAAGTCTCGCCGTTCCACTGCTCGACACGGGTTTTGCCACCACCGCCGTGATCGGATGCGGTCACCGTGACCGGAGCCATGAGCCCGTTGCCGTCGAAATCGGAGATCGATTCATAGGCGGTCTTCATGCTCTCCGGCGTCACCGGCCAACCGTTCTGCTTGATGGCCAGACGGACGGCTTCGAAACCGACGGAATAGATCGCCATACCGGTGTTGTAATACACGTCACGGACAAGGGTTTCCGGGCCGCTACCTTCACCCTTCGCATAATACGTTTCGAGCATTGTTTTCACGATCGGTACTTCCTGGCCGCCGGCCACGTTGGTCCCGCGGAGAATGCCCTTGGCGTCGGCCGCACCGATGTTGTTGATGTCGACTTCGTTCAGCCAGTTCACCGACAGATAACGGTCGATCGGGTATCCGTTTCGCCGCATTTCCTTCGCGGCAACCACGTGACCACCGGCGAGCAGCCAGCTGATCACATAGTCGGGCTTGTCGCGGCGAATTTTACTCCAGGCGCCGGACTGATCCGAACCGGGCAGCGGAACCGGATAGAGTTCGAGTTCGAATCCTTCCTTTTCGGCCAGTGTCTTGAGAATCTCGATGGGTTCCTGGCCGAAGGGATAATCGAGGTAAATGAACCCGATCTTGGCCTTGCTCAGATCGCCGTTCATCTGGCCCTTGATGAAGGCGACATCGTTTGCCGCCTGCTGCCAATAGGTCGGACCGACAGGAAATATCCACTTGAACACCTCGCCGTCGACGGCATCACCGCGACCGACGAAGGACTGCATCAGGATGTTCCCATCCTTCATCACCCGCGGCAATACGGCATTCGTCACCGGAGTCGACAGCATGTTGAAGATGGAAACACCTTCACGCTTGAGCTGTTCATAACACTCCACGCCCCGCTGGGGTTCATTACCGTGATCGCGAATGACAACCTCAACAGGATGCCCTTCCACACCGCCATTTGAATTGACGTACTTCGCCAAGTCCTGCGCCGCCTGTGCGACCTGCGGAGAGATAAAGGTATAGGACTTGCTGAGATCGAAGCATAGGCCGAAACGCACCGGCTCTTTGTCTTGTGCGGACGCCTCGGTAGCCCCTAACGCCAACATCGTGGCGAAGGCGGCCGTAGTAACAGTAGACAGAAGTTTCATTTCATTTCTCCCTGGTTGTGGTTTTGTCCGGTCGCCCTGCATCTCCTCATTCGGACGCCGAACAGGCTGAATTGATGCTGCATCATTTGCCGAACTTCGATGAGCTTTCCTTTACTACCGCCCAAACTTGATCCGAATATTCGGAAAGCCAGTCAGTCTGTGGGACCCAGGCTGTGCCGTCCCACATTTCGATCCTTGTTGCTCCGCCGCCTCCGTGGTCTTGCGCGGTAACGGTGATCGGAGCCATCAATCCGTTCGCATCAAAGCCTCGTAGCGACTCTAATCCGGCACGGTAGGAATCGGGCGTTATGGGAAGCCCTTGCAGCTCAACTGCCTTGCGCGCGGCCTCGAACATGATCGAATACATCGCGAGGCCTGTATTATAGAAAACGTCCTGGGTCTTTTCGATCGGACCGTTCCCGTTGCCCTTATCATAGAGCTCGGCCATGATTTCCTTGTAGAGCGGTATGTCCTGGCCGCCGACCACATTCGTCCCGCGCTTGATGCCGATGGCGTTCTTTGCGCCGATGTTGGCGATATCTACTTCGTTCAGCCAGTTGACCGAGATATATTTGTCCATCGGGATACCGTTCCGCTTCATTTCCTTTGAAGCGACGACATGTGCACCGCCAAGCATCCAGACGACAATCTGATCGGGCTTGTCGCGGCGTATCTTGGACCAGACACCTGACTGGTCATTGCCGGGAAGCGGCACCGGGTAGAGCAGAAGCTCGAAACCTTCCTTTTCGGAAAGCGTCTTCAGAATCTCGATCGGCTCCTGGCCGAAAGGATAGTCAAAATAAACGAAGCCAACCTTGACATTCGATAAGTCGCCGTCATGCAGCTGTTTAATATATGCAATGTCATTTGCCGCTTGGCCCCAATAAGTAGGCCCGATCGGATAGACCCAATCGAAGACAGTCCCATCAACCGCGTCGCCCCGCCCAACAAGGGACTGCATGAGGACGCGTCCGTCCTCCATTGCCCGCGGCAGAACCGCAAGCGATACGGGTGTCGACAATGTATCGAATACAAACACTCCTTCGCGGCTCAACTGTTCGTAGCATTCCACGCCTCGTTGCGGTTCATTGCCGTGATCGCGCACGATCACTTCAACCGGCTCGCCTCCGATCCCGCCTTTGCGGTTCACAAGCGCTGCCAGATCTTTCGCGGCTTGAGCAACCTGCGGCGTTGCAAAGGTATAGGCCTTGCTCAGATCGTAGCAGACACCGACCCTGAATGGTTCGGCCAATGCAGCTGCAGGTATGGACATTGCCATCCCGAAGACGATGGTAGAAATAAATGCGGCACTGCTGAGTAGTTTCATGTTTACCTCCCGTAGAAACGACCGGGGCGCCCGGTCAACTCAACCACCGTTTACGCCGACTGTAATGTTTCACGTTGTGGAAATTGCTTCCCTCTTTGCCACCGAGGTAGAAGTCCTGAATGTCGGAGTTCGACTTGAGCGCCTCCGCCGTGTCATGCATGACAACTCGGCCGTTCTCGATCAGGTATCCGTCGGACACGATCTCCAGCGCCGCGAGTGCGTTTTGCTCCACAAGAAGAACTGACAAGCCCTCTTCCCGATTGATTTTCTTGATCATGTCGAAGATCTCGGCCACCAGGAACGGGGCAAGTCCAAGGCTTGGCTCGTCAAGCATCAACAGGTCCGGTTGCGTCACCAGAGCCCGGCCAATGGCGAGCATCTGCTGTTCGCCACCAGACAGATATCCCGCAAAGGAGTTGCGCCGCTCGGCCAGTCGAGGAAAATAATTGTAGATCCTGTCTTTCTCCGCATTCAACGCAGCCCTGCTCATGCCGAGTGGCGCCGCGGCGATCAGGTTTTCATCGGGTGTGAGATGTTCGAAAACGCGACGGCCTTCAATGACATGGCAAATGCCCATCTCCACTCGTTTTTGCGCGAGAGCCTCGGTGATAACGGTTCCGCCAAAACGGATCTCACCGCGGCTGATATGACCACGCTCGGCTTTCAACAGGCCGCTGATTGCCTTGAGTGTCGTGCTTTTGCCCGCCCCGTTTGACCCCAGAAGAGCAACCATCTTGCCCTTGGGAACCTCGATCGAGACGCCTTTGATTGCCAATAGAACGTTATCGTACAGCACTTCGACACTGTTCATCGACAAAATGGGCTCGGCGACAGTCTGGTCTTCCATCGACATGAATTCTATTTCCTAAGCTGATCAAACGGCCAAACCATTAGGTAATCCCGGATGTTGCCGTAGAGTTTTCCAAGACCAAGAGGTTCGATTAGAAGTATGATGACAATCAGCGCGCCGTAGACAGCGTTGGGGATATGCGCGAGTGTTTCGACGTTGAGTTGCATCCCCAACTGCTCAGAGGCGGCGACCACCACCCCGTTGACCAATCCTGGAACCAAGAGAATCAGCGCGACACCAAAATAGGATCCAATGATGCTCCCCAAACCGCCAACGATAACCATCGCCAGCGCCTGGATTGAAACCGCCACCGAGAACTGCTCCGGTGCAGCCAGGAAGAAGAAGGTCGCAACGAGCAAGGCGCCACTAACGCCGCCGATAAAGGACGACATCGCAAACGCCACGATTTTGTAGTAAAAGCTGTACACGCCCAGAATGGCAGCTGCATAATCCTTTTCGCGAACCGCAACCAAGGCGCGTCCAAGGCCGGTGCGCTTGAGGTTCAGCATGAAGATGGTGACCAACAGACACCAGGCGAGCGCCACATAGTACAGACCTGTATCCGACGTGATTTCCTGGCCAAGCAATTTCAGCGTTGGCGCCTGCAGTGAGGCATGCGAACCGCCCGAAATCGCCGGGGAGTGCGTCAGCACCCAGTCCATGATGAACTGCATGGCCAATGTCGTCAGTGCAAGATAGAGGCCCTTGGCCCGCAATGCCGCGAACGCGAACAAGCTGCCAATTACCGAAGCGGAAAGCCCGCCGATGATCAGCGCGAATTCCCACGGCACCCCAAAGCGGGCTGCGTGGATCGCCGAATATGCGCCCACCGCCATGACCGCCGCGTAACCCAAATGCAGCTGTCCCGCCCAGCCGGTCACAAGGTTCAACCCAAGCGCCGCCGAAGTCCAGATAAGCCAAGGCAACATGTAGCTGTTAACGTATAGCGACGGAGCGATAAACGGCGCGGCCACGCCAAGTATAAGGAAGGTCAGAGCCAGGTTCCGGTCAGCGGGAACCTTGTAAATACGGCTGTCCGAGATGTAATTGGTGTGATACACACCAGAAAGGCGGTAGAACATTCAATTACACCCTTTCTATGTCGTGGCGTCCGAACAAGCCGTGCGGACGGATCATGATTGTGAGAATGAGAACCGCGGCTACAATCAGTTCACGACTTCCGCCACCCACAAGCGGATCTAAGAAGTCTGCTCCGACGTTTTCGACAACGCCAAGAATGATACCCGCGACTACGGCGCCCAGGATGCTGTCGAGCCCGCCCAGCACAGCCACCGTCAGGCCTTTCAGCAGCAGCAGCGAAAGAGCTTGGTCCACACCCTGTATCTCGCCCCAAATCACCCCGGCGGAAACCGCGACAACAGATGCCAAGCCCCAGGAAAGCCCCACCCCTCGCTCAACCGAAATTCCGACTGACCATGACGCCATGTAATCGTCGGCTATCGCGCGAAGCTTGACGCCCAGGCGGGTGCGGAAGAAGAGCAGGAAGGCGGCGAGCAAGATCACCGCGACGACCGATCCGACGAGATGAATCCTGCTGATCAGGATATCCCCGAGAAACAGCGGTTCATAACTGATGCCCAGTTCCATCGATCTCGACGTCCCGCCCCAGACCGCAAGTGTTGTCCCGCGCAGGAAGATGTCGAGGCCCAGCGTAAGCATCAGGATCATCACGACAGGGCGCCCAGCAAGGCGCCGTAGCGCAACACGTTCAATTCCAAAGCCAAGTCCGAACATGATGGCGATCGCGAGCGGAATCGCCAGCCACAGCGGCATGCCGACGTCACGCGCCAATGCCAGAACGACATAGGCACCAACCATGGTCAGCCCGCCTTGGGCAAGGTTTGGCACCGAGGAAGCCTTGTAGATCAGTACAAGACCGATCGCGAAAAGCGAGTAGAGCAAACCTGTGAGGGCCCCGTTGATCGCGAGTTCAGCTAGGAAAACCGGATCCATCTATACCTCCCTGATGGGGAGGGTCCGCTCGACCTTCCCGATTTCGCCGGACTCATAAGTCACCTGGGCACTCACTCGAACTTCGCTGCGGCCATCGTAAAGCGCCCCGATCACGACGTCGTATCGAGCCTCGACCACGCTCCGGCGCAACTTGCGTGTCCGGGTTATCTCGCCGTCGTCTGGATCGAACTCCTTGGGTAGACTTACGAAGCGCTTGATTTGCAGTGGCTCGGATATCACGGCGTTCACTCGCCGAAAGGCTTCGTGAAGAAGCGTGGCAACCTCGTCGCGCTGGGAAAGATCCGCATACGAGACATAAGGCACACCATTGACCTCGGCCCAGTGCCCGACAGCATCGAAATCGATGCAAACCATCGCGGTCAATTCCTCCCGCCCGGCGCCAATCACAGCGGCATCCTTTATGTAAGGGCTGAATTTCAGGCGGTTTTCGATGTAGTTGGGCACGTAACGCTCGCCCCCTGCAGTATACATAACCTCCGAAACGCGGCCCAAGACCACAAGATGCCCGTCTTCTTCGAGATACCCGGCGTCGCCCGTGTGCAGCCACCCGCGCTTCAGAGACTCGGCCGAGGCCTCGGGGTTGTTGTAATAGCCCTCGAACACGCTTTCGGACCGCAAGAGGATCTCGCCGTCATCGGCGATTGCAACCTCTACACCCGGAGCTGGCTTGCCCACGGAGTGAAGGCGCACTTCACTCGGTGACTGGATCGTATTGATCGCGCTGTTTTCGGTCTGGCCGTAAAGCTGGCGCAACTTGATGCCGATTGCACGGTAGAAGACAAACGTATCCTCACCAATGGCTTCGCCACCGGTAAATGCGTTTTTCAGTCGATTCATGCCGAACTGGTCTTTGATCGGACCGAATATGAGTGCCTCGCCCAACAGCCGGTTCAGGGGTTCCAGCACACCGCCACCTTTGCCGGCGAGCTTGCGCGACTCCGCAGCCACCGCCCTGTTCATGAAGAATTGGTACAGCCACTTCTTCAATGGTGTCGAATTTTCAATACCGACTTGTATCGTGGTAAGGATGTTGTCCCAGCTCCTGGGCGCGGCCAGGTAGAATGTGGGGGCAACTTCGCGCATGTCTCGAATAACGGTCTCCTGCCGCTCTGGTACACTGACGGTGAAACGAAGAAGCAACGCTGCCGCGACAGTTATGGCGTAGTCGCCGACCCATGCCATCGGCAAATAGGCCAGAACCTCTTCGCCGACCTCGAACGCACCGGCGGCGAAACCATTGCGTGCTGCGGCTATAACGTTCTTCTGACTGAGAACCACGCCTTTGGGCTTACCCGTGGTACCTGACGAATGCAGGAACACCGCCGGGTCTTCCGGCTTGGTCCGGTGAATGAGTTCACCGCGCCGCTTCGGGTCTTCGTTGAGATGATGCCTGCCGACATCGGTCAGGTGTTCCCATGACATCAGCCCGTCGGCTTCATAGAATCCGAGCCCACGTTCTTCGACATATACAATATGTAGAATTCCCTTCGCTTCAGCATCGCGCAGCTCCAGGATTTTATCCACCTGTTCCTGATCTTCGGCAAAGGCGGCGACGATCTCGACCTCGCCTACAAAATGCCGGAGCTCGTCAAGCGTTACGCCGGGATAAGCGGGCATCGCGTAGGCACCGACCAACGCGAGTGCGAGCATTCCTGCGTACAAGCGCGCTCTGTTGTCACCCAAAATCAGGACTGCCTGACCGGGTTTTATGCCGATTTTTTCGAGGCCAGCCGAACACGCGAGCACTTCCTCAGTGTATTCAGCCCAACTGGTCTCTTTCCAGATACCAAGCTCCTTCTCTCGAATAGCGATATCCGATCCGTACTTGTCCGCGTTTCGCGCGAGCAGGGTTCCGATGGTTTCGGCCTCGATCGGCCGATCAAGAACAGAATCAGCCATGCGCACCACCCCCGATGTACGCTTCGATAACCCGCGGATCCTTGACGACATCCTTCGGAATGCCCCCGGCGATCATCTCGCCGTAATTGAGCGCGAGCATCCTGTCGCAAATGCCGACAATCACATCCATGTGGTGCTCAATCAGAAGAACGCTGATTCCCCGTTCGGCACGCGCATCCAGAATGAAGCGAGCCATATACCCTTTCTCCTCCTGATTCATGCCGGCCATTGGCTCATCAAGAATCAACATTCTCGGCTCCGACACCAAAGCTCGGGCGAGCTCGACCCGTTTCTTCAATCCGATGGGAAGGCCATCGACCAATTCGTTGCGAACGCTCTCGAGCTGAAGGAACTCGATCACTTCCTCGACAATCATTCGGTTCGCGATTTCCTCGCGCCGCGCCACCCACCAATAGAGCATCGTGGGAAGAACACCTGGGTGCATATGTATGTGTCTTCCCAAAAGAATGTTGTCGAGCACACTCATTCCGTTGAAGAGGGCGAGATTCTGAAACGTCCGTGCAACACCAAGTCTGGCCACCTTGTGTGGCGCCACGCCGGTGATGTCCTTTCCCGCCATGCGAACAATACCCTTGTTCGGCGGATAAAATCCCGAGATCGCATTTGTCAGCGTGGTCTTGCCGCTTCCATTCGGGCCAACAAGACCAAAAATCTCGCCATGGTTGATGGCGAGGTCCACACCGGTTACGGCGACGACACCTCCGAACCTGCGCTCGATCCCGACACATTCCAGAATCGCTTCGTCGTGGGATTGGTTTTTTTCAGGTCGCATGTACTTCATCTGCTTTGCGCTACCGGCATGTTCGAGATATCCAAAGAAATTTAAGCGATGCGGAAATAGTCTGGGCGCCCCGTCGGCCACGGATCACCCCACAACTGCTGACCACCATCGACATTCAGGACCTCTCCGGTAACGAATTTGGCGGACGGTGCAGCCAAGTAGACAACCGCTTCGGCAACGTCCCATTCGTCGCCGGCATGTCTCATCGGATTTGATTCTTCGAAGGTCGCAGCGCCTTCAGCGGTGTAATTGTGGAAACCATTGCTTTCACAACAGCCGGGAGCGACGCAGTTCACTCTGATGTTGTTGGGCGCCCATTCCACGGCGATCGATTTGGAAAGATAGATGACGCCCGCTCGCGCAGCGCAGCTGTGAGCGATCCCCGGCATGCCTCGCCAGACATCGGCGACGATGCTGATGATTGAACCCGGCCGCTTCGCCTCAATCCATCTCCGCGCCGTAGCCTGCATCATCCACCAGGTCCCGTTGAGGTTGGTGTCGATGACGGCGTTCCAACCCTTCACCGAATATTCGATGGCAGGCTGCGGGAACTGGCCGCCGGCATTGTTGACAAGGATATCGATGCCGCCCAGCTCACTCTCGGCCGCTTCTACAAACGACGTTACCTGCTCCGGATCGCGGATGGACATGGGCTGTGACAGGACTTTACCACCAAAGCCGCGCAGGCATTCTGCAGCCACAGCCAACTTCTCTTCGTTTCGGCCATTGATAGCTATGTTGGCGCCAAGCCGCGCAAACAGGACCGCAATTGCCAAGCCAAGCCCGCCGCCGGCGCCCGTGATCATGACGCCTTTGCCGGCGAAGAGATCACTCGCATACACAGTTGGTCGTTGTTTCAGGTCGTCCATCGACGACCCGAACACAGCCTTCGCCGTCATGTCTCCTCCCGTACCCATTAAGGGTCATTTTCAGAATTAATCTAACACACGTTAGAAAAGTGGTCAAGCCTGCGTCGTGCTACGCACAGAGATCAGGCTCGAAACTAATAGGACTTTGGAAGTCCGAGCGCTTTTTCCGCAATGAAAGACATCAGCATGTGAGGCGTGACAGGCACGATGTGGAACAACAGCGCTTCGCGCACGAGACGTTCAACATGGTATTCCTTGGCGTACCCAAACCCGCCAAAGGTCAATTGGGCGACTTGTGTCGCCTCGACGGCTGCCTCCGCGGCGAGGAGCTTTGCCGCATTGGCTTCCACACCGCAGGACAGTTGTGAGTCGTACAGCTCAGCAGCATGCATGACCATGAGGTTGGCTGCCTCGACTTTCGCCCAAGCTTTGGCCAGAGGATGCTGAACGCCTTGATTTTGACCAATGGGACGACCAAATACGGAGCGCTCCTTGGCATAGTCCGCTGCGCGCATGATCGCGTTGCGCGCGATGCCGATACATTCGCCGGCCACCAGGATGCGTTCGGGATTCAGGCCATGAAGTATCTGACGAAAACCCTGCCCTTCTTCGCCAATCAGGTCATTGGCCGGAACCGGCAGCCCGTCGATGAATACTTCATTGGAATCAACCGCCTTGCGACCCATCTTTTCGATCTCGCGCACATCAACGAATGTCCGGTCGAGATCGGTATAGAACAGACTCAGTCCCTCGGTTGGCTTCTCAACATCCTCGAGCCGCGTTGTCCGCGCCAGAAGTAACATTTTGTCGGCAACCTGTGCGGTCGAGATCCATACCTTTTGACCATGCACCACATAGTGATCCCCCTTTTTCACCGCCATGGTCCTGAGCTTGGTGGTGTCGAGGCCCGTAGTCGGTTCGGTTACCGCAAAACACGCCTTCTCCCGCCCTTCGATCAGGGGCTTCAGCATCCGTGCTTTCTGCTCAGCCGTTCCGAATTTCACGACCGGATTGAGCCCGAAAATGTTCATGTGGATGGCGGAAGCGGCGCTGGCGCCGCCGCCCGATTCTGCGATCGCCTGCATCATGACCGTTGCTTCTGTGATCCCCAATCCCGCGCCGCCGACCGCCTCGGGCATCGCGATCCCCAGCCAACCACCTTGCGCCATGGCCAGGTGCAAATCGTGCGGAAAGCCTCCCTTGCTGTCCCGTTCAAGCCAGTACTCGTCGTCGAAACGCGCGCAAATCCGCAGAATACTTTCGCGGATTTCGCTCTGTTGCTCAGACATCCTGAATGTCATGTCCGTTCCTCCTCAAGGGCGGTCTCAATACATCCTGTCCTCGCCAGATCTGCGATTTGTACGTCATCATAACCAAGCGCCTCCAGCACGGCGGCGGTATCCGCCCCTCTCGGGCGGCCGAGCCAGCGCAAGACACCTGGTGTAATGCTGAAATGCGGGACCGGACCGACAACATGTGTCGGGTCGCCTTCTACCGAGGCTATATCGCCCCGATGGCAAATCTGCGGATGGTCGATTATCTGCTCGACCGATAAAACGGGAGCTGCCACCGCATCGTGACGTTCGAACTCCACTTGAACCTCTGAGAAATCACGTGCCGTGATGTAGGCGTTCAGCGTGTCAAACACCTCCGTCATGTGTTGTGACATGCTGTGCAGGCTCGCAAATCTCGGATCGTCGGCCAAGGAATCGCCGCCAACCGCGCGCAGGAGACGCCGCGCTGTTTCGGCACTGCCGGCCGAAACAGTGACCCATATTCCGTCGCGTGTGCGGAACATTCCGCCCGGCGCAAAATCCATTGGCTGTCGTAATCCATTGCGGATCGGCGCGATGCCGGCGCCCGTCGCCGCCGGGACATGATAATCGATCAGTCGCAAGAGCGCCTCGAAAACGGCCAGATCCACGACCTGCCCGCGCACCACACCGCGTTCCCGCGCATATAGCGCGATCATCAGCCCAAGCGCCCCCATCAACCCCGTCGTGCTGTCAGCGGCGGGAAACCCCGGGTGCATCGGCGAACCATCGGCAAATCCGGTCAGATGCGCCAGGCCGCTCATCGCCTCCGCCGCGCGCCCGAATGCAGGCGTATCGCGCATCGGGCCATCCTGGCCGTATCCCGACACTCTAAGGATCACAAGATCGGGATTCCAACCGTGCAGCACCTCGGGCCCGATCCCGGCGCGCTCCAAAACGCCAGGCCGGAAGTTTTCGACCAGGACATCCGAGCGTTCCACAAGCTTGCGGAGTACCTTCAGCCCCTCTTCGCTTTTCCAGTCGAGACCAAGGATTTGCTTGTTGCGCGCAAGGGTCTTCCACCACACCCCCACGCCATCGATCGCCGTGGGGCCCAGGTCACGCATCATGTCCGGACGTCCCGGCGTCTCCACCTTGACGACCTTCGCTCCAAAGTCGGAAAGCAGAGAAGCGGCAAGCGGTCCGGCGATAACATGCCCGAGTTCAACGATGCGGAGGTTCTCCAGTGGCCCAACCATTATTCCGACCTTTCGCTCGAGGCAGCTTCCAATCACCTTATTCTAACATCTGTTAGATTCTCAAGTCATCATCCAGCCGAACGCAAAAAATTCGTGACACAATTGCCCGCTGCGCCTCAAATAGCCTGCCAGTCGCCCTGCCGCGCGGTTCCGGTGGGCATTCAGATCAAGGTAGCCACCACGCAAGACCCAGACTGCCGCTGTGATCTCCCGTTGGATGCAATGGCACGACCTCTTGGCTTCGTTTCGGCAGAGCGACGTTTCCGCTTCGAGGATATTTACGGGCGTATGAGGACGTGCGGCTCGATGGAAATGTCGTGTCGGCAAGGTTAAAAAGCTCGTCCGACGATCTGTTGGGTGACAACTCCGCTCAAAGACGATTCTCCAATCCATTCAGATCATCAATAAGTCGGATCGGCCGCGGTTACAGTTCCAAGAAAAGGCGCTGCGGCGGTGTGAACCAGAGTCGGGGCACGCTGACCCTTCGTTACACGGCCGCTGCAGCTACCGATATGAACAGACGCCTCATCTCATCTTGGTTATCGCGCGTAGGCGAGTTTGGCAATCAGACAGCAACTGACCTTTGTGCAACTCGCCAATCAGATAACTACCTGATCCTCCGCATCACATGAGAATCGCGGAATATCATGAACAGGACGCAGGCAATCGCGGCTTTTGTGACATCCCCGGATACGAACGGATACAGGCCGGCGGCGAGCAGCTTTTCATCATAACCGAGGAAGCTCCCCAGCCAGGCAAGTCCCGGCATGTAAATGGCAATCGAACCCGAAAGGACAGCCAGAAAGGCGCCGGACACAGGTCGAGTCCCGCTCAATCTCTGCGCAACGAAGCCGGATACAACTGCGCAAAGCAAGAACCCAATCAGATAGCCGCCAGTTGGCCCAAGAAGATAGGCTGGACCGGCGACGGCAGGCGGCGTGCCCGCGAACACCGGAAGCCCCATCAGACCCTCAAAGAGATAAACCGCCACGGTCGCGCCGGCGCGAACCGGTCCGAGGAACAGCCCCAGACAGAGGACCACGAGAGTTTGGGTTGTCATAGGCACCGGGTAAAACGGCACCACGACTTTGGCGGAGATTGCAAGAAGAAGTGTACCTAGAATGATAACGCCGACATCGCGAGCGAGGCTCATTACAGACCGCTGGTTTCCTGCTTCAATAAGCATGCCGTTCTTCCTTTCAATAGTTTCCCATAACTATGGCGTGTTCATTCACATCCGCTTGGCGACTTCTTCCAGCATGACTTCGCTGGCGCCGCCGCCAATGGCCTGAACGCGGGCATCGCGCGACATGCGTTCCACCGGTGTTTCGCGCATGTAGCCCATGCCGCCATGGAACTGGACACAGTCGTAGAGCACGCTGTTCACCAGTTCGCCGCAATAGGCCTTGACCATCGAGACCTCTTTCACGCAGTCACGGCCCGCCGCGTCCAGACCCGCGGCGTGATAGACAAGCTGACGTCCTGCCGCAATCCGCGTCTGACAGTCGGCCAGGCGTTGACGCACCACTTGCTTGTCCCACAAAACGCCGCCAAAGGCCTTGCGCTGCTTGACATAATCCACCGTCATGTCCAGCGCGGTCTGCGCCTCTGCGCAGGCCATTGCGCCCAGCACGATGCGTTCGTTCTGGAAGTTCTTCATCACCGAGTAAAAACCCCGGTTGACCTCGCCCAGCACGTTCTCGGCCGGCACGCGCACATCCTCGAAGATCAGCTCGGCCGTGTCCGAGCACAGCCAGCCGGTCTTGTTCAGCGCCCGGCCGATCGAAAAGCCCGGTGTACCCTTTTCGATCGCGAACATGGTGATCCCGCGCGAACCCTTGGCATCGGGGTCGGTCTTGGCCCCGACAAAGTAAAGGTCACCATGAACGCCGTTGGTGATGAACATCTTGGTGCCGTTCAGCACCCAGTCCGACCCGTCCTGCACCGCGCGGGTGCGCATGCCGGCCACGTCGGATCCCGCGCCCGGTTCGGTCACGGCAACGGCGGTGATCTTTTCACCCGAGGTGATCGACGGCATCCAGCGCGCCTTCTGTTCGGGCGTACCGGCGTTCTCCAGATGCGGCGAGGCCATGTCGGTATGCACCAGAACCGTGGCCGAGAAGCCGCCGAAGGTGGAACGCCCCACCTCTTCGGCCAGCATCACGCTAGCCATCACATCGAGGCCCGCGCCGCCGTATCGTTCGTCATAGCGCATGCCGAGCACGCCCAGATCGCCCATCCGGCGCAACACGTCGCGCGGTACCATGCCGTCCCTTTCCCAGGCGTCGGCCTTGGCCGTCACCTCGGTCTCGATGAAGCGCCGTAACTGGCCGCGGATCATCTCGAGGTCATCGCTGAACGGCCCGCCGGCGGAGGTGATTGCATCCTGTCTGTTCATCTCTTGTCCTCCGGATCGAGTTTGACGAGGGGGGCGTGCCCGGCGACGGTGTCGCCCGGCGCGCAATAGATTTCAGCCACAACGCCCGCGACCTGCGCGCGCAGGCTCTGCAAGAGCTTCATCGCTTCCAGCACCACCAGCGTGTCGCCGGCGGCGACATGGTCGCCGGGCGCGACGCGAATCTCGGCCACGGCGCCCGGCATCGGCGCCACCAGGGTGTCGACTCCGGCGGGCCCGCCCGCCGCGCGGCTCAGGTGCCGGCCCTCCAGCGTGCGCAGGTCCGTCGCTATCATCCCGGCGGGGGTTTGCAGATGCACCCGCCAACGATCGCCGGCGCGTTCGACATGGGCTATGCGCGAGAACGGGACGCCGCCGATACGTCCGTGCAGGCGGTCCCCGGCCAAGGCGGCGGCCTCGGCAGCGACCGTTTGGCCGTCCGGCAGCCCGGCGGCAAGCTCTGCCCCTGAGCCGGTCATGCGGATCGGCTCTTCATTGGCTGTGTCCCAATAAGATACCGCGCCGGCTCGCCCTGCGGGCGCGGTGAGCCGCCATGACCCGAGGCTTTCCCATGGCGATGCGCCCGCCGGGGCGAGATGCAGATGCAACGCCATCGCGGCGAGCGCCATGTCCTGCGCCTCGGGGGCCGGGTGCGTCCAGCCGTCGGGGAACATCTCGGCCAGGCCCGACGTGTGATGCCGGAACGCCCGGAAATCGGGATGGATCAGAAGCGCGCGCTGATAGGCCAGGTTCAGGCCGACGCCCCCGACGGCAAAAGCATCGATCGCGGTGATCGCCCGGCGGATCGCCCCGGCCCGGTCCGGCGCGTGGACGATCAGCTTGGCAATCATGGAATCGTAGTGGTGGCCGACGACCGAACCGCACTCTACTCCCGTATCCAGCCGCACGCCTGAGGGCGGCGCCCAAAGGGTGATCTGGCCCGTTTCGGGGCGGAAATTTTCGCCCGGGTTTTCGGCGGCGATGCGGATTTCAATTGCGTGCCCGTCGAATTGCACATCCGATTGCGCCAGTGTCAGCGGCTCGCCCCGCGCGATGCGCAACTGCCATTCGACCAGGTCGATGCCGGTGATCGCCTCGGTCACGGGGTGTTCCACCTGCAAGCGGGTGTTCATCTCGAGGAAGTAGTATTCGCCACGGGCCAGATCATAGAGGTATTCCACAGTGCCGGCAGAGCGGTAGCCGATTGCCTGCGCCAGCCGCACCGCCGCGGCGCGCATGTCGTCGCGCACAGCCTCGGGAAGATCGGCGGCGGGGGCTTCTTCGATCAGCTTTTGGTGGTTGCGTTGCAGCGAGCAATCGCGGTCGCCCAGATGCAGCACGGTGCCGTGGGTATCGCCGAGCACCTGCACTTCGACGTGGCGGACACGGGGCGCATAGCGTTCGAGGAACACCGCCGGATCGCCGAAGGCGCCTTTCGCCTCGGCCCGAGCTGATGCAATCGCCCCGGGGGCGTCGCCCAGGTCGGTGACAAGCCGCATCCCGCGCCCGCCGCCGCCCGCGCTGGCCTTGACCAGAAACGGCGTGCCAAGCGCCTTGGCCTCTTCCAGCAATCGCGCGTCGGACTGACCTTCGCCGCGATAGCCCGGCAGCACAGGCACACCTGCGGCTTCGGCGGCGGCCTTGGCCTCGATTTTGGATCCCATGCGGGCGATCGCGTCAGGTCCCGGCCCGATGAACACGAGGCCCGCCGCCTCGACCGCAGCGGCGAAACCGGCATTCTCAGACAAAAAGCCATAGCCCGGATGCACCGCCCCTGCCCCGGCCGCACGGGCGGCGTCCAGGATGGCATCGACGTTCAAATAGCTTTCCGACGGCGCGGCCCCGCCAATGCACAGGGCGTGATCGGCCTCGGTCACGAAGGGCGCGTCGCGGTCGGCCTCCGAAAACACCGCCACGCTTTCCAGCCCCAGCTTGCGGCACCCGCGCTGGATGCGGCGGGCGATCTCGCCCCGGTTGGCGATCAGGACGCGAGTGAAACTCATTTGACCCGCCATGACGGGATGGCTTTGTTGATAAAGCTGTTGATCCCCTCGATGCCTTCCTCCGTCTCCCAGGCATCGGCCAGCCGGTCGGCGGTGTAGATCATGTTGGTTTCCAGATCGTGGGACGCGACATAGGCGACCAGCGCCTTGGTATCGGCCACGGCGCCAGGGGCGGCCTGCAGATGATCATGCACCACTTTCTCAACCGCTGCATCCAACTGATCGGCGGCCACGACTTCGGTCAACAGACCGATCCGTTCGGCGCGTGTGCTGTCGAAGAGCGCCCCGGAGAGCATGGTTTCGCGGGAATGCACCTTGCCGATGCGGGCCACGACGTAGGGCGAGATGTTGGCCGGCAGCAGGCCGAGCCTGACCTCGGTCAGACCGAACCGCGCGCCTTCGGCACCGATCGTGTAGTCGCAGACCGAAATCATGCCGACCCCGCCGCCATAGGCCGGTCCGTTGATCTTTCCGATCAGCGGTTTGGGCAGGGTATCAAGGCGGCGCAGCAAACGCGCCAGCGTGGCGCTCTGGTCCACCCGCTCGGCGCGCGATTTTTCGACGTTGGAGGCGAACCAGTTGAAATCCCCCCCGGCACAGAAGCTTTTGCCGTTGCCGGTCAGCACCACGACGCGCACCGTGTCATCGGCGGCCAGCTTCACGGCTGCGCCGTAAAGTTCGGCGATCAGATCGCCGTTCAGGGCATTGTGCTTGTCCGGGCGGTTCAGCGTTACCGTGGCGACGCCGCGCGCATCCGTTTCGACAAGGATCGTTTCATGGCTCTCGGTCACGTCCGGCCCTCACATTCTGAACACGGGGGTATGGCGCCTGGCCTCGGGCACCGAAGAGACAATGGCCAGGCAAAGCCCGAGGATGTCGCGTGTCTGGCCCGGTTCGATCAGCCCGTCATCCCAAAGCCGCGAAGTGGCGTAATAGGGATCGGACTGTTCGCCATACTGGGCGCGCACCTCAGCCTCGATCTTCGCAAGGTCGGCCGCCAGCTTTTCCGGCTCGCCCCCCTTATGGCGGCGCAGTTCCAGCATCACGTTGGTGGCGATGTCGGCGGACATGGTGGCAAGTTCCGCCGTGGGCCAGGCAAAGAGGAAATTCGGCGCGAAACCGCGCCCGCACATGCCGTAGTTTCCGGCCCCGTATGAGCCGCCCAGCAGAACCGACAGGCGCGGCACCTTGGCAACGGACATGGCATAGACCAGCTTGGCGCTGTCCTTGGCGATACCGCCGCGCTCGGCCTCGGTGCCGACCATGAAACCTGAGATGTTATGCAGGAACAGAAGCGGGATATTGCGCTGATCGCACATCGACACGAATTGCGCACCTTTCAGCGAACTGTCGGACAAAAGCGCCCCGTTGTTGGCCAGGATACCAACGCGATAGCCGTGGATGCGCGCCGTACCGCAAACCAGCGTTTCGCCCCATCCCGGCTTGAACTCGCGGAACTCGCCCGCGTCGATCATCCGCAACAGCACCTCGCGCATGTCATAGGGCTGTTTGCGGTCGGCGCTGATCACGCCAAGCAGCTCTTCAGGATCGTGGGCGGGCGCTTCGGGGGGCTGGTCCGGATGCATCTGGCGCGACTGGCCCAGTTCGGCCACGATGTCGCGCATAAGTGCCAATGCGTGGTACTCATCTTCGGCCAGATGGTCGGACACCCCCGAAACGCGCGAATGCATCTCGGCTCCGCCCAGCGTTTCGCCATCGACCTCTTCGTTGATCGCCACCTTGACGATCGACGGCCCGCCCAGATGGATGCGCGCGTTGCCGCGCACCATGATGACCTCGTCCGACAGCGCCGGGATATAGGCCCCGCCCGCCGTGCAGCCGCCAAACACGGCCGAGATCTGCGGCAGGCCGCTGGCGGACATGTTGGTCTGGCGATAAAAGGAATTGCCGAAATGGCGGGCATCGGGAAAGACCCGGTCCTGTTCAGGCAGATAGGCCCCGCCGCAATCCACCAGATAGAGACAGGGCAGCCGGTTTTCAGCCGCGATTTCCTGGGCGCGGATGTGTTTTTGGACTGTCTCGTGGTAGAAGGAGCCGCCCTTCACGGTGGCATCATTGGCGATCATCATGCAGGGCAACCCGTGGACGATGCCGATGCCGGTGACGATCCCGGCGCCGGGCACCTCGCCCCCGTATTGCCCGTAAGCGGCCAGCGACGACAGTTCCAGAAACGCGGTGCCGGGATCGACCAGCAGGTCGATCCGTTCCCGCACCAGAAGCTTGCCGCGCTTGCGGTGCCGCGCGACCATATCGGGACGTCCGCCCGCCGTTGCCGCGGCGACGCGGTCGCGTAGGGTCTGGACCCGCGCGCGCTGCGCCGCGTGGTTGCGGGTAAAGACTTCGGATGCGGTCAGTACCGCGGTTTCAAGTCGCGCCAACCCTCAACCCCCGGTATCGTCTAGGATGCCGTGCAGGAACACATCGGCATAGGATTGCGATAGCGCGCTGGCGCTGCCGCGTTTCGGATCGAACCATTCCAGCGTGGCATTGAGAGCGCCGATCAGCATCAGGCGCAGGCGGCGGATGTCTACATCCGGTTTCAGCGCTCCCTTGTCGCGGAGCCGCGCCAGCAGGCTGTCCCACTCGGCCTCGTAGGCGCGGCGCGTGGGAAGGTTGGCATCGCGGACCGATTGTGGAACCTGCCCGAAGATGCGCACATTGGCCGAGGAATAATCGCTGACATCCAGAAGCGCGCGCAGATGCGCCTCGATCGCGGCGCGCAGGACGGCCTCGGCGCTTGCGCCGGCCGGCTGCGCCGACACCGCCTGGCGCATCCGGTCGTGAACCGCTTGGATGCCGGCATCGAGGATCGCCGCAACGATCTCGTCCTTAGAGCCGAAATGGTAATATATGCTGCCCGCCTTGATCCCGGCGGCATCGGCGATTTTTCTGAGCGATACGGACCCGTAGCCCTGTTCACGGAAAAGCCGCGCCGCAATATCCAGCACGCCATCCCGCCCGACCGCGCTGCGCGATGTCTCGTTGACCTTGCTCGCGTGGGTATCAGCCATGGGTCTTCATTTTACCTCAACACCTAACTAACGACTGTTAGGCACATGAAGCCAGTGAGTCAACCGTCCTGAACGTTTTGGATTGGAGTTTGGAAAAATCCGAGCAAACCTCTTATGGCCGCCCGGACGAGCACGTTCTTCAATGGACCCGATTACAGGGCCCGGGTCGAAGTTCTAGATCACGAACCCGCCGCCACAAATAATGTGCTGGCCCGAGATAAAGTTCGATTCCGGCGAGCAGAACAGATAGACGGCGCCGGCGGCCTCCTGCGGCGTGCCCACACGACCCAGCGGAATCATCCGCTCCATCTGCGACAGAAGATCGGGATTCACGCCGACCTTGATCTCCTTGTCCTCGACCTTGATCGTGCTGTCGCCTTTTGCACTGCCTTCGGTCAGGCGGGTGCGGATCGGACCGAACGCCACCGCGTTCACATTCACCTTGTAGCGCCCCCATTCCTTGGCCATCGTCCGGGTGACCCCCAGAATGCCTGCCTTGGCGGCGGAATAGTTGATCTGACCGGCATTGCCGCCGGTCCCCGCGATGGACGAAATGTTAACCACTTTGCGGAACACTTCCTGCCCGGCGGCGGCTTCTTCCTTGGCCTTGGCGCTGATCACCGGCTGGGCGGCGCGCAGGATCTTGAAGGGTGCCGTCAGGTGGACGTCGATGATCGCCTGCCACTGTTCGTCGGACATCTTCTGAACGACGCTGTCCCAAGTGTAGCCTGCGTTGTTCACGATGATATCGAGCCCGCCGAAGCTGTCTACGCCGGTCTTGATGAACCGTTCGGCGAACCCGCCTTCGGTGACGCTACCGGCGCAGACCACGGCCTCGGCACCCATCGCGCGCACCGCCTCGGCGGTTTCATTGGCCGGATCGGCGTCCAGATCGTTGATCACCACGCGCGCCCCTTCCGAGGCCAGTTTCAGCGCGATTTCCCGGCCGATCCCCCGGCCCGACCCCGAAACCAGCGCCACGCGCCCGTCGAGTTTTCCCGTCATGACGTCTCCTCCCGATCCGTTTCGTCAGGCTTTTTCATAAAGCGTGGTCACGCAGGCCCCGCCGAGGCCCAGATTGTGCTGCAGCGCCAGGCGCGCGCCGTCGACCTGGCGCGCATCGGCCTGGCCGCGCAGCTGCTGGACAAGCTCGGTGCATTGCGCAAGGCCGGTCGCCCCCAGCGGATGCCCCTTGGACAACAGACCGCCGGACGGGTTGGTCACGTATTTGCCGCCATAGGTGTTGTCGCCATCATCGACGAATTTCGCCGCATCGCCGCGCCCGCAAAGGCCGAGCGCCTCGTAGGTGATCAGCTCGTTATGGGCAAAGCAGTCGTGCAGCTCGACCACGTCTATATCCTGCGGCCCGATGCCCGCCGCCTCGTAGACCTGATCGGCCGCGCGCTTGGCCATCGAGAAGCCGACCACCTCGCGCATGTCATGGGCGTTGAAGGTCTCGGGGCCGTCCGTCGTCATCGCCTGCGCCGCGATCCGCACCGAGCTGTCGAGCCCGTGTCTGTCGGCGAACTCCTTGGAGCAGATGATCGCCGCGGCCGCGCCACAGGTGGGCGGGCAGGCCATCAGCCTTGTCATCACGCCCGGCCAGACGACCTGGGCCGCCATGACTTCTTCGGGCGTCACTTCCTGCCGGAACAGGGCAACCGGGTTCCTGGCGGCGTGGCGGCTGGCCTTGGCGCGGATCTTGGCGAAGGTTTCCAGCGTCGTGCCGAACTCCTCCATATGCGCCTTGCCGGCGCCGCCGAAATAGCGCAGCGCCAGCGGGATCTCCGGGTTGCCCACGAGATCGTCGGTTTCCTCGTCGAACGAGGCGAAGGGGCTGACCCGGTCGTGGAACATCGCGCCGATCGCGCCGGGCTGCATCTGCTCGAAACCCAGCGCCAGGGCGCAGTCCACAGCGCCGCTCTCGACCGCTTGGCGCGCCAGAAACAGCGCCGAGGATCCGGTCGAGCAGTTGTTGTTCACGTTCACGACCGGAATTCCGGTCATGCCGACCTGATACAGCGACCGTTGGCCGCAGGTGCTGTCGCCATAAACATAGCCCACATAGGCCTGCTGCACCTTGTCATAGTCGAGCCCCGCATCGGCCAACGCGGCGCGCGTGGCAGTCGCGGCCATCACGTCATAGCTTTCCGATTTCCCAGGTTTCTGGAACGGGACCATCCCGACGCCGGCGACATACGCTTTGTCCTTCATTTCTCTCGCTCCCTTTTCGTTCGGGCACTCCGATACCGGCGCCACGCATTTTCTATCAATTGTTAGATTTTTAGATGCCGGAATGAAGTCGTGTCAATATCCTACATTAGGGCGCGACGTGCTTGAACATTTTTCTAACAACTGTTTGGATAACGTCGCATGAGCCAATCAAGGATACGGTTTGGCGCTTTATGGTAAAAAGCAGGAGCATCCCGGTTGTCAGCGTTTGCAAATTCCGCGAGCCTGGAGGGGAACCAGACTGGCGAGGCAATTGAGGGAACTCCTGCATACGGGTCCAGCATTGACGGATAACCGCGGCAGTCGATGGAGCACGACATGGCGAACTGTTACGAATTCAAAGGCTTCGTTCCGGTCATTCCCGAGGACACTTTCGTTCATCCCCAGGCGATGCTGATCGGAAACGTGATCCTCGGTCACGGTTGCTACATCGGCCCCGGAGCCAGCCTGCGCGGCGATTTCGGACGGATCGTGGTCGGGGATGGCGCGAATGTTCAGGACAATTGCATCCTGCATTCCTTCCCTGGCCGCGACGCGGTGGTGGAACCGGACGGCCATATCGGCCACGGCGCGATCCTACATGGCTGCACCATCGGACGAAACGCTCTGGTCGGCATGAATGCCGTCATCATGGACGGGGTGATCCTTGGCGCGGAATCGATCGTCGGCGCCCAAGCCTTTGTGCGCGGCGAGACGGTGGTCCCGCCGCGCTCGATGGTGGTCGGATCGCCGGCCAAGGTGATCCGAGAGGTCACCGAAAAGGAAGTGGCATGGAAGACGCGCGGCACCGCGGAATACCAGCAACTTGCGCGGGATTGCCTGGCCGGGCTAAAGCCCGTCGCGCCTTTAGGAAGGGTGGAAGAGAACCGCCCCGAAATGGCGGCCTCGGACGTCGTGTCCATCCAGGAGGCACGGCGCCAGCCCAACTGAAACGCTTGGGACCTGTTCTGTCGGGGCGGCGATACAGTGCCGCCCCCGGGGTCCTCACAGCCGGAATATCCCGTAATGCGGCTCGTCGATCGGCGCGTTCAAAGACGCGGAGATCGACATGCCGAGCGCGTTGCGCGTATCGGCCGGGTCGAGGATGCCGTCGTCCCACAATTCCGAGGTCGAGGTATAGGCCTCGACATCGCGCTTGTATCTTTCCAGCACCGGTTCGCGGATCGCGGCGATCTCCTCTTCGGTCAGCTCTTTGCCTTCGCGCTGAAGCTGCCGGATCTTGACGTCCGCCATGGTGTTGGCAGCCTGATCCGCGCCCATCACGCCGATCTCGGCCTGGGGCCACATGAACAGCGTGCGCGCATCCCAGGCCCGCCCGCACATGCCGTAATTGCCTGCCCCGTAAGACGCATTGGCGATCACGGTGAATTTAGGCACGACCGAGCCGCCCTGCGCCATCAGCATCTTGGCGCCGTCCTTGGCGATGCCGCGTTCTTCGTATTCGCGGCCCACCATGTAACCGGTGATGTTCTGGAAAAAAACCAGAGGCGTGCGGTTCTGGTTGCAAAGCTGCATGAAATGCGCGGCCTTGAGCGAGCTGTCGTTGAACAGCACCCCGTTGTTGGCAAGAATGCCGACCTTGTAGCCCCAGATATGGGCAAAGCCGCACACCATCGTGGTGCCATAGTCGGGCTGATATTCGTGAAAGCGCGAACCGTCCACGATCCGGGCCAGAACCTCGCGCATGTCGAACTGGGTTTTCCGGTCCTTGGGAATGATCCCGTAGAGTTCCTTTGGATCGTAGTAAGGCTCCTCGAAGGCCGCGGTTTCGATGATCGTTTTCGGCGTGCGCTTCCACTGGCCGACAATCTCGCGGGCCAGTGAAAAGGCGTGCTGTTCGGTCGCGGCGCGGTAGTCGCCCGTGCCCGAAACTGAGGTGTGCATGACCGCGCCGCCTAGTTCCTGAACGCCGACCTCCTCGCCGGTGGCCGCCTTGACCAGCGGCGGACCGCCCAGAAAGATCGCCCCTGTGCCTTCGATGATGATGTTGTAGTCGCTCAGCGTCGGCACATAGGCGCCGCCAGCCGTGCAGTGCCCGCCGACCACGGCGATCTGCGGGATATTGGCCTGGCTCAGCTTGACTTGGTTGCGAAACACCCGCCCTCCCAGATACCGGTCGGGAAAGACGCCGTGCTGCAAGGGCAGGAAACCGCCCGCGCTGTCGCAGATATGGATGACCGGCAGGCGGTTTTCCAGCGCCACATCCAGAAGGCGCACGACCTTTTTCACCGTATGGGGATACCATGCGCCGCCTTTGACGCTGGCATCGTTGGCGTGAATGGCGACCTCGCGACCCTGTACGATGCCGATGCCGGTCACCACGGCGGCGCCGGGGACCGCGCCATCGTATTCGCGGCAGGCGGCCAGGGTTGAAAACTCCAGGAACGGCGTGCCGGGGTCCAGCAGCAGTTCCAGCCGATCGCGCACGCCCAGCTTGTTCTGCCGGGCCAGACGCTCGATGTCGCGCTGCGGGCGTTCGTAGCGGGCCGCGTGCTGGCGGGCGTGGAACTCTTTCAACCGCTCTGACATCGCGGCGAAATTGGCCTTGAAGTCGGCCGCGTTGGTGTCGATCTGGCTTTCAATCCGGCGCATGGTCACTTCTCCTCCGGTGCCAACTGGGCAAGGACGGCCTTCAGCCCGAAACTGTCGCCGGCGGCAAATGGCATCTCGGCGATCACGCCGTCGCGCGGCGCGGACAGGGTGGTCTCCAGCTTCATGCTTTCGATTACCAGCAGGGGCTGCCCTTCCTTGACGGCGTCTCCGGGTTTGAACGCCACCGACACGACGACCCCCGGCATCGGCGCCACGATGCGGTCATCTGCTGCGCCGCCATCGCTTCCGGCCAGACGCCGAGCGGGATCGACCCGCCCAATCTCGTACGCCCGACCGTTCAGGTGCACGAAGGTCGAATCGGGTCCGATGGCGAGCCGCAGCTCTTGCACGACGCCCCGCGTCCGAAGGACATGGCCGCCCGGTTCCCCGGTTGCGTCCAACTGGCAGGGAACCGCGCCATCGGGCGTGTTCAGGATAAAGCGGCTCCCATCATGGATGAGCCAGCATTCGGTTTCGACGCCGCCGACCTGGAATATCCTGCGCATCAGTTTCTCCACCCACCCATCTTGCGGTGCATCGCCGGTATCTGCATCACTTCGGCCACCAACCGTTCGTCCGACAGGGCCGCCGCCGCCATCAGCAGGTCGGACACGTCATCGCCCGGCGTGGTCAGCGTCTTTGCCTCTTCGGCCAGAAAACCTGTCGAGACGTCACCCGAGGCGAAGCGGGGATGGGCGAGGATCGCATCCAGATAGCCGGTATTGGTCGTCACCCCGAGGATGACGTAGTTCCGCACCGCCTGCCGCGCGCGAGCAATAGCCTCGGCCCGATCGGCGCCGTATATGATAAGCTTGGAAAGCATCGGGTCGAAGTCGGTCGTGACCTTGCCGCCGTCAAGAATGCCGCTGTCCACGCGGACGCCTTCGCCACGGGGTTCGTCCAGCAGCAGGATATCGCCGATCGCGGGGCGAAAATCGGCCGTCGCATCCTCGGCGCAGATACGCAGTTCGATAGAATGACCAATCTGCGGGATGTCGGCCTGCGAGACGCTGAGCCCGTCGCCCGCCGCGATGCGCAACTGCTCGGCGACCAGATCGAAGCCCGTTACCATCTCGGTCACGGGATGTTCGACCTGAAGACGCGTGTTCATCTCCAAGAAATAGAACGCGCCATCTGGGGCATAGATGAACTCGACCGTACCGGCGCCGCGATAGTTGACGGCGCGGGCAATCCCGGCGGCGGTCTCGCAGATGTTCAGACGTTGCTCGGGTGAGAGCGCCGGAGAGGGCGTTTCCTCGATGATCTTCTGGAACCGGCGCTGGATCGAGCATTCGCGTTCCCAGAAATGGACCACATCGCCCTGCCCGTCGCCCATCACCTGCACCTCGATATGGCGCGGGCGTTCGATGTAGCGTTCCACGAACAGCCGCCCGTCGCCGAAATAGCGCTCGCCCTCGCGGCGCGCGGTTTCGATCTCGGTCTCCAGCGTGCGGTCCTCGCGCACAACGCGCATGCCCTTGCCGCCGCCGCCGGCCGAGGGCTTGATCAGCAGCGGATAGCCAACGGCGCGGGCGCGTTCGACAAAACTCGCCGGATCGTCGTCCTCAATGGCGGAGGGAGCGACGGGAAAGCCGCGCTCCTCGACGAAGGCCCGCGCGCGCACCTTGTCGCCCATCAGGTCGATGACCTGCGACGTCGGGCCGACGAAGGTGATGCCCGCCTGTTCCAGCGCGGCCACGAAGCCCGCGTTCTCGGAGAGAAATCCATAGCCGGGATGCACCGCATCCGCGCCGATCCGCATTGCCGCCTCGACGATCTGCGGGATATCGAGATATGCCGCCACCGGGGTCGGCCCCTCGATCGTCACCACCTCGTCGGCAATCAGGTGGGCCGGCCCCTCCTGTTCGAAGGTATGCCGCAGGACGGCAGTTGCCAGCCCCTGCGCCATGGCGGTGCGCAGCACGCGTGCCGCGATTTCGCCCCGGTTGGCGACAAGCAGTTTGGAAATGCTCATTTTTTTCCTTTCACGCACTCTTGGCAGGGCGCAGCCCGTCGCGCGCGGCCAGATCGGCGGGCACGGGTATTTCGATGTCGAGCAGCATCTGCGCGAAGCCCTTGCCTTGCGGATCGATGCGGACCGAGGCGATGCCGCCGCCGCCCAGAGACTCGTGCAGAAGGAAGTTCAGTGCATTGCTGCCCGGCAGGTCGAAACGCTCGATCACTCCGTTGCAGAGGTGTGCAAAGTAGCCCTTCACCACCTCTTCGGTCAGGGCGGTGCGGATATAGGGCAGGTAATCCGGCTTGCGCGCCAGAATGCCGATATTGGCGATGTCCCCCTTGTCGCCGGAGCGGCCCCAGGCCAAGTCCACCAGCCGCACCTTGACCGCGTCCGGACCGGCCTCGCGGCCTTCCGCCGACGGCGCCGCGGGCGGATCGAGGCGCACCGCCTCGGCAGCGATGGCGACGGGCACACCCGCGCCGTCGACCTCGACCGCGAGGGGAGTATCGGCCTTGTCCATCAGGAAAGAGAACAGCCGCACCACCGGCTGCACCTTGGGCCGTCCGGCGAAGAACCCGGTCAGACCCTGCGCGGTCGAAATCGCCATCGGTGCGATTTCTCCGGCAAAGATATTCAGCGCGGCGCGATCGTCATGGACCGCGCCGATCTTCAGCACCACCTCGCGCGTCTGTGCCCGGGCATTGGCGCCATAGGCGGCCTCGGCGCCCAGCACCTCGACGCTGACCTGCCGGAAATCAGCGAGGTTCCTGTTGCGGAAAATTCGGCGGCAGCGTGTCAAAATTGCCTCGGCAACCCTCTCAGCCTTGGCGGGGGCGTCGATAGCGGCAAGCGTAAGCGTAGTGATGGCGCGCCACCCGTCGGCATGGGTCGCCGAGACTTTGTAGCTGCCGGTGCGCCCCAACCCCCTGCCGCCCTTGACCAGCACCCGGTCGGGGCCGACCTGCTCCAGGGTGACCCCGGACCAGTCGCAGATCACGTCCGGCAGAAGGTAGGCGCGCGGATCGCCGATCTCGTACAGCATCTGCTCGCCGACCGATCCGGGCACCACCAGGCCGCCTGTGTCCGGCGTCTTGGTCATGACGAAGCTGCCGTCCTCGGAGACCTCGACGATGGGCATGCCCATGTCGTCCCAGCCGGGCACGTCCCTCCAGTCGGTGAAGTTGCCCCCCGTGCCCTGCGGGCCGCATTCGATCAGGTGGCCGGCCAGCGAGCCCTGGCTGAGCTTGTCCCAATCGTCATCCTTCCAGCCGAATTCATGCATCAAGGAGCCCAGCGCCACCGCGCTATCGGCGCAGCGCCCCGTGATCACGATCTCGGCTCCCGCATCCAGCGCCACGGCGATGGGGCGAGCGCCCAGATAGGCGTTCATGCTCCAGACATCCCCGGGGAAGGCGGCGCCCGAGAACATTTCTGTCTCGCCGCGGGCGCGGATTTCGTCCGCGCGGTCCAGAAGGTCGTCGCCCAGCACGACGCCGATAGAGATGTCGACGCCCGCCGCCTCGGCCGCCCTGGCCAGCGCGTCGCGGCAGCCGCGCGGGTTCACCCCGCCGGCATTGGCCACTACCTTGATCCCCTTGGCCTTGATCTCGGCCAGCCAGGGTACCAGCGCCCTGACGAAATCCGGGGCGAACCCTGCCTCGGGCGACTTCGCCCGCGCACGCGCCATCAGCGACATCGTCACCTCGGCCAGGTAATCGAACACCAGATAGTCGATCCCGCCCTTGTTCACCAATTGCCCAACGGCTTCCGGCGTGTCGCCCCAGAAGCCGGACGCGCATCCTATGCGCAGCTTTCGATCCGGCATATCGTCCTCCTGCCTGGGCTCAGCGCCCGGTCCATTCCGGCATGCGCTTGCCGATGAAGGCCGCGAAGCCCTCTCGCGCGTCTTCCGTCTGCGCCACCCGCGGTAACAGCGATTCGGCAAACCGCATTTGCTGCGGATAGGTCATGTCCTCCATCGCGTGACAGGCGTATTTGCCCAGCCGGATCGCGGTCGGCGATTGCGCGGCGATCTGGGCGACCAGCTCATCGACCTTGGCATCCAGGCTGCTTGACTCTGTCACGTAATTCACCAAATCGTAGCGCAGCGCCTCTTCTGCCGTCAGAGGTACACCGGTGATGAACATCTCCATCAGCCGCCGCCTGGGCAGCACCCGCATCATCGACGGCACAATTGTCATGGGAAACAGGCCCACCTTTACCTCCGGCGTTCCAATCCGGGCGTGATCGACCATTACTGCGAGATCACAGGCGCAGATGATACCTGCGCCCGCGCCCATCGCCACACCATTGATTCGCGCGATGGTCGGCTTCTTGCAGGCCTCGATTTTCTCGAACAACTGACCGGCAAAGTGGCCCGGCTCGGAGGGGTCCATCACAAACGGGCCACCATCGGCACCCGCCTTGATGTCGCCACCAGCACAAAAGGCGCGTTCGCCCGCCCCCGTCAGCACGATTACGCGGCAGCCGGGATCGGCCTCCGCTTTTGAGATCGCAGCAATGATCCCCTCAGCGACGTCCCGGTTCAACGCATTTCGCTGGTCGGGACGGTTAATCGTGATGCGGATCTCGCGTCCGTCGCTCTTACAAAGCACAACCTGATCGGTCATTTTCCCTGCCCCCCCATTTGCGCCACCCAATCGCACTCAACGCCCGACCATGAACGCGGTGCCTTGAAATATTTTCTAACATATGTTTGATTTTGGTCAACAGTGGAAGCTGCCAAGCCGATTGGGAGGATTTGGAATGAGTGTTCAGGCAGGGCCGAAGTTGGCCGAGCTAGAGGCCATAAAGGCCAATTACTCGCTGACAGGCGAACAGCGTCAGATCGTCGATCATGTGGACCGCGTTTCGCGCGAGTTGCTGCATCCGCTGCAGGAAAGAATGGATGCGGAAGAATGGTGGCCCGAGGATCTGTTCAAGCAGATGGGCGAACTTGGGCTTCTGGGCGTCACCGCCCCAGAAGAATTGGGGGGATCAGGTCAGGACGAATTCACCCAGGCACTGGTATCTCAAGTGATTTCGAAATGGAACCCGGCCGTCGGGCTGTCGCACGGGGCACATGACAACCTGTGCCTTAACAACATCCTGCGCAACGGCTCGGAAGAGCAGGTGAAGAAATACGTTCCCGGCCTTTGCTCGGGCGAACTCGTTGGAGCCCTTGGCCTGACCGAACCCGGCGCGGGGTCCGATGCGCTGGGTTCGATGGCGACGACGGCGCGGAAAGACGGCGACGACTATGTCATCAACGGCTCGAAGATCTACATCACCAACGGCCCGATCGCCGACGTGATTCTGCTCTATGCCAAGACCGACAAGTCCAAGGGCGCCAAGGGAATTTCCGCGTTCATCGTCGAGACGGACAATCCCGGCTTCAAGGTGGCGCAGAAGCTGGACAAGATGGGGTTCCGCGGCTCGCCCACAGGGGAATTACTGTTCGAGGATTGCCGGGTGCCGGCCTCGGCCTTGGTCGGCGCCGAAAACAGCGGCGTATCGGTGGTGATGAGCGGGCTGGACCTGGAACGTGCCATGGTCGCCTCGGTCTGTGTCGGCATGGCCGAGCGCGCCCTGGAACTGGGCCTGGAATACGCCAAGCTCCGCGAACAGTTCGGCAAGCCGATCGCAAGCTTTCAGATGGTGCAGTCGAAACTGGCCGAGATTTATATCGAGCTAGAGACCGCCCGCGCCTTTGGCCACCGGGCACTGGCGGCCTGCGTCGGCCTGCCCAAGGGCGCCGGCGGCCGCGGCCAGATCCACAAGCTGACCGCGGCGGCCTGTCTTTACGCCGGCGAGGCGTTCAACAAGGCGGTGACCGAGGCCTGCCACATCCATGGCGGTTCCGGCTACATGCAGGACACCGAGATCAACCGGCTCTATCGCGCCAACAAGCTTCTGGAGATCGGCGCCGGCACCAGCGAGGTGCGCAAGATCATCATCGCCGAAGAACTGTTGCGCGCCTGAGGGAGGACATGACTATGAACCAGACTTTCCGCAATGCCCCCGACCTGCCCTCGCATTTCATGACCGATGAGCAGCAGGCGCTGGCCGATCAGGCCGGCAAGTTCTTTTTCTCCGAGTTCCATCACCTGAACGCGGAGATGGACAACACCGACGACCTGCCGGCCTCGGTTTTTCCGACACTTGGCGAGATGGGCTATCTCGGGCTGAACGTTCCGCCCGAGTTCGGCGGCGCCGGGCTGGATTTCACCTCGGCCTGCATCATCACTGAGCAGTTGTCGCGCGCCTCGGCCGCCATCGGGCTGACCCATGTGGCCCACGACAATCTGTGCGTCAACAACATCTACCGCAACGCCAATGATGATCTGCGGAAAAAATATCTGCCAGGCCTCTGCGACGGCTCGCTGATCGGCGCCCTGGGCCTGACCGAACCCGGTGCCGGGTCGGACGCGCTCGGCTCGATGCGCACTACCGCGCGGAAGGACGGCGACGACTACATCCTGAACGGCGCCAAGATCTACATCACCAACGGGCCGGTCGCCGATCTGGTGCTGGTCTATGCCAAGACCTCGCCCGAGAAGGGCGCCAAGGGCATTTCCGCATTCATCGTGGAAACCGACACGCCCGGTTTCAAGGTGGCACAGAAGCTGAACAAGATGGGGTTCCGCGGCTCGCCCACCGGGGAACTGGTGTTCGAGGATTGCCGCGTTCCCGCCCGCAACATGGTCGGCAAGCTCGACGGCGGCGTGGCCGTCACCATGTCCGGTCTGGATCTGGAACGCGCCATCGTCTGCTTCAACGCGCTCGGCATCGCGCAGCGGGCGCTCGATATCTCGATCGACTACGCCAAGACCCGCCAGCAATTCGGCAAGCCCATCGCCAGTTTCCAGATGGTACAGGCGATGCTGGCCGACATGTACACCCAAATCGAGGCGGCGCGCAGCCTGTCGCTGAAGACGGCGGCCATGTGCGAGGGCCTGGAAGAGGGCGCCGGCGGGCGCGGCGAGATCCACAAGCTGACCGCCGCCGCGATCTTCAAGGCCGCCGCGGCAACCTCGTTCGTGCTGGACAAGGCGGTGCAGATCCACGGCGGCTCGGGCTATATGCGCGACACCGAGGTGAACCGGCTGTTCCGCACGGGCCGGGTGCTGGAGGTCGGCGCGGGCACACAGGAGGTGCGCAAGCTGATCATCTCCGGTGAGCTTCTGAAGAACTGAGGCGCGCCATGACACAGCAGAAACAGAGATACGCATCCGATCTCATGGCCGGCCAGGTTGCCCTGGTGACAGGTTCGGGGTCCGGCATGGGGCGCGCCACAGCGCTTGAAATGGCCTCTTGCGGAGCCAGGCTGGCCTTGTTCGCGCGCCGCGAAGACCCCCTGCAGGAAACCGCAGAGATGATCCGCGCGGCAGGCGGCGAGGCCTTCGTGGTGCCGGGCGACACCCGCAACGAAGACAGCATCGAAGCGGCGATGAAGCGCATCAAGGGCCATTACGGTCGGCTTGACGTGCTGGTGAACAACGCGGGCGGGCAATACATCGCCGCCGCCCGCGATATCACCAACAAGGGCTTTGAGGCCGTGATCCGCAACAATCTGATCGGATCGTGGCAGATGACCCGCGCCGCGGCGGATCATTTCATGTACGACAACGGCGGATCGATCGTTTTTGTCACGGCCATTTCGGCCCGAACCGCGCTGACCGGGTTCACGCACACCGTCGCCGCCCGCGCCGGTGTGACGGGCATGATGAAAACGCTGGCCGCCGAGTGGGGCGAATACGGCATCCGCCTGAACTGCGTCGCCCCGGGCACGATCAAGACCGAGGCGCTCGGACGCTATCCCATTTCGCCGGACCACTGGAAACAGCTGAACCGTTCGGTTCTGAACCGGATGGGCGCGGCCGAGGACATTTCCGGCACGATCATATTCCTTGCGTCCAGATTGGGGGAATTCATCACGGGCGAAGACATTTATGTGGATGGTGGCGAAACCCTGCATCTGGGACACGACGCACGTGACATGATCAACCCCGAGATGTTCGAAAAGCGCGAGCGCGGAGATGGAAAGAATGAGTGAGACCCCAGTCCTGCTGGACATCTCCGACCGGATCGCCACGGTCACGCTGAACGACCCCGCGCGCCGGAACCCGGTTACCGGAAATGACATGATCGGTGCGCTTCTGGAGACCTTCGCGAAGGTGCAGGCAGACCCGCAAGTCAGCGTCATGATCCTGACAGGCGCCGACCCGGCCTTTTGCGCGGGCGGCGACATCAAGGAGATGAACGACCCCGACAGCGTGTTCCGCAAGGAGCCGCTTGCGACCGCTCAAAGCTATGTCGATGGGGTACAGCGCCTGCCCCAGGCTCTTTACAACCTCGACATCCCGACCATCGCGGCCGTGAATGGCGCGGCCGTCGGCGCCGGGTGCGATCTGACCATGATGTGCGACATGCGCATTGCCTCGCAGAACGCGAAGTTCGGCGAGGTCTTCATCAATCTCGGCATCATTCCCGGCGATGCGGGCAGTTGGTTCCTGTTGCGCCGACTGGGGCATCAGAAAGCGGCGGACCTGACCTTTTCGGGCCGGATGGTGGGCGCCGAAGAGGCGCTCGAGCTGGGCATGGTGCTAGAAGTCGTCGCCCATGATATGCTGATGGAATGTGCCCGCGAACGCGCCGCGGTCATCGCATCCAAGCCGCCTCGGGCCGTGCGCGTCGCCAAACGCCTGTTGCGCAACGCCGAACGCATGGATCTTCCCGATTTCCTGAATGCGGCCGCGGCATATCAGGCCTTGATGCACCAGACCGAAGACCATCACGAAGCCATCGCGGCCTTTCTGGAAAAACGAAAACCGAATTTCACCGGCCGCTGAAAGACAGATTGAATGTCCGAAATCACGCAAGAAAAGATGGACCAGATCGCGCAGATGTGGAACGCGCGCGGGAAGGGGCTGATCACCCACATGGCGTTGAAGATCGAGGAGGTCTCGACCGAAGCTGTCCAGGTGCGGATGCCGTTCAATCCCGATTTCTGTGTCGACAGCGATCAGACCCTGCTGCATGGCGGCATTCTGACCGCGCTGCTCGACAGTGTTTTCGGGCTCGCGAATTTCGTCGCCATCGAGGGCGTCAGCACCATGGCCACGCTGGATCTGCGGGTCGATTACCTGCGCCCCGCCCGATCGCGCGCCGATGTGATCGTCCGCGCCCATTGCTATCGCAAGACACGCCATATCGCCTTCAATTCCGGCAGCATCTGGTTTGACAATCATGTCGATGATGAAATCGCGCGCGGGACTGCCTCGTTTGCGTTGACGCGCGGCAAAACCAGCCTGTTTGAGGCAATGACCAGGGGAAAGCCATAAGATGGACCTGCAAGCCGTCAACATGAATGTTTTCCGGGTTCCGTTCTTCCGCTTTCTGAACTTTGATATTCTGGAAGTGGGCAAGTTCCATGCCAAAGCCGAGATGGCGTTTGATTCGCGCCATATCGGAAACCCGATTATGGAGCATTACCACGGGGGGATTATCGCCAGCTTCATGGAAGCCACAGCCGCCATTGCAGTCCAACCCGATTTCGCGGATGTGCCAGCCAAGCCGATCAACCTGACCGTCGACTACCTCAGACCTGGTGTGAAGGGACCGCTGACTGCGCAGGCGACCGTGACGCGGAAGGGATCGCGTATCGCAAGTGTAAGAGTACTGTCCTGGCAGGCAAGCCCGGAGAAATCCGTCGCCGAGGGCTTGTATCACTTCCTATTGGTCTGAGCCTTCGCGAGCGCGAAGTAAGCCGTTAGAGCTCCCCTCTCTAAGCGGTTGTTCCGCCTCGCTGATTCCGTTGAAAAGGAGCCTTACCAGCATGTCGGAAAACACGGACAGGGTGTGGTATCCTTCCAGTCCCGCTTTCCGTGGGTCGAACCATTCAACGGTCCAGTTCAAGGCTCCCAGCATGACCTGGCGCAGAGGAACGATCTGTATGTCCTTTCTCACAGCACCGCTTTGCTGCGCATCGGACAACATCTTGTCCCAAACAGCCGCGTATTCGTGACGGATAACCCGGTGCCTGCGACGAAGCTTCGTGGGCAACATTCCATAGCTACGGACATTTGCCGACGTGAACTCGCTGGCCCTGAATAGGAAATCCATATGAGCCGAAATGGCCGCCGATATTCTGGCACAATGATCGTTGGGCTCCCCGAACTGCTCAATGACGCGACTGACACCGACAAGTAGGTCGCTCAATCCGGTTTGCAACACCTCGTCTACTATCTTCTCTTTTGATTTGAAATGATAGTAGACGCTGCCCGCCTCCATATTTGCCTCAACAGCGATCTGGCGTATCGTCGTAGCCTTGTACCCCCTATCTCTCAAAACGCGCGCGGCCGCGCGCAGGACTTCGCTACGTGTCCTGGCCGCTTTTCCGTGGGGCTCGACCGGCTCCGGGAGGGCTATGACGTATGGCTTGGGGAGGCTACTTCCCGGACGACGCTTGTCGCACATTCCGTCCAGGATCAATCTGCTCATGCGTTCTGAGAGAATACTGACCGGATAACGTTTCACTTCGTACCATTCAACGGTCCAGTTCATCGCACTCAAGATGAATTGGCGGATGGGAGAAACTGAAATGTCTTTGCGCAATAGACCCTTGTCGCGGGCGTTCTGCAGGAATCCACCCCACAACTTAGCATATGAGCCGCGCAGTTCCCGGTGAGCGCGTCGTGCTTCCTCCGACAACATCGGGTAGTTTCGGATATTCGCAGACGTGAAGTCGCTATCTATCAAAAGGAAGGTCAGATGCGTGTCGACCAGTTTCGCGAAAGTTTCGCGGAAGGGTTCGTCATTTGCACCCGCACACCTAATTATCCTAGCCACCTCATTGTATAGACGCCGGACACCGATGTCGAGCACCACATCCAGTATCTTCTCTTTTGAGTCGAAATGGTAATAGATGCTCCCGGCTTCGATGTTCGCTTCACGTGCGATCTCCCGCATCGACGTCGAATTAAATCCCTCATAGCGGAATAGACGCGCTGCCGCGCGGAGGATTTCCTCGCGGGTCCTTTCCGCCTTGCTCTGAACGTCGCCGGCAAGGCATGCTTGAGGCGGCTGCATACACATATGGCTTACATAACAACTGGACAAAGGACTGTCTATTGCGATAAATCTAACGATTGTTAGAATATTGTTAAGCGCACCCTCTAGCTCAGCAGCTCTCACAAAGGTGCTCACAGAAGTAGGAAGGCAGCCCAAATGCATGGATTGAATGGCAAACGTGTCATTGTCACCGGAGGCGGAAGCGGCATTGGCCGCGCCGTTTGTCAACGGTTCGGCGAGGAAGGTTCAGAGGTCGCGGTGTTCGACCTGAACGAAGAAGGCGCACAGGAGACCGTCCGCCTGATCCGGGATGCGGGCGGCAAGGCCGTGGCTTTCAAGGTAGACATCACCGATCGCGCCCAGGTTGACAAGTCCGTTGCCGAGTTCGAGGCCGGAGGTCCGATAAGCGTCCTGGTGAACAACGCCGGATGGGACGTGATCAAGCCATTCCTCGATACAGACGCGGATCTCTGGAAAAAAATCATCGACATTAACCTCTACGGTCCGCTGAACATGCATCACGCGGTGCTTCCGGGCATGGTCAAGAATGGCGGCGGCCGCGTTGTCAACATCGCCTCCGACGCCGGCCGCGTCGGATCGTCGGGCGAGGCGGTTTATTCGGCCTGCAAAGGCGGCATCATCTCCTTTACCAAGACCGTGGCGCGGGAACTGGCGCGCAAAGGCGTTCAGCTGAACGCGGTTGCGCCGGGCCCGACCGATACGCCCCTCTTCGCCCAGGTCGCTCAGGGCGACGCTGGTGAAAAGATCGCGGAAGGCCTCAAGCGGGCCATTCCGATGAAGCGCCTGGCGCAGCCGAGCGATTACCCCGGAATAATCTGCTTCCTGGCTTCCGACGATGCAGGATTCATCACCGGCCAGGTGATTTCCGTTTCGGGCGGCTTGTCGATGCACGGTTGATCGAAAAATGAATACGTCCAATCAAGTGCCATCGCGGTCGAGGCGTGTCTAAGTATCCTCCCCAACTGGCCGCGCCTCAGGTGCGGCCTTTTTTTGTTTCATGCGAGGCAGAGAATGTTCCAACCGGACCCTGTTATTCAACGAGCAAGCACGCTCGCGGCGTTCATTGATGATTGTGGTGCGGGCAGTTACGAAGGTCTCGTCAAACGTGCCAACGCCGAACCGGAATGGTTCTGGGGCCGGATAATCGGCTATGCCGGCATCCGGTTCAATCGTCCCTATACGCAACTGCGGGATATATCCGCGGGACCAGATTCGATCCGATGGGCTGTCGGGGGTACCCTGAATCTGACAGAGACCTGTCTCGACGCCCGCATCGCGGGAAAACTTGGCGACAAGACCGCGATCGACTGGGTTGGCGAGGATGGAAGCCGCCGCCGCTGGACCTATGCCGAGCTTGCCGCCGAGGCCGCCCGCGTCGCATCGGCCCTTGCCGCTCGCGGGGTGGAGCCCGGACAGGCGGTAGGTATCTACATGCCGATGATTCCGGAAATCGAGGCGGCGCTTCTGGGCATCGCACGGTTGGGCGCCGTGGCGGTGCCGCTGTTCTCCGGTTTTGCCGCGCACGCCATCGCCACCCGTCTGAACGATGCCCGTGCCGTTGCGGTGCTGACGGCAGATGCGACGCCCCGGCGGGGAAAACCCGTCTGGATGGAGGAGACGCTGGCCGAAGCCCTGAAGGAGGTGCCACTTGTCCATACCGTGCTCAGCCTGCGGCGGTTCGGCGGCATAGTGGCCGATCCAGTCCGCGATCTCGACTGGCAGGAGACCGTCGGCAAAGCTGACGCGAGGCGTCCCGCCCATCCGGTAGACGCCGATGCGCCCCTGCTTATCGCCTACACCTCGGGTACGACTGGCAAGCCCAAGGGCGTGGTTCATACCCATCTCGGTGTCCAGGCCAAGGCCACGGCCGACTTCTTGCTGTGCCTCGACATGAAACGCGACGATCGTCATTTGTGGATGACTGACATGGGCTGGGTGATGGGGCCACTCACGCTTCTGTCGGTGTTGCTTTCGGGCGCCACGCTGGCGCTCGCCGAGGGTGCGCCCTCGATGCCGGACGACCCCTTCCGGCTGCTGCGCCTAGCCTCGGAGATGGGCGTCACCCACCTTGGCGTCGCCCCCACGCTGGTGCGGCAGTTCATGACTCAGGATCCCGGGCCACTTTCCGGCTACGACCTTTCGCCGTTACGCATCGTCGCCTCGACCGGCGAACCTTGGACCGATGACGCCTGGCTGTGGCATCTCGACCATATCTGCCGCCGCCGCGCGGTACCGCTCAACATTTCAGGCGGGACCGAGTTGTTCGGCGCGATCCTGACTTCAACCGTATTGCACGAGGTCAAACCCGGTGGATTCTCTGCTCAAGCACTGGGGGTCGGCGCAAAAGTGCTGCGCGTGGACGGAAGCGAAGCCGCGCCGGGCGAGGTTGGCGAACTGGTCGTGACCCAACCGCCGATCGGGCTGACACCGACCATTTGGGGAGACCGGGAACGCTATCTCGAAACCTACTGGTCTACCTTCCCCGGCATCTGGCGGCACGGCGACTGGGTGCGCCGCGATCCGGATGGCACATGGTATATCCTCGGCCGCTCGGACGATACGTTGAACATTGCCGGCAAGCGCATCGGCCCGCCCGAGATCGAGGCGGCGCTGACCGAGACGGGGAAGGTGGTGGACGCGGCGGCCATCGCTGCCCCGGACGATCTGAAAGGCGTGGCGGTGGTCTGCGTCTGCGTCGCGTCGCCCGGTGTGTTGCCCGACGCGGCACTAGTGGAGCAGCTCAAGGACCGCGTGGGAGAGATCGTTTCCAAGCCCTTCCGCCCGCGCGAGATCCATTTCGTCGAGGCGCTTCCCAAGACCCGCAGCATGAAGACGATGCGCCGGCTCGTGCGCGCCGCTTTTCTGGGCGAGGATCCGGGCGACCTGTCCTCTGTCAGCAACCCCGAGACGATGGAAGCCATCGCCGCCCTGCGAAAGGACAGATCATGATTACCGTCTTCGGAGCAACCGGCACCACCGGCGTCCCCCTTGTCGATACGCTATTGGCCAAGGGCGCGAAAGTGCGCGCCGTCACCAGCGACCCGGCCAAGCTCGACGCGCTCAAGGCCAAGGGGTGCGAAGCCGTCGTTGCCGATTTCACTGATCCCGCTGCGCTGAATCGTGCCTGTTTAACGGCTGAACGGATCTATTTGGTGACACCCGCGCACCGGCACATGCGCCGCTGGAAGGCCGATACGATCGAAGCGGCGAAGGCGGCAGGGGTGCGCCACGTCGTTCTGGCCACCGGACTTGGTGCCTCGCCCAAAGCCAGGCTGACCTTTGGCATGTGGCATTCGGAAACCCAGGAACTGCTGAAGGAAAGCGGCCTCGACTGGACCTTTGTTCAACCGACCTATTTCATGCAAAACCTGTTGTGGCAGGCCGGAAACATCGCAAGGGACGGGGTTTATTACGACGATCTGGGGGGGCCTGTGGCCTGGATCGATGCCCGCGACATTGCTGACGTCGCGGCCGATGCGCTGACCGGCGCGGGGCATGAAGGCAAGTCCTATGGCCTGACCGGTCCCGAGGCCCTGTCTGGAGAAGAGATTGCGGCAATTCTGTCGGAAGCGACGGGTCGGCAGGTCGCTTGCGCGCCCCTGTCCGCCGAGGACGCCAAGGCGGCAAAGATCGCCGGCGGGATGCAGGACGAGGTCGCCGCGGCCATGGTGGAACTGGCCTCGATCGCACCCAAGGGTTACCTCGCCGGCATCGAGACCACGGTGAGCGACGTGCTTGGACACCCGGCGCGCCGTCTTGCCGATTTCGTGACCGAGAACAGGCATGCCTTCACCGGATGAGGCGGCGCCCGCGCCGCTTTATCTCGAGCTCGCACCGCCGCCCGGGGGGGCCACCCCGGTCGACCACATGTTCGTCTTCCGCGATTGGGGTCATCTCACGGGACATGGCAGCGGCCGTTTTGCCACGGATCTCTTCACGCTTTCCTTCGCTTTCGACCCGCTTCTGGGGAAGAATGCCCTCCCCCGCCCGACCCTCACGCCACCCCGCCCCGCGTTCAGCCCGCGGATCGCGCCCTTCCGGGGAGTGTCGGCAGGGCTGCGACTCGCTTCCGCGCCCGAACGGCTTCCGCCCGAGGCATCTCTCGTCGAACTGGCCGGTTTCCTGCACGACTTTACCACCGGCAACGAGCCTCTTGTTCCGCTTGTAGCCGCGCTTGACCGGCTTGCCTGCGAACTTGGCTTCCCTGCGATCGGCACGGCGCCTACCAGCGCTCGCAGCGAGAGGCGCAGCATCCGGATGGCAACGGGCATGTCGCGCCGTCGGCTAGCCGCAACCCGTCGATTTCGTCATCTACTGGGCGGGCTTGCCAAACACGCACAACCCCTGGGCGAATTGGCGCTCGACACCGGCTACTACGACCAGTCGCACATGTCGGCCGCCTGCCGCGCCTTCGCCGGGAAGCCCCCCGGCGCGATTCGCCTTCAGGCAGCAGCACCATCCGATGGCCGTTTTTTCCAAGATAACAGGTTGAATAGCCGGTTAAGACTGATCATCGATCGCTGAAAAAGGGAGTGCAAGACAGTCTATGCCGGAATTCGAACCGAAGAATCCTGACTATGACGCGCGCGTGCGCGACAGTTTCGAGCGCCAGAAGGTGATGCAAACGCTGGGGATCGGTATTGCCGGACTCTCGCCCGGTCGTATCGTGCTGGAGATGGTACATAATGATGCCTTGACTCAACAGCACGGATTTCTGCACGCCGGGATCGTGTCGACCGCGCTCGACAGTGCCTGCGGCTATGCGGCCTTCTCTCTGATGCCCGCCGAGGCCGCGGTGCTGACTGTGGAATTCAAGATCAACCTGCTCAACCCGGCAGACGGCGAGCGGTTTCGATTCGTCGCGGATGTGGTCAAACCGGGGCGCACCCTGACGATCTGCGAGGCGCGCGCCTTTGCGGTGAAGGGCGGGGACGAAAGGCTCGTCGCCGCGATGACCGGAACGCTGATGGCCCTTGTCGGGCGGACGGGCGTGGCCGGATAAGGCTGCAAGCCGCTTGGTCGGTTGACGGCCGGTCGATCGGCTGCCCGGAGCTTCAACTCCGGTTCTCCCGCCGGCGGCCTCTCAGTTCGTCAACCGGCTTTCCAGGATGTGGCGCTGGATCTTGCCGCTCGTCGAGCGCGGAAAATCCTCGAATGCGATGAACTGGAACTCGCGCGGTCGCTTGTAGCCCGCTAGCTTCTCGCGGCATAACTGCATCAACTCTTCGGCGCCCGGTCCATCGTTGCCGCATGCGACAAACGCAACGGGGCTTTCACCCCATTTCGCATCGAGCGCCCGCACAACCGCTGCATCGACCACACCTGGATGCGCAAGCAGCACACGCTCGATTTCAGCTGGATAGACGTTCTCGCCGCCGGTCTTGATCAGGTATTTCACCCGGTCCACGAAATCGATTGTACCATCGCGGTTTCGGCGGAACAGATCGCCCATATGAAAGAAACCGTTGCGGAAGTCGCTGACGTTGGTGTCGTCGGCATTCCAGTATCCTGAAAACAGGGTCGGTCCACGCAACGCCATTTCGCCGGGCGATCCGATCGGGACGTCACGATCCTCGGGATCCACCAGTCGAACCTCGCAAAATGCGCTGATCCGTTTGGACAATGTCTCGGGCGCGACACCGGGGGCGATCAGATCGGCGGTGCCCGGCGGCAGACCGGTTTCTGTGGCTCCGAAGGAATTCAGATAGGGCGCACCGAGAAGACTCGTCAGTTCCGCGATCTGGTGCGGCGGCACCAGATCGGCCATCGCGCCGCAGACCTTGATCCCTTTCAACGGCAGTGGATTAGCGCGCCGTTCGGCGATGAAGGCCTCAAGCGCCCCGGGCATCATCACGAACCAGCCAATCCTGTGGCGTGACAGCGCCTCATTCATGACCGAGGGCTGCAGTCCATCCACCATCACCACAGTCCCGCCACGCAGAAGCGTCGCCAGCGCTTGATCGGTCGATGCCATGTGAAACATTGGCGCCCATGCGATGAAACCGTCATCGGGATCCAGCGCAAGCTGCGCCGCAAAGGCCATGGCACGCGCGATATGGGCACGGTGGCTGATTAGGGCGCCTTTCGGCAACCCGGTTGTTCCCGAGGTATAGAGTATCGTGAGGCCAGCCTCAGGATCATCCACCAGCGTGCCGGTGCGCGGGTCCGGGTTCGCCGAGGCCAGCGCCTGCTCCCATTCGGGTCCGATCTCCAGGCCGGGCAGATCCGACACTGCGCGAAAGGCATCACGCAATTCGGGTTCGACCACGGCCAGCACCGGTTCGACCAGTTCGATGCAATGCTTCAGCTCGGGCGCGGCGAGCCGCCAGTTCAGGCAGGCGACAATGGCGCCGATTCCCGCCGCCGCAAGTTCCAGCTCAAGATACTCGACGCGGTTATGCGACAGGATGGCGATCCTGTCGCCGGGCGCCACCCCTCGCGACAGAAGCACCGACGCCAAGCGATCCACACGGTCGACCAGTTCGCCATAGCTGCGGCGGGTCTCGCCATCCTCGACCGCAAGCGCGCCGTCCCTCCCCACCGCGCAGGTGCGGAAGACCGAGTACAGATCAGCGCGGCCCGCGCGCAGCACCTCAGGCAGCATCGCATCCTCCATTGTTACGGTGCCATCTCAGAAACTTTGAGCCAAGCGCACCCCTTCATCAATGGCGCGCAATGCATCGAGTTCGGCGGCTTCCTTGGCACCGCCGATCATTGTGACCGCAACGCCGCGCGATGCAAGCTCGTCGGCCAAGCTCCGCTCGGGTTCCTGGCCAGTGCACAATATGATGGTATCGGCGGCAATGACCCTTGGCTTGCCGTCCAAGAGGATATGCAGCCCGTCGTCGTCGATGCTGTCATAGACCACGCCGCACAAGGCCTCGACTCCATGCTTGCGCAGGGCGTTGCGCAGGATCCATCCCGTCGAGACGCCGAGCCCTGCACCGGGCTTCGAAGTCTTTCTCTGGAGCATGACAACTCTACGCCGCGAGGGTTTTGGCGCCAATGGATCGCTTACCAAGGAGCCCGGTGCGGCGAATTCCGGATCGACGCCCCATGTCGAGCAGAATGTTCCGGTGTTGTGGACCTCGGCTGGCTCGGTCACGAGGAACTCGGCTACGTCGTGCCCGATCCCGCCCGCGCCCATCACCGCAACAGTCTCGCCTGCGACGCGCGCGCCAGAGAGAATCTCGGCGTAGGTTGCGACACTGGGATGGTCTATGCCCGGCAGATCGGGAATGCGCGGGACCACCCCGGTCGCGATCACCACATGATCGAAACCCTCCAAATCATCGGCTTGCGCCCGCTGTCCCAGCCGCAGCTTTGCTCCGTGCTTTCTCATCTGACCAGCATAATAACGAAGGGTTTCGTTGAACTCGTCCTTACCCGGCGCCGCGCGCGCAAGGTTCAGTTGACCGCCAAGTTCGTCCGTAGCTTCGAAAAGCGTGACGTCATGGCCAAGCCGCGCCGCTTCGGCCGCCGCCGCCATTCCCGCGGCCCCGCCGCCGACAACCGCCACCTTCCTCGGCAATTCCGCGGGCGTGTCCCGGAATTCCGTTTCGCGCCCGGCTCGTGGATTGACGAGGCACCCGACCGGTCGGTCGGAGAATATGAAATCGAGACAGGCTTGGTTGCATGCAATGCAGGTATTGATTTCCTCGGCGCGGCCTTCGCGCACCTTCTTCACGAAAAGCGGATCCGCCAGGAATGGCCGAGCCATCGAGACCATATCCGCCTCACCGGAAACAATAATATCCTCCGCGATATCGGGAGTGTTGATGCGGTTCGAGGCCACTACCGGAATTGAAACCGCGGCCTTCACGTTGGCCGCGGCCTTTCGCCAGGCCCCCCGTGGCACGGGATAGGCTATGGTCGGTACACGCGCTTCGTGCCAGCCGATTCCGGTGTTCAGAATGTCGGCTCCTGCCTTCTCGATCTTCTGTGCCAGCGCTGCGATCTCCTCGGTCGGTGCCCCCTCTTCGATCAGGTCCGCGGCGGAGATCCGGTAGATGATCAGGAAATCCGGTCCGCAGGCCGCGCGAACGGCGCGCACGATCTCGACCGGAAAGCGATGCCGGTTCTCGACGCTTCCGCCCCAGTCATCCTCGCGTTTGTTCGTGTGCGTGACGGTGAACTCGTTGATGAGATAACCCTCGGAGCCCATGATCTCGACACCGTCGAATCCGGCAGCTTGAGCATTGGCAGCGGCTTCTGCGAAATCCAAGATTGTACGGCGGATATCTGCATCACTCATCTCGCGGGGCGTGTAACGATTGATCGGCGCGCGAATCGGCGACGGAGCAACGCAGTCTTCAATCTTTGCATATCGGCCGGCATGAAGAAGCTGCGCACAGATCAGGCTACCTTCGGCCTGGACTGCTTTGCAGATGGGACGCAGTTTCAGCGCCTCGTCCCGATCATCGATACGCGGACCGTCGGGATCAAATATTCCATCGGCATTGGGCGAAAAACCACCCGTGACCAAAATCGCCGCCTCGCCGCGGGCCCGCTCCGCATAAAAGGCAATCTGCCTGGCGATACCGTCAGGTTCGGTTTCAAGGCGCGTATGCATCGAGCCCATTATCACGCGATTGCGCAACGTCCTGCTGCCCGCGCTGATTGGTGAAAGCAGCGCCCCGTAGCCCGTTTCATCCAAAGACTTCATCATGCTCCCCTCCTTTGAAAACACCTCTTGCGCTGCATTCTAACGTTTGTTAGATTTTTTTAAAGAGGAATTCACCGCAATGGGAGGGCGGAGGGAATGCAGTTCCAGCCTACAGAGGACCAACAAGCGTTCCGCGAGACGGCGAAACGCTTTGCCACCGAAAAGCTGGCCCCCAGCTATCAGGAGCGGGCCGCCAAGCACGAATTCGACCGTGACCTGATCAGGGAAATGGGGGCGCTCGGCCTGATCGGCCCCGACCTGCCCGAGGAATTCGGCGGCTTGGGCGAAAGCTCTGTCACGTCGGGGCTGATCGTCGAAGAGATCGCCTATGCCGATTTCAACGCAAGTTACGTGCAGCTACTGGGATCGCTCATGGGCGGCATGGTCGCCAAGCACGCCTCGCGCGACATCGCGTCGGAATGGGTGCCCAAGGTGGTTTCGGGTGATGCCGTCATTGGTCTGGGCCTGACCGAGCCGCGCGGCGGTTCGGATGCGGCGAACCTGATTCTGAAGGCCGAGAAATCCGGAAACGGCTGGCGGCTGAACGGTGAAAAGACCTCCATGAGTTTTGCCAGCCAGGCCGATGCGGCGGTAGTCTTTGCCCGTACCGGCGATCCCAATGGCGGTTCGCGCGGGGTCAGCGCCTTCTTCATCGACCTGAACCAACCCGGCATCAAGCGCACGCATTTCGACGACATCGGCACCAAGCCCGTCGGGCGTGGATCGGTGTTCTTCGACGATGTCTTCGTGCCGGCCGAAAACATGATGGCCGAGCAGGACCGCGCCTTTGGCACCATCATGATGGGATTCGACTATTCCCGTGCGCTGATCGGTCTGGAATGCCTGGGCGCGGCGCAGGCTTCGGTGGACGAGACCTGGGCATATGTGCAGGAGCGCGAGGCGTTCGGCGCGCCGATCGTGCAGTATCAGGGCGTCAGCTTTCCGCTGGCCGAGGCGGAAACGCAACTGACCATGATGCGCCAGCTTTGCTACTACACGCTGGACCTGCGGGACCGCGGCCTGCCCCACACCTCCGAGGCAGCGATGTGCAAATGGTACCTGCCCAAGACCGCCTGCGAGATCCTGCACCAGTGTCTGATCCTGCACGGGCATTACGGCTATACCACAGACCTGCCGCATCATCAGCGCTACAACGACGTTCTGGGCCTTCAGATCGGCGACGGGACCGCGCAGATCCAAAAGCTGGTGATCGCCCGCGAGAAGGTCGGTCGCATGGCGTTGCAATATGACAAGAAGGCGAAGGGGTCCGCGAAATGAGCGATCCCGTCATCGTCAGCGCCGAGGGCAACGTCGGCATCATCGAACTGGCCCGCCCCGAGAAATTCAATTGCCTGTCACTTGAGGTGCATGAGCGCATATCTGCCGCACGTGCGGAATTTGAGGCGAACCCGGCTATTCGGGCGATCCTCATCCGGGCGCAAGGCAAGCACTTTTGCACCGGTGCCGATCTGGTGGAAGTGAAAGGCAAACTGAACGATCCCGCCGCGCTGGATCATTTCATCGCCTTCGGCATGAACAACCTGCGCGCGCTCGAAACCTCCTCCCTCCCAGTGGTCGTGGCGGTGCAGGGGTTGTGTCTGGCCGGCGGGATCGAACTGATGCTGTCCTGTGACGTGTGTTTCGCCGCCGAGACCGCCCAATTCGGCGATCAGCACGCGCAGTTCGGCCTGATCCCGGGCTGGGGTGGGTCACAGCGGCTGACGCGTCTGATGGGCCTGCGCCGTGCGCTGGACCTGATGTTCTCGGCCCGCTGGCTCAAGGCGGACGAGGCCAAGGATGCCGGCCTGGTCAACTACATCGTGCCGGATGCGGATCTGCATCAGGCCGCGCTGGAATACTGCCAGAAGATTGCCACCCGCTCGCGTCCCGGTATCGCCGAGATGAAGCGGCTGGCACGCGAAGGCGCGGATCTCGGCATCGACCAGCAAATGCGGCTGGAGCGTGACGCCGCCGTGCGCGCGTTGCCCAGCGATGACGTCGCCGAGGGGCTCGACGCGTTCGAGAACCGGCGCGCGCCCGAATTCAAGGCCTGAGGAAGAGACTATGGACTTCACTTTAAACGACGAACAGCGCCAGATTTACGAATACGGCGGCCAGTTGGCGCAGAAATACGACAATGCCTATTGGCTGGACCACGCGCGCAGGCACGAGTTCCCGCGGGAGATGTTCAAGCAGATTGCCGATGACGGCTTCCTGGGCATCATGGTGCCCGAGGAATACGGCGGCGCGGGCCTTGGCATGACCGAAATGGCCTTGTTCATGGAGGGCACCGCGAACCACGGCATTCCGCTTCTGATGATGGTGGTCGGGCCGACCATGTCGTTGGCCCATATCGCCAGCCACGGGAGCGAATTCCACAAGAAAGAGCTGCTGCCGGCGGCCTGCCGCGGCGATATCCAGTTCTGTTTCGCGATCACCGAACCGGGGGCCGGGTCGAACACGATGAAGGCCACCACGCTGGCCAAGCGCCGGGGCAACCGGTTCAGCCTGTCAGGCGAAAAGACCTTTATCACCGGGGCCGAGGTCTCGGACTATTGCCTGGTCGTGGCGCGGACCAAGCCGCATACCGAGGTCAGTCGCAAGACCGACGGCTTTACCCTGTTCGCCGTGGATCTGAAGAAAAAAGGTGTCGAAAAGCAGCGGGTGAAGATCTCGATCCCCCTGCCGGAGGAACAGTGGACGCTGTTCTTCGACGAGGTGGACCTGGGCCCGGAGGATGTGGTCGGCGAGGTCGACGAGGGCTTCTCGATCCTGTTCGACAGCCTCAACCCCGAACGCATCATCCTGGCCGCCCTGTGCTGCGGTATCGGGCGTTTCGCGCTGAACAAGGGGGTGAGCTACGCGTCCGAGCGCAATGTCTTTGGTCAGCCCATTGGCGCGCACCAAGGGGTGCAGCACCCGATGGCCAAGGCGCATACAGCGGTCGAGATGGCCAGCCTGATGACCCGCCGCGCGGCATGTGAGTTCGATAACAAGCTGCCGGCGGGGGCGTCGTCGAACATGGCGAAATACGCCGCCGCCGAGGCCGGGATCGAAGCGGTGGATGCCGCGCTTCAGGCGCATGGCGGATCGGGTTTCACCGAAGACACGGGGCTCTACGAGATGTACCCGCTGGTGCGTCTGCTGCGCACGGCGCCGGTGAACCGCGAACTGTGCCTGAGCTTCATCGGTGAAAAGGTCATGGGCATGCCGCGGTCTTATTGATCGCGCTGCACGTCACGGAGGATGACATGCAATTTGGAATGCGCTTCCGGCGGGAGGACGCCGCCGACAAGTTGAATGATCGTTTCTGGCACGAGATCGAGGGTAAGCCCCTGGACGAGGTCCGCCGCATTCAGGAAGAGCGGCTGCGCGATCAGATGGCCTATCTCAGGGCGAACTCGACCTTCTATCAGGAAAAGTTCGCCGCAGCCGGTGTGGAATTCGACGATATTCGTACCATCGAAGACCTGCGGAAGCTGCCCTATACCTACAAGACCGAGATCAGGGAGAGCCTTGCCGCCGAGCCGCCCTTTGGCAAGCATCGTGCCGCGCCCATGTCGGAGATCATCCAGATGCAGGCCTCGTCGGGCACCACAGGCAGTCCTTCATATGTGGCCCTGACAGAATCCGACGCCGAAATGTGGCACGAGATGACAGCGCGCTGTTTCTTTGCCAACGGCGTTCGGCCCGGCGACATGGTGCTGCATGCGTTTTCGCTGGCCAAGGGCTTTGTCGGCGGTATCCCGGTGATGCAGGGGTTGCAGTACATGGGCGCGATCGATGTGCCGGTGGGGGCGGATGGCGGTGCGGACCGCCTGTTGCGCGCCTGTGCCGACACGCGCCCGCGCTGTATCGTCGGCGCGCCGAATTTCGTTCTGCACCTGGCGGAAAAGGCGCCCGAGGTGCTGGGGTGCAAGGCCAGCGAACTGGGGGTCGAACATGTGATCGTCGGCGGAGAGCCCGGCGGCGGCATTCCCGCAATCCGCGCCAAGATCGAGGCCGCCTGGGGTGCGAAATGCACCGAAATGCTGGGCGGCACCGATCTGGGCGTGACCTACTGGGCCGAATGCGAGGAGCAGTCGGGCATGCATATGGTCAACATGGACTATATCATCACCGAATTGCTCGACCCTGACAGCGGCGAAATCATCCCCTGGGAAAAGGGGGCCGAAGGCGAGATGATCTATACCGCGATCGGCCGACAGGCGAGCCCGCTGGTGCGGTTCCGGTCTGGCGATTATATCGAAGTCATCGACACCGAATGCACCTGCGGCCGCACCGGGCCGAAGATCCGCTGCACCGGCCGCACCGACGACATGCTGATCGTGCGCGGGGCCAATGTCTTTCCGTCGGCCATCAACAGCGTCATCACCGAGATGGTGCCGGAGACCAATGGCGTCATGCGTATCGTGGCCGATTTCGAGGGTCACACAACGCAGGGCGCGCTGACGGTGATTGTCGAACGCGGCCCCGGCCGCGATCCGGCCGACGACGCCGCCCTCAAAAAGAAGATCGAGCAGCGGCTGCGCGACTCTTTGGTCTTCAAGGCCGACGTGCATCTGGTTGCGGCCGACACTTTCGAAAAACCCAGCGCCGCCAAGGTTGCCTTTGTTCTCAGGAAATACCCAGACCTGCCATGACACGAATGAAATCCCTACTCGATACCGGGTCCGACGACTTCCGGAAAAACGACGCGCGCTATCGCGAGAAGGTCGAAAAACTGCATGCGCTTCGGCTTCTGCAACGCGTCGGCGGCCCCGAAAAGGCGCGCGAACGGCATGTAAAAAAGGGCAAGATCCTGCCGCGCGAACGCATCGAGCGCCTGATCGACCCCGGCACGCCCTTCCTCGAGATCGGCGAGCTGGCCGGACTGAGAAAATACGATGGCGTGCCACCGGGCGCGGGTATCATCACCGGTATCGGCGTGATCGAGGGCCGCCAGTGCATGATCATCGCCAATGACGCCACTGTGAAGGGCGGCACCTATTTCGGCATGACCTCGCGCAAGCACGTCCGCGCCCAGAAGATTGCCTGGAAGAACCAGCTTCCGGTCATCACGCTGGTGGATTCCGGCGGTGCATTCCTTCCCGATCAGGAAAACATCTTCCCCGACGAAGGGCAGTTTGGGTCGATCTTTCACCAGCAGATCGGCATGTCCGGTGACGGGGTGCCGCAGATCGCCGTGGTCATGGGGCCCTGTACCGCTGGCGGTGCCTATATCCCGGCGCTCTGCGACGAGGTGGTAATCGTGCGCGGCCAGGGCTTCATGTATCTGGGCGGGCCAGAGCTGACCTTTGCCGCAACCGGCGAAAAGGTGGATGCCGAGGAGCTGGGCGGCGGCAAGATGCATTCGTCCGTCTCCGGTGTGACCGACCATCTGGCCGAGGATGACGCCCACGCCTTGGCCATCACGCGCGAGATCGTCAGCCATCTGGGCGAAAAGCCCAAGCCCCGCAAAACGCCCGAAGCGCCGCGTGCGCCCGCCTATCCGGTCGAGGAAATCTACGGCATCGTCAGCCGCGACCCCAAAGTGCCGACCGACAACCGCGAGATCGTAGCGCGGCTGGTGGATGACAGCGATTTCCACGAGTTCAAGCCGCTTTATGGCGATACGATCATGACCGGCTGGGGCCGTATTCATGGGCACGAAGTGGGCATTCTCGCCAATACCGGCGTGTTGTTCGTCGAAGCCGCGTTGAAGGCGACACATTTCATCAATCTTTGCGTCCAGCGCGATATTCCGCTGCTGTTCCTGGCCGATGTGAACGGCTTTATGGTGGGCCGCGAGGTCGAGCAGATGGGCATCGCCAAGGCCGGTGCCAAGATGATCACGGCCATGTCCTCGGCCCGGGTGCCGAAATTCACCATCATCACCGGCGGCTCTTACGGCGCGGGATACCTGGCGATGCTGGGGCGCCCGTTCCAGCCGGACGCGATGTTCGCCTGGCCGACGGGACGGTCGGCGATCATGGGGCCGGAACAAGCCGCCAGCGTCCTGGCGCAGGTCCGCGCGCAGATCAACGAACGCGAAGGCAAAAGCTGGACCCCCGAGGAGGAGGAAGCCTTCAAGGCGCCGATCCGCAAGGAATACGAAGATTTTCAAGGAGCCTATAATTTCGCCTCCAACCTTTGGATCGACAGCGTGATCGAGCCCTGTGAGACCCGTGACGTCATGGCGCTGATGCTGGATGTGACATCGCGCAGACCCAAGGTCGATACCAACTTCGGCGTGTTCAGGATGTGAGGAGCGAACCGTGAAAATCAAAACGCTTCTGATTGCCAACCGCGGCGAAATTGCCTGCCGGATCGCGCGCACCGCGCGGGCCAGCGGTATCACCCCTGTCGGCGTGCATTCGCAGGCCGACGCCAATGCCCTGCATGTGCGCGAGATCGGCAAATCTGTCTGTATCGGTGCCGGTCCTGCATCCGAGAGCTATCTGAAAATCGACGCGGTGATTGCCGCCGCGCAATCGGTGGGCGCGGATGCGATCCATCCCGGTTACGGCTTTCTGGCCGAAAACCCCGATTTCGCCCGCGCGGTCGAAGCCGCCGGTATGATCTTCATGGGGCCGACGCCGGAGACGCTGGAGCGTTTCGGCGACAAGGCCAGCGCCAAAGTGGCCGCCGTGGCTGCCGGCGTCCCGGTGATTTCGGGCGCCGAAGGCGCGCGGTCCGATCCGCAGCAAATTGCAGACGAGGTGCGCCAGATGGGCCTGCCGGTGCTGCTCAAGGCGGTCGGCGGCGGCGGCGGGCGCGGGCAGCGCCTGGTGACCGACGAGACCACGCTGATGGAGGATATCCAGGGCGCACTGCGCGAGGCGAAATCCACCTTCGGCTCCGAAGGGCTGCTGCTGGAACGGTTCCTGCCCGAGGCGCGCCATATCGAGGTGCAGATCGCCGGCGACGGCAAGGGCCACGTGGTGCACCTGTTCGAACGCGACTGCACGCTTCAGCGCCGCCACCAGAAGGTCATCGAGGAAGCGCCCGCTTGGGGTCTGCCGCGCACGCTTCTGGACGAGATCGCCCATGACGCGGTGCGTCTGGGCGAAACGCTGGACTATCGCGGCCTCGGCACTGTGGAATTTCTGGTCGCGGGGGACGAGTATTTCTTCCTTGAGGTAAATCCGCGCATTCAGGTGGAACACCCTGTCACCGAAGCGATCACCGGGCTGGACCTTGTCGCGCTTCACCTGCGCATCGCCGAAGGCGCGGGCCTGGGCCTGGCGCAGGATGACCTCAAGATCAACGGACACGCGGTCGAGGCGCGGCTTTACGCCGAAGACCCGGCGATGCAATTCGCCCCGTCGACCGGCACGCTCACCACGCTCAGCCTGCCATCGGGCCTGCGGATCGACAGCGGTGTCGAGGAAGGCGATGCGGTCACACCCTATTACGACCCGATGATCGCCAAGCTGATCGTCCACGCGCCCGACCGGGAAACCGCGTTGGCGCGTCTTGCCACGGCGCTTGATCATGTCGCGGTCGAAGGCGTCGAGACCAATCGCGCCTTTCTGACGGCGCTGGCGCGAAACCATGAATTCGAACGGATGCAGGTGCATACCCGCTGGATCGACGGCCGCATAGATCAGCTAACGCAACCGCCCGCGCTGGCCCGCCCCGTGCTGTGGAAAGCGGCGGCGGCGGTGCTGTTCGTGGCCGCGGGGCGGCGCGACACGGCGGCCGAGCCCTGGACCAACCGCGATACCTTCACCGGCTGGCGGCTGGGCCTGGGCGGCGACGCGCTGGAGGCGGGGCAGCGTGTGGCGTTGACCGATTCTGACGACAAGTCCGAGGAATTGCGCGTCGGTCCTGTCAAACCGGGTGCCAGATTCACCGTCTATTCGGAAAACGGCGAGGCGCTGACACTGTCGGCACGTGAAATCACGCCGGGCCGCTGGCGGCTGAGCGAAGGCGACACCGTCCACCTGATCGAAGCGCGGCTCCATGCCGGCGTAGTCGAGCTGGATACGCCCGAGGGACGGCTGGTTTTCCACCCCGCCGCGCCGCTCGACTTTGCCGGCGGCGACGCGGCCGCGGATCGCGCCGTAACCTCGCCGCTGACCGGCATGATCGTCGAGGTCAAGGTCACCAACGGCCAGATCGTGGCCGAGGGCGATGTCATCGCCGTCATGGAGTCCATGAAACTCGAGATCTCGATTCGCGCCGCGGCTGCCGGTACGGCCAACAACATCACCGTCTCGAATGGGGACATGGTCGACCGCGGCCAGGTCATCGCCGAGATCCTGCCACCCGAGGAGTGACCGCATGAGCGACTTTCCCAAATTCGTTGAATTCCGCGAGGAAGGCCCGCGCGAGGGTTTCCAGATCGAAAAGAAGATTTATCCGATCGAACAGCGGATCGAACTGATCGACATGCTCAGCGAGACAGGGCTGAAGCGTATCCAGGTGGGCAGTTTCGTCAGCCCCGAATTCGTGCCCCAGATGGCCGATACGGGCGAGCTGTTCCAGCGCATCAAGCGCAAGCCGGGCGTGAACTACACCTCGCTCTGGTTGAACGACAAGGGGTTTCGCAAGGCCCTGACGGCGCATGAGGTCGATATCGACCCGCGCCTGCTGTTCTACCCCTCCGAAGCCTTCGCGCAAGCCAACAACAACTGCTCCTCCGCCATAATGCGCGAGCGGCAGCGCGACTGGGTGCGCCTTTACAAGGAAGAGGGCTATGCCGTCGACGCGGCCTATGTGATGACCGCCTTCGGCTGCAACTACGAAGGCCCGATCCCGCAGGAACGCATTCTGGACGATTTCCGCTTTATCCTTGATCTGTGCGAGGAAGAGGACATCCCCGTGCCGATCCTCGTGATCGCCGACACCATGGGCTGGGGAAACCCCGAGGCGGTCAAGCGCATGATCGGCGCGTTGCGCGAAATGGCGCCCGAGGCCCGCATTGGCATGCACATCCACGACACCCGTGGCCTTGGCATCGCCAACGTCTATGCCGCCCTGTCGATGGGCGTGGACATGTTCGAAAGCTCGGTCGCCGGGCTTGGCGGCTGTCCCTTCGCGGGCCACGGCCATGCGCGGGCCGCCGGCAATGTCTGCACCGAGGACGCGGTGTTCCTGTGCCACGAAATGGGCATCGAGACGGGCATCGACCTGGACAAGCTGATCGCAGCGGCCGTCAAGGCCGAAGAGATTATCGGCGCACCACTAATGGGCCGGGTCATGCATTCAGGCGGTCTCGACAATTACCGCAAGGCAAGCTGAGGGAGGACGAAGATGGCGAAGGCACTTGACGGAAAGGTGGTCCTTGTCACCGGCGCCGGCGGCGGCATCGGACGCGACATCGCCCTAATGGCGGCGGCGGAAGGCGCCGCGGTGGTAGTGAACGACCTGGGCGCGTCGCTGAAGGGCACCGGCCAGACCGAGACCGCGGCCCAGAAGGTCGTAGAGGAAATCAAGGCCGCAGGCGGCGACGCGATCGCCGATGGCGGCAACGTCACCGATCCCGACGCCGCACGCGCGATGATCGAAGCCGGGGTCAAGGAATTCGGCCGCATCGACGCGGTGGTGAACAACGCCGGCATCCTGCGCGACGGGTTCTTTCACAAGATGACCTATGAGGATTTCGACGCGGTGGTGAAGGTCCATCTTTACGGCTCTTTCAACACCAGCCGCGCGGCGGCCGACTATTTCCGCGAACAGGAAAGCGGCGCGCTGGTGCACATGACCTCGACCTCGGGTCTGATCGGCAATTACGCCCAGGCGAACTACGCCGCCGCCAAGCTCGGTATCGCGGCCTTCTCCAAGTCGGTCGCGCTGGACCTCAAGCGCTGGAACGTGCGGTCGAACTGTATCGCTCCCTTCGCCTGGAGCCGGATGATCTCGTCGATCAAGACCGACACGCCCGAACAGAAGGCGCGCGTCGAGAAGATCAAGGAAATGACCCCGGCCAAGGTCGCGCCGATGGCCTGTTTCCTGATGAGCGACCGCTCCGTCGACGTCACGGGACAGATCTTCGCGGTGCGCAAGAACGAGATCTTCCTGTTCAACCAGCCCCGCCCGGTGCGGTCGGTCCATTCCGGTGATGGCTGGACCGCCGATGAAATCGCCGAGCGCGCCATTCCCGCGCTCAAATCGCAATTCACGCCGCTCGAGGTTTCGGCGGATGTTTTTTCGTGGGATCCGGTCTGATGGGAAAACGCAAGGAAAAGATCAGCTCGAAAATCGGCTGGAGCACGCCCGACCAGATCAACGTGCGCGGGCTCGACCTGCCCAACGAAATCCTCGGCCACATGAACCTCGGCGATCTGGCGTTTCTGCAACTGACGGGCCGCAAGGCCACGCCCGAGGAAAGCCGGGTCTTCAACGCCATCGTCATCACGCTGGTGGAACATGGCATCACGCCCTCTGCCCTGGCCGCGCGGATGACCTATATGGGCGCGCCGGAATCGCTTCAGGCCGCCGTTGCGGCCGGGCTGTGCGGATTGGGCACAGTCTTTGTCGGCTCGATGGAAGGCGCATCGAAGATGCTCTACGAGGCGCTGCCCCAGGACAAGCTGGGCACCAGCGCCGATCTGGACGCGATCGCCGTCGAGACCGTCGAGAAGTTCCGTGCCAGGAAGGCCATCGTGCCGGGTCTGGGCCATCCGGTCCACAAGCCCGTCGACCCGCGCGCGCCGCGTCTGTTCCAGATCGCGGCCGAGAACGGCAAGTCGGGCGAGTACATCGCGCTGATCCAGAAGATTCAAGCCGTGGCCGAGGAGAAATCGGGCAAGATGCTGCCGATCAACGCCACCGGCGCGATCGGCGCGATCTGCTGCGAATTCGGCTTCCCGTGGAAGATCGTGCGCGGCTTTGGCGTGATGGCGAGGGCGATCGGTCTGGTCGGTCACATCCTCGAAGAGAGCGAAAACCCGATTTCCTACGAGCTTTGGCAGCGTGCCGAGCAGGAAATTCTTGAAACGTCGGGTCCGGGAGCGAAGTAACCAATGCAGACGTCAGCCCCAGACACTCACACCGATCTGCGCGACGCCGTGCGCGCACTCTGCGCGCAGTTTCCGCCAGAATATCATCGCAAGTTCGGCGAAAACGAAACCTACCCCGAGGAGTTTGTCGATGCGCTGACCCGCGAGGGGTGGCTGGCCGCGATGATCCCCGAGGAATACGGCGGTTCGGGTCTGGGGCTGACCGAGGCCTCGATCATTATGGAAGAGGTGAACCGCTGCGGCGGCAATGCGGGCCATTGTCACGGGCAAATGTACAATATGGGCACGCTTCTCAGACACGGTTCGGAGGAGCAGAAGCAGAAATTCCTGCCCGGCATCGCCAGCGGCGCGTTGCGCTTGCAATCCATGGCCGTGACCGAGCCGACCACCGGGACCGATACCACCAAACTGAAGACCACGGCGGTCAAAAAGGGTGACCGCTATGTGATCAACGGCCAGAAGGTCTGGATCAGCCGCATCCAGCATTCCGACCTGATGATCCTGCTGGCACGCACCACGCCGCTGAACGAGGTCAAGAAAAGGTCGCAGGGCCTGTCGATCTTTATGGTCGATTTGAGAGAGGCCATCGGCAAAGGCATGGAGGTCCGCCCCATCGCCAATATGCCCGGCCACGAAACCAATGAGGTGTTCTTCGACAACCTAGAAATCCCCGCCGAGAACCTGATCGGCACCGAGGGGCGCGGGTTTTACCACATTCTTGACGGTCTGAATGCCGAACGGACCCTTATTGCGGCGGAATGCATCGGCGATGGCTATTGGTTCGTGGATAAGGCCCGCGTCTATGCCGGCGACCGCGTGGTCTTTGACCGTCCCATCGGCCAGAACCAGGGCGTGCAGTTTCCCATCGCCAGATCCTATGTGAACATCGAGGCCGCCAACCTGATGCGCTTTGAGGCCTGCAGACGGTTCGATGCCGGGCTGGATTGCGGGGCGCAGGCGAATATGGCCAAGCTGCTGGCCTCGGAGGCCAGCTGGGAAGCGGCCAATGCCTGCATCCAGACCCATGGCGGCTTTGGTTTCGCGCGGGAATATGATGTGGAGCGAAAGTTCCGCGAGGCCCGGCTGTATCAGGTGGCCCCGATTTCGACCAACCTGATCCTGTCCTATGTCGGCGAGCATATCCTGGGTATGCCGCGATCCTTCTGAGGCGGGGACCATGAGCAAAACCGATCTTGGCACACTCAAGCCCTGGCTGGGGCGCACCGACACCAAGGACGACATCCTGACCCCGGGGCTGATCGAACGGTTCCGCGCCACTCTTGGTACACATCTTAGCGACCGGGCGGGCGCGGCCCCGCTGGGGATTCACTGGTGCCTGGCGCTAGAGGCGGTGCCGTCCGACGCCCTGGCCGTTGACGGGCACACCAAGAAGGGTGCCTTTCTGCCGCCGGTCCCCCTGCCCTCGCGGATGTGGGCAGGAGGTGACGTGACCCATATCGCCCCGCTCACGGTTGGCGAAACCGTCACTCGGCATTCGGTGGTCGAAGACATCGCCGCGAAACAGGGCCGCAGCGGAGAACTGGTGTTCGTCACCGTGCGGCACGAATATACCTGCCGCGGCCAGGTCTGCATCTCGGAACGCCAGGACATCGTATACAAGGATGTCGCGCCCCCCCGGACCGCGCCGGCACACGCAGCGCCCGACGAAACGGAACCGAACACGCTGAAATCCGTGGTCACTCCGGATCCCACGCTTCTGTTCCGGTATTCCGCGCTGACGTTCAATGCGCATCGTATCCATTATGACCATGTCTACACGACCCGAACCGAGGCTTATCCGGGCCTGGTGGTTCACGGACCGTTGCAGGCGACCCTACTCCTGAATATCGCGGCCGATGCGCTGGGGCATACGCCGGGGCGGTTTTCGTTCCGCGGGGCCGCGCCGGTCACTCTTCCCTGCAGGTTGCATCTGCATTGCAGGGACGATGGCGGCGAAGGCGCGGTCTGGTGTCAGGACCAGACCGGATTGCGCAGTTTCATCGCGAACTACGCCGGAAAATGACGCAACGGCAACGTCGGTCACGCGGCGTTTCATATTGACTCATATTTCTAACGTATGTTAGAAAAATACTAACAGAGTTCGCAAAAACGGACTTGACGGCCCGATACAAAAACGGGGCCGGGAGGAGAACATTGCCAAAGAGTCGTCTCGCTGTTTCTGCGGCGGCAACCTGTGTTGAACTGCAGCCGCGCAGTGTGTGTCGCAGCATCTGCGGAACCATGTCATGAGCGCCGCGGCGGAAACCAGTGCGGCACCGCTTGCGGTGCGCGGCGCGACGCTCAAATTCGGCGGGGTGACCGCGCTTGACGATGTTTCGGTCACCGTCAACGACGGCGAACTGCTTGCGATCATCGGGCCGAACGGCGCCGGCAAGACCTCTCTTCTGAACGTGACCGCCGGGTTCTACCGCCCCCAGCAGGGGCATGTGGAACTGTCGGGAAAGGACGTGACGGGGCTGCGGGTCGACCAGATCGCGCGCAGCGGTCTGGCGCGAACCTTTCAGGGCACCCATCTTTTCGCCGGGCAGACCGTGATCGAAAACATCATGATCGGCCGGCACACCCTGATGAATTCGAACGTTGTTCAGGCCTTTTTCCACTTTGGCCCGGTGATGCGCGAAGAGGCCGAGCACCGCAAGGCTGCCGAGGAGATCATCGACTTTCTGGAAATCGAGGCGATCCGCAACAAGCCTGTGGGCACGCTGGGCTATGGCCTGCGCAAACGGGTCGATCTGGGCCGCGCCTTGGCGCAAGAGCCGTCGATCCTGATGATGGACGAACCCATGGCCGGGATGAATTCGGAGGAGAAAGAGGACCTTGCCCGGTTCATCCTGGACGTGCGCGAGGCGCGCAAGATCCCGGTGGTCCTTGTCGAACATGACATGAGCGTGGTGATGGATCTTGCCGACCGCGTGGTGGTGCTGGATTTCGGGCGGGTCATCGCCGAGGGCACGCCGGCGGAAATCCAGAAGAACCCGGCCGTGATCAAAGCTTATCTGGGATAGTTTCATGGTCACGCAGCAATCTGCCAAAACCTTCACCGACCCCGCCGTCACGCAAAGCGAAACCCTGCCGCAGGTCCTGTTGGCGCGGGCGGGCTCCGCCCCCGATGCCTTGGCCCAGCGTCACAAGCGGCTGGGCATTTGGCGCGAGTTCACCTGGGCCGATGTGCTGGAATGCGTCCGGGCGCTGGCGCTTGGTCTGGAGGAGATGGGTCTTTCGGCCGGCGACTCGGTGATGCTGATCGGCGAGAACGAACCCGAACATTTCTGGGCCGAATACGCGGTTCAGTCTTTGGGCGGCAAGGTCCTGTCGGTATATCCCGACCAGACAACCGAAGAGATCCTCTATCTGGCGCAGGATTCTCGCACCCGTGTCTTTTTGGCGCAGGATCAGGAACAGGTCGACAAATGCCTGGAGATCGTCGACCGGGTCGAGGGGGTGCTTGGGATCGTCTATTGGGATGATTCCGGGCTGTGGAACTACGATCACCCCATGCTGCGCTCGTTCGAGAGGGTCAGCCAGACCGGGAGGCATGTCCACGCCAAGGACCCAGAAAGGTTCGAAGACCATGTGCGGCGCGGCAAGGCCGGCGACATCGCGGTTCTGTCCTATACCTCCGGCACCACCGGCAAGCCGAAGGGTGTGATCATCACCCACCGCTACCTGTTCGACAACACGTCGCGGGTGATGGGTGCGATCGACATCACCCCGGGGACGGAATACCTGACCTACATCTCCCCCGCTTGGGTGACCGAGCAGATCTTTGGCCTGTCCATCGGCCTGATCGGCCCGATGGTGGTGAATTTCCCCGAAGGTCCCGAAGACGTGCTCGCCAATATCCGCGAATTAGCGGTGGACGCGCTGGTTTTCAGTCCGCGCCAGTGGGAGAACCTCGCCTCGATCGTGCAGGCGCGGATGCTGGGCGCCGGTCCGATACGCCGGGCGCTGTACAACTGGGGGATGAAGGTCGGCCGCGGCGTCTATGTCGAACGCCTGGAAGGCCGGACGCCAAGGCTTGCCGCGCGGCTTCAACTGCCCTTTGCCGAGGCTCTGGTGTTGCACCACCTGCGCGACAATCTCGGCCTGGGAAAGGCCCGGAACGCCATGAGCGGCGGCGCACTGATGGCTCCGGACGTGTTCCGCATGTTCCACGCGATGGGCGTCAAGCTGCGCAACGTCTATGGCGCGACCGAGGTCGGGCTGATGACCGCGCATATGGGCGAAAGCTATCAGCTGGAAACCAGCGGCTGCTGGATGCAGACCAATCCCGCCTATGGCGATCCGCTCGAATTCCGGATCTCCCCTGAGGGCGAATTGCAGGTGCGCGGCGGGTCGGGCTTTGGCGGATATTTCGGCAAACCGGACAAGACGGCCGAGGCGCAGACCGAAGACGGCTGGTATGCCACCGGCGACGCGGTCTCGATGACCGACGATGGAGAGCTCTTGTTTTATGACCGGGTGAAAGACATGCGCCGCCTGGCAAACGGTCACAGCTATCCGCCGCAGTTCATTGAAACGCGGTTGCGCTACAGCCCCTTCATCAAAGATTTAATGACATTGGGTGACGAATCCCGTGACTTCGTCGGCGCGCTGATCAATATCGACATGGAAGTCCTCAGCCGCTGGGCGGAAGAGAACAATATCAGCTTCTCGACCTATACCGATCTGTCGCAAAAGCCCGAGATTCTGGATCTCATAAAGGGCGAGATTACGCGCATTAACGCCTTGCTGCCGGAAGGTTCACACGTTGCGCGGTTTGCGAATTTTCCGAAAGAACTCGACCCGGACGAAGGTGAACTGACCCGGAGCCGGAAACTTCGGCGCGGATTTCTGGAAGAGCGATATGCGGACCTTGTCGCGGCTATCTATAGCGGTGCCGACAAGGCCGATCTCAAGATCGCCGTGACCTATCAGGACGGCCGCCAGGGCACGCTTGAGGCCAAGGTTCTCGTGTTGGATGTCGAGAGCATATCAAAGACTGTCAACCGGCAGTCGGAAACATAAGGGAGGTCGGCAACAGTGGTCTACTTCGTCAATGATATCATAACCGGGGCATTGATCGGCCTGCTATACGCGCTGGTGGCCATGGGCTTTGTCGTGATCTACCGCGCCAGCAAGGTTTTCAATTTCGCTCAGGGCGAACTGGTGATCATCGGCGGCTTCATCGTCTGGTTCACCACCTTGCAGGCCGGATTGAGCCTTTGGCTGTCGATACCGCTGTCGCTGCTTCTCGCAGGTTTTGTAGGATACCTGATCGAGCGGATATTTCTGACAAAACTGATCGGTGAATCAGTCTTTTCGATGGTCATGGTGACAGTCGGCCTGCTGATTTTGCTTCGCGGGTTTGTTCTGCTGCTGTTCGGCCCCGCGGTTCGGCCCTTCCCGGTAATCTTCCCGCTGAAACCCCTCTTCCTTGGGGACATGCTGATTCCGTTGAACCTGCTGATTGGTGGAATCATCACCATTGTCGCGGCCGCCGGTCTGTCGTGGTTCTTCAACCGGACCCGACCCGGGCTGCGGATGACAGCGGTGGCCGAAGATCATGTCGTTGCGTCTTCAATGGGGATCTCCGTGAAGAGTTCGATCGCCTTCGCCTGGGTTCTCGGCGCAATCCTGTCCACGGTTGGCGCGATGATCTTTCTCAGCGGCAAATCCCTGACCTTCCTGGCCTCCGATATCGGATTTGCCGCGCTGCCCGTGGCGCTATTCGCCGGGCTGGAATCGATCGGAGGGCTGATTTTGGCCGGGGTCATCATCGGCATCGTCCAGAGCCTGACAACAAACTACCTCGACCCAGTTATCGGCGGCTCCCTGGGCAGTGTCGTGCCCTATATCATCATGCTTGCCATTCTGCTGATCCGTCCCACCGGCCTGTTCGGTTGGCGCACCATCGAGCGGGTATAAGCCATGGATCCTTCAGGCATCTTCCCGACAAGCTATCAAGCCGACAGACGCCTCATACGCACGCGCTGGCAGGCACTTGCCCTCGTCCTGTTCCTCGCTCTCATGCTGGCCGCTCCCTATCTGGTGGGCGCGCGCATCATCGCAGTCCTGAACATGATGCTGATCAGCGCGGTCATCGCCGTGGGACTTCAGATATGCACGGGTTATGCCGGCCAGATCAATCTGGGCCAAGCGGCATTCATGGGTGTCGGAGCCTATACCGCCTCGATACTGGCCTCCAAAACCGGGCTTACATTCCTGTTGGTCATTCCCCTGGCGGGAATCGCAGCCGCGGTATTCGGCTTTCTCTTCGGACTGACCGCGGCCCGGATCAAGGGTTTCTATCTTGCCCTGACGACGATCGCGGCACAGTTCATCTTTCATTTCGCGGTCTTGAATCTGCCGTCGACCTGGATGGGTGGATCAAACGGTATCACTGTGCCGCCTGCGGAACTTTTCGGCCTGCGCTTCGTCAGCGAGACCGCGCAGTTCTATCTGAGTTTCGCTGTTGCCGCGATCATGATTGCGGGCGCATTCGGGATCGTCCGGTCCCGGTTCGGCCGTGCCTTCGTCGCGGTCCGGGACGATGACGTGGCTGCGGGTATCATGGGGATCAACGTCGCGGCCACCAAGGCCAACGCCTTTCTGATCGGTGCTTTCTACGCCGGCGTGGGTGGGGCGCTTTGGGCCTATATGATCCGCTTTGTCGGGGTCGATCAGTTCACGCTGTTCCATTCCATCTTCTTCGTAGCGATGATCATTGTCGGAGGGATGGGGTCGATCGTGGGGGCGTTGATCGGTGTTTTCGTCATTCGCATCATTCAGGAAATTATCGCGACGGTTGGCCCCAACATCGCCGAGTCAGTGCCTTTCGTGGGCGGCGACATCGTGTTCGCCGGCATGAATGTAATTCTCGGCGGCGTGATCGCTTTATTCATGATCCTCGAACCGAAAGGGCTGATGCATCGCTGGAACATCCTGAAGTCATCTTATCGCATCTGGCCGTTCCCTTATTGACGGATCGGGCGGCCAGCAACCAAGGAGGAAGCAAAATGACCTACAAAACACATTCAGGCCTTCGTAGTCTGTTGGCAGTGAGCGCTATCGCCTTCGCAACCGTCGTGCCTGCGAAGGTGCAAGCCGAAACGAGCTATAACCTTGCCCTGTTGTCGGACTTCTCGGGTCCCTATGCCGATATCATGCCTGTTCTGGCAAGCGGCCGCGAGACCGTGTTCAACTGGTGGAATGAGACACGCGGCAAGGAACTTGGGGTCACGCTGAACTTCAAGAACTATGAAACCCGCTACGATGCAGCACAGGTTGCAAGCCTGTGGCCCGGCATCAAATCGGAACTGAATCCGATAGCGGTTGTTGGTTTGGGCGGGCCCGATGTCGCCGCTCTGTCTGAGCGGCTGCCGGAAGACAAGATCCCCATGTTCATGTCCACGGCCGCTTATGGCTTTGCCTGGAAGCCCGATTCCTGGATTTTCAATCCGCGCCCGACCTATTCGCATGAGAGCGCAGGATTTCTGTCCTGGCTGCGCAAGCAGCGGGGCGGAGACGAGCCGATCAAGGTTGCGATCCTGGCCTCCGAAGCTTCTCCTGCCTATGTGGACATGGCGAAGGGTCTCGAGCTTTATGCCGAACAGAATCCCGATGATATCGACATCGTCGAGGTTATCTATACCGAGGTGCAGCCCACCGATCTGACAACCCAGATGCGCCGCGTCGCACGTTCAGGGGCCGAGGCGCTGGTCATCCAGACCAACACTTCGATCGTCGTGGCCGCGAAGCGCGGATTGCAGGCCAACGGCGCCAACGTCCCGATCATGATGAGCTCGCACAACGGGTTGCCGGCCTCCGGAGGGGCCCTGGGCGGTCTCGAACAGCTCGAAGGCGATTACGAAGCCTACGGTATGGCGATTGCGGCCGACGAGGACAGCCCGGCCCGGCAGTTCTATAACACCCTGACCTCGGACTACGGGCTTAAAGCGCCCTGGAACGTGGTGACCGCCATGGGCATTTCTCAAGGTCTCTTTGTCGCCACGGTCATCGAGCACGCGATCCAGGAAAACGGCGCCGAAGGTCTGACCGGCGAAGCTGTGCGCAAGGCGCTCTTTTCCAAGCCGATCACCACCGAGGAAACGAACGGTTTCCTGCCGACGCTAACCTTTACCCCTGATGCGCCCTTCCCGCTGGAAGGCCTCAAGGTGAATATTGGCACGGTCAGAAACGGCAAGATCGTCATCGAAGCGACGAGCGTCGACATTCCCGTCGTTCAAAAATGGTGAGATGAACCGGGCGCCGCACAAGCGGCGCCCGTTTCCGTCCCGAAACCCAGGCGCGAAGGCCATGCTGGAACTCAACAACGTAGAAGTGATCTATTCCGACGTTATCTTGGCGCTCAAGGGTGTTTCCATCACTGTACGCGAAGGTCAATGCGTCGCGCTGCTTGGGGGCAACGGGGCCGGAAAAAGCACAACGCTTAAAGCCATTTCCGGGACGCTGAAATCCGAAGACGGGAAAGTTTCGGCGGGATCGATCATCTTAAACGGCAAGCCGGTCCAGAATCTGGAAGCGTCGGATGTTGTAAAGAACGGACTGATCCATGTGATGGAGGGCCGACGCGTGTTGCGTCACCTGACCTCCGAGCAAAACCTGATCGTGGGCGGGCATATGGCGCCCAACGCGACCGAATTGAAACACCGGCTGGATCACGTATATTCCCTGATGCCGCGCCTTGCGGACCTGCGCAGTCGCACCGCCGGCTTCATGTCGGGTGGCGAACAGCAATTGTTGCTGATCGGCCGGGCAATGATGGCAAGGCCTAGGATCATCGTAATCGACGAGCCGTCGCTGGGATTGGCGCCGATGATGATCCGCGATGTTTACGAAGTTCTCAAGCAGCTCAAGGCCCAAGGCACGACCTTCTTTCTGGTCGAACAGAACAGCGCCGCGGCCCTGTCGATCGCCGACTATGCCTATGTGATGGAAAACGGTCGCATCGTTCTGGATGGCCCGGCAGACAAACTCGCAGAAAACGAGGACGTCAAAGAGTTCTATCTTGGTGTCTCCGCCTCAGGCGAACGGAAGAGCTATCGCGACATCAAGCACTATCGGCGCCGCAAGCGCTGGCTCGGGTAGGAAGGAACGACAATGAGTGACATACTCCATATCAAGGGACGTACTGCAATTGTAACCGGAGCGGGGCAAGGCGTGGGCCGACAGGTTGCGCTTTACCTGGCCGAGCACGGCGCCAGTGCCGTTATGATCAACGACTTCCACGCCGAGCGGGCGGAAAGCGTTGCTGCGGAAGTCGAAGCGGCAGGTGTCAAGGCGCTGCCGATCGCCTTTGACGTCTCGGACTTCGAGGCCGTCGGCGCGGCCTTCGCCGAGGCGCAGTCGGCTCTGGGAAGCGTGGATATTCTGGTCAACAACGCCGGGAACGCGGGGCCGACCTCGCGGCTCGATGATCTGGTGCCTTTTTGGGAATCGGACCCCACGGAATGGAAGCGCTGGATGGCGACCAATTTTGACGGGGTGCTGAACTGTACCCGTCACGCGATGCCCTTGATGGTCAAAGGTGGTTATGGGCGCATCGTGACGGTCATTTCCGATGCGGGCCGTGTGGGCGAACCGCATCTGGCGGTCTATTCCGGCGCTAAAGCGGGGGCCGCGGGTTTCATGCGCGCCATCGCAAAAGCCGGCGGCCGGTTCGGGATCACGGCCAATTGCGTAGCCCTCGGCGGCACCAGAACGCCGGCGGTTGCCGATCTTATCCCCGATGCGGAAACCGAAAAGCGCGCTTTGTCGCAGTATGTGATCCGCCGGTTGGGCGAACCGGAAGATCCCGCGGGAATGATCCTGTTTCTGTGCTCGGATGCGGCCAGTTGGATCACCGGGCAAACCTATCCGGTCAATGGCGGGTATTCCTTTGCCTGCTAACAACCAATGCGGAGAATGGACCTTAGACAGGTCCTTCTCCAAGAAGGGTTTTGTTGTCGGCACCGATGGCCGGCGGCGGGCCGGACAATTCGGTTTCAAAACCGTCGAATTTCAGGGGCTGGACCAGAAAGACCTCGGCACCGCCATCTTCGCGCGCAAGCGTTCGCAACAGGCCTCTGGCGCGCACATGCGGGTCATCAAGAGTTTCGGCCAGCGAATTGACCGGGCCCCAGGGCACCCCCGCCCCATCGAATATCTGCCCCCATTCATCGCGCGTCCTGCCCACCAGTACCGCCGCGATCTCTTGGCGCAGCTCGTCCTTTCGGGCGACACGTTCGCGGCCTTTCAATCCCGCATGCTCGGGCTTGCCGATCACTTCGCAGAACGGGCGCCAGAACCAATCTTCATGCGCGATGGACAGCGTCACAAGCTTGCCGTCGCCGCAGGTGAAAACGCCATAGGCCGGTTCGGCGATGAAATCGCCCAACGGTGTGCCATTGGCCGCGGGTACGAGAAACGCGGTGAGCATGGAAACCACCGCATCCGACATCGACACGTCGACATAGCGGCCATTCCCCGTCCTCTGGCTGGAGACCACTGCCGAAAGGATTGCAATGGCCGCAAACAGCGCGGCGCCGATATCGGCAAGCGGAATAGCCGGCAACACCCCGGGTTTTCCGGTTTCGGCCTGATCTGCCAACAATCCGCCGACACCTTCATAACTCAGGTCGTGCCCCGCCCGGTCACGATAGGGCCCATCCTGTCCGTAGCCCGAAACCGACACGTGAACCAGCCGCGGGTTGATCTTTCGTATCGCTTCATACCCGGCTCCCAGCGCGTCGAGCTTCCCGGGCCGGAATCCCTCGACGATCACGTCGGCCGACCGGGCCAATTCACGGAACCGTGCCAACCCCTCCGTGGATTTCAGATCCAGCGCTACGCTGCGCTTACCCCGGTTCAGCGCCCTGAACAGCGGCGGAAACTGCCGTGCCGGATCGCCAAGGCCCGGGCGTTCGATCATGATGACCTCGGCCCCCATATCCGACAAGAGCATCGTCGCATACGGGCCAGGAAACTGTTCCGCCAGACTGAGGATCTTCAAACCGTAAAGTGGTGCATTGCTCATTTTGGGCTCCCGTTCTCGTTTCACCCGCGCGCGGGCCCGCCCATAGCATCGCAAGATCCCGCAAAAAGCAACCCTAAAATAAAAATTTATCCTTATATTTCAAAGGTTTAGAATGGCTGAAGCGCCCAGGACCCTATCCCTCGAACGGGTCGGTCAAACCGAGTGGATCACTTTCCAGAGAACCGACCAGATGAACGCGATCTCGATGCAGATGCTGCACGAGATGACGCAGGCGATCGAGAACGCCATGAGCGATGACAGCGTTCGCGCCATCGCCCTGACCGGAACCGGACGGGCGTTTTGTGCCGGCGCAGACCTGAAGGAAGTCGCAGGCGCGAAACATGCCCCGGGCGAACCGGATCTTTTGGATCTGGTCGATCACGCATTCGGACTGATGCGCAATGGCCCCAAACCCGTAATTGCGGCCGTGAACGGGCTGGCGATGGCGGGCGGCCTTGAAATGGTGATGGCCTGCGATCTGGTCTTTGCCGCCGAAAGCGCGCAATTGGGCGATGCCCATTCCAATTTCGGCGTCTTTCCCGGGGCCGGTGGTGCGGCGATCCTGCCGCGCCGGATCGGGCTGAACCGCGCCAAATACCTGTTGTTCTCGGGTGAGAACGTCTCGGCGCGCGAGATGATGGACTGGGGATTGGTGAACAAGGTCGTCCCCGATGCCGATCTTCGCAACGCGGTTCAGGTCTTTACCAACAAGTTGTCTGACAAAAGTCCGGCCGTGCTGCGCCGCATGAAGGCGGTCGCCAACCGGTCACTGAACGTCGACGAAACCGCGGCACTGGCCGAAGAGATGCTGAACCTGCGCGCACATATGCGGTCATGGGACATGCGCGAAGGGCTGACGGCCTTTGCCGAAAAACGAAAACCGAAATTCCGCGGCTATTGAGTCAGGGGGAACGAATAATGCAGGATATCTATGTTGTCGGCGTCGGCATGACGCCGTTCGGAAAATTTCGGGAAAAATCGATCAAGGGCATGACCCACGAGGCCGTCACCGACGCCTTGACGGATGCAGGGTTGTCAGGGGAGAAAATCGACGGCGCGTTCTTCTCGAACGCGGTGCAGGGCCACATGGAAGGCCAGCACATGATCCGCGGCGAGATCGCGCTGCGCGAGATGGGCATCCAGGGCATTCCGGTGGTGAATGTCGAAAACGCCTGCGCCAGCGCCTCGACCGGGTTCAAGCTGGCAGTGGATTTCCTCAAGGCCGGCAATGGCGATTGCTGCCTGGCCGTGGGCGCCGAGAAAATGTACTCCGACGACCGCGCGCTGATGTTCTCGGCGTTCGACAGCGGCTGGGACGTGAGCAACGGCGAAGAGGTTGCGCGGCGGCTGGCCGATCTGGGCACCGGGGTGACAGAGCCCGAGGGCTCGAAATCGCCCAAGCCGTACAGCGTCTTCATGGATGTTTATGCCGGCTTCGCGCGGCTGCACATGAAGACCTTCGGCACCACGCAGGAACAGTTCGCCGCCGTCGCCGCCAAGAACCACGCGCATTCCGCGCATAACCCGCTGGCGCAGTATCGCGATTCCATGACCGTGGAACAGGTTCTGGCCGCGCCGCCGATCACCTACCCGTTGACCCTGCCGATGTGCGCCCCGATCTCGGACGGCGCAGCGGCGGCGGTGCTGTGCACCTGCGAGGGGTTGAAAAGGCTGGGTCTCGATCCTGCCCGGGCGATCAAGGTCAAGGCCGCGGTCCTGCGGTCCGGCACCGACCGCGCGCCGGAGGATTTCAGGAACCACCTGACCCGGCTGGCTGCGCTTCAGGCCTATGAGCTGGCCGGGGTCGGCCCCGAGGACATGGCCCTGGCAGAAGTGCATGACGCCACTGCCGTGGGCGAGGTCATCCAGATCGAGAACCTCGGCTTTGTCGAGTTCGGCGAGGGCGGACCGGCCAGCCTGCGCGGCGAGACGAAGATCGGCGGGCGCATCCCGGTGAACCCCTCGGGCGGGCTGGAATCCAAGGGCCATCCGGTGGGCGCCACCGGCATCGGACAGATTTTCGAACTGGTCACGCAGCTGCGCGGAGAGGCCGGCGCGCGTCAGGTCGAGGGTGCGCAGAACGCCATCGCCGAGAACGGCGGCGGGCTGCATGGCGTCGAGGAAGCCGCGGCCTGCGTCACTATTCTGGGCCGCTAAAACAGGAAGACTGCAATGGAAAACGTGATCGCCGCCGCACAGGCAATCTATACCGACGAACAGCGCATGCTGCTGGAGAACTTCCGCAAGATGGCGGAGTCCGAGTTCGCGCCGCTGGCCGAGAAATACGAAGAGCTGGGCTATCCCCCCAATGCGGAAACCCTCAAGGGCCTGTTCGCCAAGGTCGAGGAATTCGGGCTGATCAGCGGGCTGATCCCCGAGGCCGATGGCGGCGCCGTGATCGACCGGATGACCTATGGCATCCTCTACGAGGAACTGGCCCGCATCTGGGCCGATCTGGCCATCGCCGTGCTGATCCAGGGCCACGCGGTGTTCGCGATCAACCTGCTGGGGGACAAGGCGCAGAAAGAGGCCTATCTCAAACCGCTATTGCGCAGTGAACGTATCTGCGCCACCTGCATCTCCGAACCCTCGGTCGGCTCGAACGTGCGCGAGGTGAAAACGCGCGCCGAGCGCGAGGGCGACAAGATCTTCATCACCGGCCAGAAACTGTGGATCTCCAACGGCGCCCAGTCGGATTTCGCGATCGTGGTTTGCAACCTCGACGACGGGATTTCCATGGTCATCGTCGACCGCGACAAGGGTGGTTATGAAAGCCGTGAGCTGCGCAAGATGGGGTTGGTCGGCGCTTCCACCTGCGAACTGTTCTTCGACCGGGCCGAGACCACCTCGGCACATGTCCTGGGCAATGCCGGGGGCGGGCTGTTCCAGACCCTGAAATTGTTCGAAAGCGCGCGCGTCTTCGTCGGGCTGACCAGCGTCGGCATCGCACAGGCCGCGTTGGAATGCGCGGTCGCCTATGCCAAGGAGCGCGAACAGCACGGCAAGCCGATCGGCGGGCATCAAATGATACAGGGGTATCTGGCCGACATGGCTACTCAACTGGATGCCGCGCGGCTCCTTTGCCAGCGCGGGCTGCAACTGCTGGATCTAGGTGTGCGCTGCGATACGCAGACATCAATGGCGAAATGGTATGCGACGGAAATGGCCGTCGAGATCGCCGGCAAGGCCGTGCAGATCCATGGCGGCAACGGCATCACCCGGGAATTTCCCGTGGAACGCCATTTCCGAAACGCAAAGATCATGCCGATCCCCGATGGCACCACCGAGATCCAGAAGCTGGTCATCGGGCGAAACCTGACAGGGTTCAACGCTTTCTAGAGCATCTTCGATGAACGCGGAGGCGGGTGTTTGCGATCGAAGATGGGATGTCGATGCGGGAGGCGGCGCGGCGCTTTTCCGGATCAGGATTTCGGCAGCCGGCATCTGGGATGCCCGTCCGACGCCGCAGCATCGAGACGAGATGGCGCTTTGTATCATCGATTGCTCCCTAAGGCGCGGCGATGCGGCCAATCATGTCGCTGATTGCGCCATCCGTTACCATACCCGATGGATTTTTTTGGTCTGTCGGAATGGATATGAGTCTGGTGTGTCAGACAAGAAGTGGCCCGATCCCATCACTTGACGCGACCGACCAGAGAGTACGGGAAACTTGCGCCCACCTGTCTGCGTCCAGGACTCCACCATATTCTGCCAGACGACCCGCCTTTTCTTCAATCTCATCGCGCGTCAGGGTATTCCCAGGGTCGCCCTTTGGTTCTGCGACGCGGTGCCTTAGGACTGTCCCGTCTTTTAGCGTCACAGATACTTTTCCGATCCAGGATGCCGGGTATTTCTTTTCCACTTCGGGATCAAAAGCCATATCGATCCTGTTCATGAACGACCTTGCCCGTTCATTTTCAAGGATGCCGTCGAACTCGGCCATGCCGGCTCGCCGGTGGATTGCAATCAATGCCAACGTTGCGGGCATAGAGAACTTCGCCTGATGAACAGTGGTTGGGAAGGTGACTGAGCCCAGTACATCAAGTGCTGCCTGGTGCACATGCGCGGTGACATGCTCGATGTCCTCGGTGTTCAAGTAATTTTCCAGCATCAGCTCAAGAAGAGCATCTGCAGCAGGATGAGTGTGGCGGCACGATGCATGATACTTAAATGACGTCTCTGCAAGACCCCATCTGACACCCAACCCGGTACTGATCTTCTCCAGGGCACAGTTCGAAGACATTCCAGCGGCCATTCCTTTTTCGCCTTCAAGGATTTGTTTTGCACCCGTGAAACCTCGGGCGGCAAGGCTTGCCGCAATCACACCATTGCCGGCAGCATTCGCAGTATGAAGCTGTTTGGAATCTGCCGCATCTTTTAGAAACTCCCAAAGACCTGCGGCCTGAGTGCCGGCAGAGCCAAGAGCGTTCAACATCTGCTGGGAATCGAGTTTGAGAAGACGTCCTGCCACGGCAGCCGCAGCAAGCGCTCCTGCAGTTCCAGTCGTATGAAAGATCTTGTAGTGTGGAAGGCCGAGATATTCCCCGATGCGGATTCCGGTTTCGTATCCGGCAACGCACGCCGTTAAAAATTCGGTTCCGCTCGCATTGCAATGCTGCGCGATCGCTAGCCCAGCAGGAAAAACGACCGCACCAGGATGAAACACGGAGCCATTATGGACATCGTCCTGTTCGGAAACATGCGAAGCGGCGGCATTCACAAAAGCGGCAAAATAAGGTGACGTCATGCGGCCTGAGATAAGTACTTCCGATCTCCCCTGATCGGGACCCATTTCCTTTGCGAAATCATCGATCGCAACGATTGCCCGATGACGTGCACCGGAAAATGCGGATCCAGCCCAGTCAACATAAAGGTCGACCGCTCGCTCAACTACATGCGTTGGGATATCAGCTATTGACAGCGACGAGGCGAATTCGGCCAGCTTCGCGGTTCCCTCTATGGTTGAAGTGCTCCAGTCTGTTCTAGTGTCGATCAAGAATGTCTCCCATGAGCCCATTGGATCCCAAACAATCGGTTTGGCACTCGTTTTGATTGTTGCCGTTCGTACCGGACCGCATGAGCCATAGAGGTGTCAAGTACTTAAATGTGTCCCGCGAGGTCGATCACGTTACAGTATCCGACGCCATTGGGCTTGCTGCCGAAAGTTTTCTTCCCTTTCGTCGCACTAACTACGAAGCGGCTCACCGCAAGTGACCGAACGCTGGCGAGGCCGCTTCTAACAGCAATTGTTGAATTGCCAATCATTCTAGGAGACATTTATGGATACCGCCGTTCATGCAAGGCTCTCTTCGAACGATTTGGACGTGTGATCGGGTGCGGTCATGTATCAGGCCTTTCGTTGCGGCACGAATACGACCGCTGGCCGGTATGGAGCTACGCGGACCTGGTGCAAATCAGTTCTGCGAGCTCGTCGCTCACTGACCCGGATGCATTCCCAGACCCACTCTCACCGATCTTTGTCCTTACCGTTCGCTGACCTCCTCACACGCCGACGATCCGTGCTCACAGCAGCGCAGCGTTTGCTATGCCGCAGCCAGCCCGGATCCCTTGTAGCTCTCATTCTTCGTCATCATTGCCCAGATCGACCGAGCCATCTTGTTGGCTAGCGCGATCGCAACGAGCATGCGTGGCTTGCGCGCCAACATACGCGCCAGCCATGAGTTCTCGGGAGGGGATTTGCGGCATGCCCATCGGATCACGGTCATCGCGCCGATGATCAGAAGCCGCCGGATATCGCGTTGGCCCATCTTCGAGGTTCGCCCGAGTTGTTGCTTTCCGCCACTCGAATGATGCTTGGGCACCAGCCCGAGCCAGGCCGCAAAGTCTCGCCCTTTCCGGAATGTGCTCATGGTTGGGGCGAAAGCTTCGATCGCCATGGCGGTGATCGGCCCCATCCCAGGCATCGACATCAGTCGGGCCGAGGCCTCGGAGCGCTTTGCTTCCGATCTGAGCGTCTTCTCCAAGCCGGCAATACGAGCGGAGAGCACCTCGATCTGCTCAAGATAAAGCCGCGCGGTTTCCACGACGACGAGTTCGAGGCCAAGGTTGCCTTCCTCGATGATCTCCGACAGCAAGGCCAGGTTCGCAATTCCCTGTGGCGCAATAACTCCATGCTCAGCCAGGTGAGCGCGAAGAGCGTTGATAAGCTGCGTTTGCTGGCGGACAACCAGATCGCGCGTCCGGAAGATCATGGAACGGGCTTGCTGGCTCTCGGTCTTTGGAACAACGAACCGCATCGAGGGGCGGAGCGCCGCCTCGACAATGGCCTCGGCGTCAGCCGCATCGTTCTTGTGTCGCTTGACGAAGGGCTTCACGTAGGCCGGTGGGAGCAGGCGAACTTCGTGACTGAACTTGCCGATCTCACGTGCCCAATAATGCGCTGTCGCGCATGCTTCCATGGCAACAATGCACTTCGGCAGCTCCGTAAAGAAGGCGAGGATCTGTCCACGCGACAGCTTCCGACGCAAGACAACCGCGCCATCGCTTCCAGCGGCGTGCACCTGAAACACTCGCTTTGCCAGGTCCAAGCCGACAATGCTAATTTCCTTCATGGATGCTCTCTCCTCTCAGTGACGTTCAACGCACATCACTCTGGCACATTGCGATGCCGTCGGGAGGGGGCATCCACTCCATCAGTTCTCTGCGCAAATCAACAGTCAGAGTCCCAAGAGCGCGTTCAGCGGGACCATCGCCTTATGCCAGCTGTCCCTCGCCTCCAGCCGTTCGATCCAGGCGGCAACGGCGGGCCGGGTCTCCAGCGAGATTGCAGCCTGCTTGCGATACATGAAGGTCGTGGCCAGGTAGAAATCCGCAAGGCTGAGATCGCCGGTGATCCAGTCCTGCCGGGCCAGACCCTCTTCCAGCACGTCGAGAAACTGATCGGTGGCCTTGCGCTCGGCTTTGACCGCCGCATGGTCGGCATCGCCCATGCCGAGTTTCTCCTTCAGGAACAGCTCGAAGGACAGTTTCTGCATGGCTGGACCCAGATGGATGGCCTGCCACCAGGCCCACTGGTTCATCAGCGCCCGTTTCCTCGGCGCAGACGGTACCAGACCCGCGTCGGGGGTCTGGCTGACCAGGTAGCCGCAGATCGCCCGCGACTCCCATAGAAAGAAATCGCCGTCCTTAAGGACAGGCACCTTGGCGTTGGGATTGCGCCGGAGGAATTCTCCGGCGCGGTTGTCGCCCCTACGAAGATCGACCTCGACGATCTCGATGTCGATGCCCAGTTCGAAGGCCACAGCGCGCACGCGCAGGGCGTTGGGCGATAAGTTGGCGTTGTAAAGCCGCATGGTTCAGTCCTCAGCGCTGCGGCGGCGTCAATAGTGCCGCGCGGTTCGCTATCAGGAAGTCGCGCACCGATTGGCCAGGTTGGCCGGTCAGCGTCTTCAGGTCGTCGCTGGCCACATCGAGGAAACCCTGCGCCATTGCCTCGTCGAAGGAAACGAAGACCCGCGCCATGAATTCCGGCAGGCCGTTTCCAATCATCGCCCGCGCCAGTTCCTCGGCTGGCAGCGCGATGTACGAGATCTCCTTGCCCGCGACGTCGGACAGGATCGCTGCGACCTCAGCCTGGCTGACCGTCTGCGGCCCGGTGATATCGAGGGTCTGCTTTCCCGTCGCCGTCATTAGCGCCACGGCTGCGGCACGGGCGCAATCCGCCCGCGTCACATATCCGGTCTTGCCCTCTGCCGCGGCGGCGAAGTGCTTGCCCATGGCGACGCTCTGCGAGCCGCCCATCAGCAGAAAGTCGGTGTACATGTTGTTGCGCAGGATCGTGTAATCCGCCCCACTGTCCGCGATCAGCTTCTCGGTCCCTTCGTGGTCGCGGGCGAATCCGATCGGACTTTCCGGGACCGGGCCCGCAAACGATGTATAGACGATATGCCCAATGCCCACCGCCTTGGCCGCCGCAACCGCGTTGGAATGGGCAGCGAGCCGCTTGCCCGGGTGGAGATCGTCGGTCGAAATGATGAGGAGACGCTTGCCGTCAGTAAAGGCGGCCCCAAGCGACGCTGGATAGTTGAAATCGCCCTTGCGGGTCTCGACACCCTTGTCGGCGAGGTCGGCCAGCTTTTCGGTATTGCGCGATACGGCGATGATCGGACCGGCGCCGGCCTGCAGCAGCAAGTCGACCACCTGCCGGCCAAGCTGGCCGGAGGCGCCGGTGACTATGAAGGGGCCGTTCTGAATGTCGGACATGGTTGGTCTCCTGTTCTGATTGCTGAGGAGGCTTTTGCTCTCAGCCGTGGATATGGACGGGGGCGGGGTTCGCCAGCTTGCCGCGAGCGAAGTCCCAGCTCGTGGTCAGCAGGCGCAGCATGACATCGACCTCGTTCTCGTCACGCGGGGCGAAAGCCATGACCGCCGTGGCCGGGATATAGCCCAGCCGCGCCATGGGATGCGGTTCGCCCCAACCTTTCGCGATCAGTTCCTCAACCACGGATGGGGGCAGCATCAGGTGCGACGAGCCATCGTGGGCGGGGTGCACATGGGCAAACTCGCGCCCGATTATGAAGGCCTCGCGTGGTCCGCATGCGTGGGCTACAGGAAGCACCAGGGCCTCGGCGCCGGGGACCGAAACGCCCGACCAGCAGCGCTCGACGAAGGGCAGGGCGAACGCCTTTTCCTTGAACAACGCGTGAATCTTGGCCGACGAGTTCTGGGACACCTGCTCATGCGGTGCGCAATCGGTGGTTTCGGGGCGCGGTCCATGCCGTGGGGGAAGTTCGAAGCTCATGGTTGCTCCTATCCAAATCTGAAGGCGCTTTCGACCGCGCCCAATACGTGATCCTCGAGGGTCTTGCCTCCCCGATCCGCAAAGGCGGCCCCGGCCGCGACGTGCAACGGGATCAGATGTTCCTCGCGCGGATTGGCGTCGCGTGCGCCGGGTGCCTGATCCCACGCGGCCAGCATAGCGTGCCGCACTTCGGGGTCTTCATGGGTCACAGCACTCGTGAGCCATCGGTCGAAATCGAGGCCGCGCACGTTGCCCTCCGCCCCGCCGCGCATGGCGCGCATCATGACGGCCATATTGTGATAGGTGTTGCCGGACCCGATGATCAGCACCCCTTCGTCGCGCAAGGGCGCCAGCGCGCGACCGGCGGCGAGATGCGCCGCGGGGTCGAGATCGGCGCGCAGGCTCAACTGGACGGTGGGGATGTCGGCCTCTGGAAAAGCCACCTTTAGCGGAACGAACACCCCATGATCGAAGCCGCGCGCTGGGTCGGCCCCGGTTTGGAACCCTGCGCCTTCCAGAAGTCCGCTCGCGCGGGCCGCCAGCTCGGGATCGCCCGGCGCGGGCCAAGTCAGCTGATATGTGTGCAGCGGAAATCCCTGATAGTCGAACAGCAGCGGCGGCGCGGGGTTGGTCTGCACGGTAAACACCCGCTCCTCCCAATGACCCGAGATCACGAGGAGCGCCTTGGGCTTTGCCGGCAGGCTCGCAGGTAAATTCTCGAGGAATCGGCGTTGCCTATCCCAGGTGTCAGGCGGGTTCCAGTCCATGAAGAAACACGGGCCGCCGCCATGGGGAACAAACATTGTCGGCTGTCTGTCCGTCATGTCGTCGTCCTTTCGAACCCCAAAGCCAAGCGTGGAAGGGCAGCGCCGTGGCAGCTCGGCATCGGATCAGTTCGCCGCTGACGGAAACGCGGGCGCGTAGGCCGACTTGACCGCCCGCACGCGATTGGCGGTCAGCCACGAGGCGATCAGAAGCACCCAGGTCGCCAGAGCCGGCGGCCAGCCCGGATCGCCCACGCCCACATGCGCCCCGATGGCTAGCACCAGATGCCAGAACATCGCCGCATATGCCCAATCCACCAGCATCGCCGAAGGGCGCCAGAGGATCACCACCGCGCCAACGATCTTCAGAATCGCGAGCGGCCAGATGATGTAGGTGGGATAGCCCAGCACCTCGCGATACATGCCCGCGACCATGTCGTGGGACGAGATGTAGAAGGCCGCGGCACCTAGATAGACCAGCGCCACAAGGCCGGTCGCAATCCAATAGACATACTTTGCCACTTTGTCGCTCATTGCCGCTCTCCCTGTTTGCAACGGCTTGTTCAGCCGCCGTTCTCTCGTTAAGTATCTTTAGATGCCTTGCTTCATTGGAGAAAGTAGGCACGTAAAAGTAACTAACTTCCTTTGACTGTGAGGGCTATCCACGATGAAGAGCGTCCTGCCCCCTTCCTGCCCGATGGAGGCGCTGCTGCGTGTCATCACAGGCCCTTGGACGATATACATCCTCTGGGTTCTGTCCGAGCAGGGACCGCAGCGTTTCGGTGCGATCAAGCGTCTGGTGCCCGGGATTTCCACTCGCGTCCTGACCGAGCGGTTGCGGATGCTGGAACATGCCGGTGTGGTCTGGCGCGAGCAGGCTATGACCATCCCACCGGCTGTAACATACGGATTGACTGAGCGCGGCGCGGAGCTGCGTGGCGTGCTGGACACGCTTGGCACCATCGCGCGCCGCTGGGAGGTCGAGGGTGCCTTCGACGGGACCGCAAGCGCGGCAGAATGACGCCGCCCTTCCTGTTCGCGGGATAATCCCGCGCCCGAGAACAACTCAGGCGGACCCCGACCCGAAGCTCATGACTAACTGAAAACGGCGCTCGACAGAACCGTTAAGCGGTGTTTCATCGCGCAGGAGTTCACCGCGAGGCTGACGGTTATGAGTGGTCGGTTCGATACAGAAAAGACCACCGCCAGCCGCCGTACGTCGATGAAACTGTAGCCAAGGCAGGGCCTGCTTGTCGAACGACAACCGGAAGCACCGTCGCGGATCCCTTCCACCATCCGACACCTGGATAAGGTTCCCATTGGCCGGTGCGGGTTCGCAGAAGGTGAAGTCCTCGGTGCCGGGCAGGTCCGGACGCATGCGAGTTGCGATCTCGACTAGAGTATCCGGGCAAAATTGCGGGGCGCTGAGATTGATGTGATAGAGTGCCATGATGGGCGTGATCTCCCCTCGCCCGCGCGCTTCAACCCGGTCTTCAATACTGATTTCGGCACGGTCGGGAGGCAGTGTCACGCGTCGATGGAGCCGCCAGGACTGACCTGAAAGGGTTCCGTGGGCGACCGTTGCACAGACCTCGGCGGAACCGTCCTCCAGCACTTGCGTCGTTGTCACGATAGCGCGCCTGAGCGACATGGAGCCATGCAGCGGGAAGTGCCGGAGGCCGTCGTTCGCCGGTTGGCGGATGTGATCAAATCCGCAAGTGCAGAGCAGACCGCCAAGGGCCTGATCCATCTCTCCCGGTCGGGCCGGGGCCAGCCCGTTTTCGCCTATCCATCCGAAAGGCACGCCGCGATAGCGCACAATCCCGACATCAAGGCACCGATCGGGAAGTAGATCGATTGAGAGTCCGGCCGCGTTTTCGACCTCGATCAGCCGAGCGCCGTCCTCGGTGCCGCCATCGAAACGCAGGGTCCGCAGCCTGCATGTCTCAGCCATTCGTGATCCTAACGCCAGTGTCAGGATTGAAAAGCAATATATGTCGCTCCTGCAACTGCACATGAAGCTGCTGACCAGCGACAACGCTATCGGCCAAACCACGGTCATTGTCCGGGTCGATACGGAGCGTAACCCGGCCTGCCGGGGTTTTGCCGACGAGGAACGCGTCGTGCCCGGTAAACTCCACCGCGTCCACTTCGAAGGGCCAGCGATCCGGTGCTGCGTCTGGCCAGACCCTGATGTGCTCGGGACGAATGCCGAGATCGACCTCGCGACCCGCAGCGGCCTGCAATGACTCGGACAGCGGTAGCCCCTCGAAGGTGAGGCGGCCGGCCGCGGATGCCAGCATGCCGCGTAGCATATTGATCTCGGGCGAGCCGATGAAACTCGCGACAAAGCGGTTCTGCGGTTCGCGATAGATCTCTCGCGGCGTTCCAATCTGCTGGATACGACCGCCGTCGAGCAAGACGATGCGGTCAGCCATGGTCATAGCTTCGATCTGGTCGTGAGTGACGAAGACGGAAGTGGCCCCCAGTTGATCGTGCAACGCCCGCAATTCCAGTCTTGTCGCCGCGCGCAGCTTGGCGTCGAGATTGGATAGAGGTTCGTCGAAAAGAAAGACCTGCGGCTGCCGAACGATCGCCCGACCCATGGCCACGCGTTGCCTTTGCCCGCCGGAGAGCTGACCGGGTCGGCGGTTGGCGTATTCCGACATGCCAAGCATTTTTAGCGCCGCTTCGAGACGGCGGGCGATCTCGGTGGGATCCGTCCCGCGCATCCTGAGGGCAAAGATCATGTTCTCGGCGACCGTCATGTGCGGATAGAGCGCATAGGACTGGAAGACCATCGCCATGTCCCGATCACTCGGTTCGGTTTGCGTAACATCCTTGCCGTCCACAAAAATCCGACCCGCGTCGATCTCTTCCAGACCCGCAATGATCCGCAACAACGTGGACTTACCGCTACCCGAAGGACCGACGAGGGCGATAAATTCGCCGCTCGGAACCTCCAGATCGATCGGCGGAATAACCTCTACCCGACCGTATTTCTTTCGTACCCCCTTAAGGGTGACGGTTGCCATGAGACTCCCTTCTCTCCGTGTCTACTTGACTGCGCCCGCCAGAAGCCCGCGGACGATAAATCGCTGGCCGACGAGGATCAGGATCAGCGCCGGGACGATTGACAAGAGAGTCCCGGCGGCCATCTCGCCATAGCGGATGTCGTATTCCTGCGCGAAGGTTGCGATGGCGACCGGAGCCGTCATCGTCGCCGGCGAGGTCAGCGTCAAAGCGATGGCGAAGTCGCTCCAGGAAAAGATGAAGATCAGCGCCGTCGCCGCAATCATTCCACCCCGCACCAGCGGGAAGGCCACCCGCCAGAACATCTGGCTGTTCGAGCATCCGTCCATGCGCGCAGCCTGAAAGATCTCGTGCGGCAATGCGAACATGAAGCTCAGCATCAGGAACAGGCCCATCGGCAGATTATGCACGACATGGGTCAGGATGACCGAGACATAGGTTCCGTGCAGTCCGATCGCCGACCACATGACATACCAGGAACCCACGAAGGTGAGCGTGGGAAGCATTTGGAACAACAGTGCCCAGCCCAGGATCGGCCAGCGAACCCACCCGGGTACTCTCAAGCGGCCGAGCGTAAAGGCGGCCATCGTGGCAATAACGATGACGATCGCGGTTGAACTGACAGCGACAAAGGCACTGTTGAGCAGGTTCCACAGGAATTGGGACTGACGCGAAAAAAGAAGCTGCTCGAAATTGCTCCAGGTGACCGGACTGAGCGTCGCGCCCGTTATGATATCGATCTTGTATTTGAAGGCATTGGATAACACCCAAAGTGTCGGCAGCAGAATTATTCCCGCATAGCCCCAGACTAAAACATTTGCCGCAACGCGACCCGAGGTTCGACGCAGGGTCATCCTGCGTCCTCCGCGTTCCTGCGGCGGGCAAGCACTCCGCGCGCGAGGATGATCGTGAGCGCTATGGCAAACAATGTGACCACCGACATCGCCGAACCGTACCCGACCTGATCCTGCCGGAAGAAGGTACGGTAAATCGAAAAGTTAACGACCTCCGTGGCCGTGCCTGGCCCGCCTGATGTCAGCAGATAGACCTCGTCGAAGACCTTGAACGACAGGATGACCCGAAAAATCACCGTGATGAGGATCGTAGGCAGCATCAGCGGCAGCACGATATGGCGCACCTCCTGCCAGAAGCCGGTCACATCCAATCGGGCCGCGTCCAGAACTTCTTCGTCAAGCGACTCCAGACCGGCGAGCATGAGAAGAAAGACGAAAGGCGTCCAGTGCCAGATGTCCACGAACATCACCGATGCGAGCGCGATGTCAGGGTTTCCGAGCCAATCGACCTCGTTCAGACCGAACCAACGAAGCAGCGTGTTCGCCAGCCCGAACTCGCGCCCCATGACCAGACGCCACATCGTGCCAATGACGATTGGGGGGATCACGATCGGCAGGAGGAAGATGCCGGTCAGGATCGTTCGCCCGACCGACCCCGCCCGCTTCACGGCCAGCGCCATCGAAAACCCGAGGACCATCTGGCAGGTCACGACCGTCACCGCAAAGACGAGCGTGTTGCGCACCCCCGCCCAGTATATCGTTTCCTCCAGGAAGAGCCGGCGGTAGTTCTCCAGACCGATATAGTTGAACTCGGCCGCGCCTTCACGCCATTCCACATCGAAGAAGCTCAGACCCAGAAGGTTCAGCACCGGAAACCCGGACAGAACCATGAAGAACACCGCGACGGGCGCAAGCGACAGCACCAGCCATCGCTTGTTCCGACGAATTACGACACCCGGTTTGATCATGGTGTTCATCTGGTTCCGTCCAGAGGCGCTAGCGAAGTGGCTCAGAGGTCTGGCTGGCGGGTGACGGTAAAGCCGTTCTGCTCAAGTATGCCCGCCAGGGCCTCGGCCGCCGCATTGAGCGCCACCTCGGGGCTTTCCTCCCCGATGACGGCCCGGTTGAAGTGCAGGGCCATCGCGTCGGATGCTTCGGCGGCGGCCGCGAAAGGCAGACCCATCACCGCATTTGCCGCATTTGCCGAATAGGCCCCAAGGAAACGGTAAGAGTTGTTCGTCCCCAGACCGGTTTCCGCCAGATCGCCACGCACGGGTACGCCTCCGGCTTCGACATACTTCACTTGGAGCGCCTGGGACTGGAACCAGTCCAAAAAGGCCAGCGCTGCGCGCTGGCGCTCCGCCGACACGTTCTTGGGGATACCCGCGACCCAGTGACCGGCGCTCGACGCGTGTGTTCCGCCCGGACCTGCGGGTATCAACGATGCCGACATCTGGCCGACAACCCGGGACTCGTTGGGGTTTTCCAGCGCGCCCCAAGCGGCGATCACTGCGATCGCCTGCGCGGCTTTGCCGGTGGACAGAAGCTGGATAAGCTCACCCTGCGCGATGGCACCGGGATTCGGCGGAGCAACATCCTCCCCTGACATCTTCAGATAGGTTTTCAGCGCCGCAAGCCCCCCGGTCGTATTCAGCCCGATCGCGGCCTGTCCCGGGCCCGTCACCCGGAAAAACGCGGCGTCGTGGCTGAAGATGTAGGGGGTGATATTGTAGACGATCGAATCGCGAGCCGCGCGCGGAACGAAGCCGTAAATGCCCTTGGCTTCTGCGATTTTTTTAGCGTTCGCGTAAAGGTCGTCCCATGTGTCGGGAACCGACAGGCCGAGTTCGTCATAGATCACCTGGTTGTAATAGAGGACCTGGACGTTGCCGTTGACCGGCACACCCATCAGCGCGCCGTCCGGCGAGAATGACCCGACCGCCGCATCCCACTTCGTGGTCGCGCCGTAGCTCAGGACGCCATCGTGAAGCGCGTAGCCTTCCTGTACCTCGCCAAGCGGCGCGAGGAAGCCGCCGGAATAGATCTCGGACAGCCAGAGCGAGTTGATGTTGACAAGATCGTAGGTGCCTTCGGCGCCGCGCACCGAGTTCCGGATCTTTTCCAGCAGTCCCCCGAACGGATTGACGTCAAGATCGACGACGTTCCCGGTTTCCTCCTCGTAGAGATCGACCATGGCGACGAAGGAATTCAGCCATGGCGACTGGTTGATCGCCATGGTGATGTCCGGCTGATCCTTGGCGTGCGCCGACGTGGCGGCTGCCAGCGCCAGAAGGCTGGCTGCAATGCTGAATGCTGTTCTCTTCACTTTTCAGTTCCTCCCATTATGCGTTTTCAGTTCACGTCCGCGCCCTCGGCGAGGCCGATCCAGTTGAAGTATTCGGGCGGCGCATCGTGCACCTTAAGGAGCCTCACGATCTCCTTATTCAGTCGCGCCTCGATCTCCGCGTCGTATATCGGACGAAGCTGATTGGGGTCCGACGTATTGTGATAGATGGTGGATTCGAAAGCTGCGAACTTGGTTCCATCAAGCCCCGGAGGCCGTCGCGCGGAGTTGAGCGCATCATAGCGCAGAAGCCTTTGCCCCTTTGTGAATTCGAAGGGGCCGGCCATCCGCCCGGTCGCAAGCTCGTCCGGCCCGAAGAACCCTGTCATGTGCGTGGGCATTAGGGTGTATTCGCCAAGCTGTTCGTCGAACAGGTTCGCCGGATAGCGGAAGAAACTGTACTCGCCATCGGTCACGCCAACCGGACCGCCGAACATGCCGAATATCAGCGCCTCGGGGCCGGGCTCTCCGTCGATCAGGGGCAGGATCGACCTGCCGGTGACTTCCTTCGGCACCGAATGGCCGAAGACCTCGAGGAACGTCGGCATAAGGTCCGTCGTCTGGCTCAGCGTCGCAATCCGTGTCCCCGCCTTCGCGGCATAGTCCGGATGGTGGACGATCAACGGGATATGCGAGATCTCCTCGTAATATGGCGTCAGGTTCTTTCCCCACCAATCATGCTCGCTTAGCAGGAAACCGTGATCGGTCGTGAGCACGAGGCAGGTATCGGACCAGAGATCGTGCTCGTCGAAATAGTCCAGAAGCTTGCCGAAATAGGCGTCGCACATGGCCACGAGAGCGGCGTAGTTCGCCCGGATTTCCGCGATCTCGTCCGGGCTTTCCTTGACCGGCGCGTATTTCGGCCAGTCGAGGATCGAGCCATTGTAGCCCGTCGTGTACTCCTGACGGTATTTCTCGGGCGCGAAGAACGGCTCGTGCGGATCGAAGCATTCGAGTTGCAGAAACCAGTTGTCCGCCATGCGGTTGTCGTCGAGGAAGGCAAAGGCGCGCGCGAAGCACGCCGGGCCGGGAAAATCCTCCTCTATTCGTATCTTTTCGCGATTGACTTGATGCTGCCGCCGCTTCGGTTCCGTCGGCACGTTGTAGTGCTTGTCGGAATACATTTCCTTGAAGCGCTCCAAAGGCGGTTGCACCATCGCGATCCACGGGTCGTATTCCTGTCCGCGAATGAACTCCCAGGTCTTGTAGCGGCTGTGATACGTCGCGCCGCCGTCCTCGTAGTAGTGGAAGTGGTCGCTGATGAGATGTGTGTGCACGCCGGCCTGCTTCAAGATATCGGGCATCGAATTGTCGAAAGGTTCGAGCGGACCCCAGGAGCGGTGCATGAAGTTCAGCCTACCCGTATGCATGTCGCGCCGGGCCGGCATGCAGGGCAGCGAGCCGACATAATGATTGTCGAAGGTCACGGCCCGCTGGGCGAAGCGATCGAAGTTGGGGGTCGCAATCGCCCCTCCGCCATAGCAACCAAGCGCGAGACGGTTGAGTGAATCGAACAAAACAAAAACGGCGCGCATCAAGAACCCACTTTCTTACGGACGATGTGAGTCTAGACGGTTTGTCCTCGCGGGACTAATATTTTTGTGTATAAAAGGTATAACCCGGAGTTATAAATGGATCACATCTGGCGCCTGAAACACTTCCTCGCCACCGCCGAACTGGGCAGTATTCAGGCAGCGGCACGGCACTTGAACATCAGCCAGCCGGCCCTCTCCAAGTCGCTGCGCGAGCTTGAGCTCCATCTCGGCGCGGCGCTTTTCGAACGCTCGTCGCGTGGCGTCACCCTGACCCAGGCCGGACAGGCGTTCTATACCCGGGCGCGAGAGATCGAGATGCAATGGGACAGCGCGCTCTTCGATCTCACGGCCACCCGCAACGGGGCGCGAGGCGCGTTGCGGATCGGCGTCGGCCCGACCTATGAGGCCGCGTTCATGGCTCACGTGCTTGCGCGGCTTTCCAACGAGTTTCCGAACCTGCAGATATCCGTGCGGACCGGCGTTGGCGCGATCATGTTACCGGCGCTCAACACAGGTGAGATTGGCGCCTATTTCGGCGGCCTGCGCAGCGGAGCGGAAACGCTGTCGGTCGGGGTTCAGGAGATCCCGCTCTACAATCAGTCGAACAGGATCGTCGCAGCGGCAGACGATCCGCTCGCTGCCGCGACGGATGTTCGCGAAACGGACTTGTCGCAGCGCGCCTGGGTTCAGCTAAGCTATGACTCACTGGCTCTGGGGAGAATCGAGGCTCTGTTCAAGAAGGCGGACGTGCCGTCGCCACGTACGATCGTGTCGACGCACTCGCTGGCGTTGGCGCTCGATCTCGTGCGGAACAACGGATTCCTGACCAGCTTACCGGAACCGCTGCTACATCCCCGCCTCGGATCCGGCCTCGCAGCGCTGCCAGTGCCGAGCTACGACTGGCGGATCGCCACCGGCATTAGCTATCGCAACTCTATCGCCCGGACCGCGCCTTTCAACCGCATGATCGGGATTATCAAGGACGAGGTGCGGGCATTCGGCCTTGCTCCGAATTAGGTGCGGGAAGGATCCTTGCTTGGTTTAAGTCTAAAAAACGACATTGGAGGCCCGCGGGAAATCGCCACGCGAGAAATCGTACGCCAGCTGCAGGAGAACGAGGACCGAGTTGATCTCCGCGTTGTCTCTGGGCGCGTAGACCAAGGCTACGATTTAGGGGATCATGCCGGCAGCCACCGTCGGATGGAGCTCTGCCCAACCCAGATCGATAACCTTCGATATCGCATCCGCCGGCAGCATCGTGTGCAGGTCGCCGTCTTTTGCCGGATGCACGTGGGGGAACTCGTTGCTTATCATAAAAGCCTCGCATCCAGCCTTTGCGCATTTGCGTTAATGATCTACTATCATGACACCAATTCCTGCCGAATTGGATAAGAAACGTGCACCGCGCGCCTCCAACACCATCATAAGTCCCAATATCGTCTCCACCGGACAAGTGACATCGCCGTTCTCGAACCGCGTGACCGTAAGACCGGAAACCTCAGCCAGATGCGCCAACTCGCGCACCGACATTTGCACACCAGCCCTCGCCATACGGCATTGCGCTGGCGTGATCGGAAGTTCGTTTTCCTTGTCGTCTGGGTCGACATCAGTCATTTCCATGTCTCCCTTGGTGATACCCGAGCCGGCGCTATTGCGCTTTCGGCTTGTTAGCGAAGGGTTTCTGTCACGGAATTTTAGGTACATCATAGTGGAGATATCCCCGCTATGCGGTCGAAGACGCCGCGCGCCACATCAGCCAAGTCGGAATCAGAGCGAGGAGGAAAATCCCGCAGACGACAACGAAGCCGTCCTGAAACGCCGCGTTCGACGCCTGGTTCACCACGGTCTGGCCAAGGAAGGTGGCCGCGGCAGGCAGCAACTGCGTGTCGGGCAGACCCGATGTATGCATCAGGTTGGCGACCTCGCGCAGAAGCTCCATCGTCGTCGCGTTGTCGCTGGTCTGCTCACGAATGACGTCCAGAGCGACACGCTCAAGCGCGGACTCGTTCAAGCCGGCAAGAATCGCGGAAACGGAATACTTCAGCGATGACGGTTCAAGATTGAGACTGATCGGTTCTGGCAATAGCAGCAAATTCCCACGGCTTGGTCCGCAGTACGCCCCCGCAAAATATAAGATCTCGACCCCAAGCCGGGGGTTAGAACCCCCCCTAGACGGCCCTGCGACCTTTAGCACCGAGGCACCTGGACATGCGTCACATGCCCCCGGCCGTAAGCCGAAGGATCCTGGCACCGCGTCGGCCGGTGCCAAGCCGCTAGGGAGGGGTTTCTAAGCCCCAAGGCCGCGCGTACCGCCTCGGGGAGAAGCATATTTGATCAGGTTAACGAACGCCAGACGCTAGGAGTTTGTCTGAGAATTGAAATTTTCTCGACGTTTGGAGGCGAGTCTGATTCGAATATAGCCCATGAGCAAGAGATTTCGCGCCTGGCGTCTTGACGAGACCCTTCTGATTCCGCCGTCGGTTCAGGATTTTGTTCCCGCCGACCATCTTTCCCGGTTTGTCGTTGATCTTGTGCGCGAGAGCCTTGACCTGACGGCGATCGATGCCAGCTACCGTGGCGCGAAGGGTCAGCCTCCCTACGATCCGACGATGATGGTTGCACTGCTTTTGTACTCCTATGCGGTTGGGATCTATTCATCGCGTCGGATTGCCGGGGCGTGCCGGGAGCGGGCTGATTTCATGATGATCGTGGCGCTGGACGGTCCGGACTTCCGCACGATCTCGGAGTTTCGACGGCGTCATCTGGCGGCGTTGTCGGAACTGTTCGTGCAGGTGCTGCGGCTGGCAGCGACGGCGGGCCTTGTCAAGCTGGGCCATGTTGCGCTGGACGGCACGAAGGTGAAGGCGAACGCGTCGAAGCACAAGGCGATGAGCTATGCCCATATGATCCGGCGCGAAGAGGAACTGGCAGCCCAGGTGCGGGTCTAGCTGGAAGCTGCCGAGGCGGCTGACGCCGATGAGGACCGGCTTTACGGGCCGGGCAAGCGCGGCGACGAGATGCCGGACTGGGTCAAGGACAAGCCCAAACGGCTCGCGAAGATCCGCGAGGCCAGGGAGGCTCTGGAGGCCGAGGCCAGGGCTGCTGCGGCGGCGGAAACCCGCCGGCGTGCGGCTGCCGAAGACCAGCGCAAGGGCGCAAGAAGACTGGCAAGACGCCCAAACCGTCGCGCGATGTACCCGACGGCAAGGCGCAACGCAACTTCACCGATCCCGAGAGCCGCATCCTGAAGACCAGGGACGGCTTCGTCCAGGGATACAATGCGCAGGCGGCGGTTGACGGGCACGCGCAAGTGATCGTGGCGCACGGCCTGACGGCGAGCATGAGCGATCATGGCCAGCTCGTGCCTCTCGTCGACGGCATCGAGGCGGGGCTCGGCCGTCGACCCGAAGAGGTTTCGGCCGACAGCGGTTACATGAGCGAGGCAAACCTTGAGGCCCTGCAAGAGCGCGCCATCACAGCCTACGTCGCAACCGGTCGGGCCAAGCATCCCGACAAGCCCAGACACAAGGGCAGACCGCTCACCCAAGCCATGCAACGCAAGCTCAAGCGGGCCGGGCGACGAAGTCGCTACCGATTGCGAAAGCAGGTGGTGGAACCGGTGTTCGGACAGATCAAGCAGGCAAGAGGGTTCAGGCAGTTCCTGTTACGCGGTGCTGATAAAGTGAAGGCCGAATGGACCCTCATCTGCACCGCCCACAACATCCTCAAGCTCGCAAAGGCGCAAACATGACAAGAAGATCTGTCGCGCCAGTTCCGACAACACACTCAAAAGCGACTATTCGGACAGGCTCCTAGCCTACGTGTTTTCATTGGAGTTATTCGGCATTTGCCATATGTCCGGTTGCTGACCGTAACGGCAGTGCAACATCGGTGAGAACCGGCTCGCGGAAATTGCCCGCCGCACCTAGCCGGGACCGCATGTCGCCACTCATATCGAACAGGCCGGAATAAGTCATCGTCTTGCCGATTCGCGCCGGCGTCCCTAGTTGCTCAAAGCGGCAATCGATCAACCTGAAAATCCGGGCCATTCTGGCGTCGAAGACGGACACGATGTGCTCGATGCCGGCCTGTTGGGCGGTTTCGACCATCCCGCACAGGAGCTCCACGGTGGTCCGGTTCACCGTATGGTTAGCCTCGGCCCGGTCCTTCGCTTCGAAGATGCGCGGGTTGACCGCAAAGCGAGAGCTCTCCCAGATCAACCGGCTTTCGACTGGCCCACCTGGCATCAGCACAGAAAACACGTCTCTAAGCATATTGGGGCCGGTCGTGGGCAAGAGCCGAGCCGGTACCGATTCGCTAGGATGCGTCGACTCCGGTTCCTCCGCGTAGAAAACCTGCTCTCCCTCGAACCAGCCCGTGAAATAAGCCTTTACCGCCGTTTGAAAATCCGAAGCCTCATCCTCTTCGCGGCCTTGGCCAACTATCCGCAGAACCTTCCCGAACAGTTCCGTCCCAAGACGCAAGTTCTCGCAGGTATCGAAGAGTTCGAGGCCGATCTCCGATGGATCGGTAACACCGAGCCCCGCAGGAAATTGGGTCAGCCCTACCCTGACATTCGCCTTGCCGACCCATTGCCGGGTGGTCTCAATCGCCTTCTCGGCCGTTTCCGGGGGCGGGACGAGGATCATCTTGTCGCCCTGGAACACACGGATGGCGAGGTGGTCCGGCGCGCTTATTTCGGCCACGAACTGCTGCACCACGGCGATCTCAAGGCGGGGATCGGCGCATTGCTGAATGAGGTCGATGTCGATCATCTGAAAGGTCCCATCAGGTGTTGAAGGCGATGACGAGTGGCAGTCCGAACAACGACGCCCACGCCCTGGCGCTCGTCTTCTGGATCGCCACTATGTCGGTGTCACCGGTCCACCAGCCATTGCCAATCGCCACGTTGACATCCGGACCAAGGAGCATGGAGTGCAGGATCGGCCACACGATGAGCTGCTCATAGCAGATCAGCGGCGCGATCGACCTTCCGGCAAATCTGCCGATGGGATTACCGAAAAATTGCGCCGACGCCCCGCCAGATGCCCATGGCCGCCACATCGAGACCGGCACCGGCATCCTCTCTCTGTAGACGATCCTTGCCCCCTCGCCCGTCAGCTCGATCATGACATTGTCATAGCCCCTCTCGTTGACGACAACGGCGCCGCCGGCGACGACGACATCGAGGTCGGCGAGGTTTCGGACCCAGAGGCGCTCGGTGGTCGGCGTCCAGATCCCGAGCGCGCTTTCGGGAAGGATGATTGTGGTGGCGCCGTCCAAAGTTGCTCGTCTGACAAGCGCGATCGTCGCCACATGTTGAGCATAGTCGGCATGGTTTCCAGCGACCAGGTAGTCGAACTCCGTGTTGACTCCGACCCAGCCTTCGGGAGGAACGGCTGGCGCCCAGCTTATCGCTGACAACGTCCAGGCACCGGCGAGTACCATTGTCACAACCGGCCACACCCGCGTGGTCATGGCTAACAAGGCGACGAACGCCACGAGAAGTCCCACCCATCCCCATCCCGGAAACAACACGCCGGCAGCTGTGATCGGGCTCGCCCAGCCGACAATCCCGAAGGGCGGTACGCTCATCAGGATCGCGGCCAACAGATATCGTAGCGGCCGATGCCATCCGGGCTTTGGAGACCAAAGCACCGTGTGTACTGCAACGAACAGCAGCGACGCGGCGATCCAGAGACCGAGCCCGACCCAGATATCGCTCGCGTAGAAAATCGATACGCCGTTGGGCAAGCCTCTCGAAGCCGCCATGAAATACGCCATCGAAACCAGACCTGCGACCAGCCGCGTGGGAGCGAACGCCCAAAGCGCGGGAAAGAGGCACGCGACCGGGAGGAGTAGCACTTCGCCGCTCCATCCGATTGCACCCACGATGGCGGCGGCGGCGATGAACACCAAAGCGGTCAGCGGGCTACGGCTCGAAGGTGAGAACCGGCTTGGCCAGACCAAGAACACCTTTGGCCGATATCGGCCCAAAGTAGCGGGAGTCATAGGAACCTCTGTATTTCGAATGGAGAAACACGGTGCCCGGGGGCACGACGCCGCCGGGATCGGGCGTCAGTTCCCTGCCCGATCCGTCACGCCGCTCAATTGCGGATTGCGGCAGAGCGAGTCCGTCGATCGCGACGAATGTGCCAATCTCGACCGACTGCCCGGGCAGCGCCACGACGGTCTTGATCAGCGGGCTGAGCCAGCCGGGGCACAGGCCGCGCCGCACATATCCGCGCTCACGGGCCTGACGAAACGCATCGTTCAGTGGCAGGCAAATGAAGACCCGATCCCCGACCCGGACATCGCGGTACATCGTATCGATCCGCCAAATTCCAAGCGGATAGCTCGGTGTCAGATTGATCCGGAATCCGGCGCCGTAGCCCAAGCCGAACAGCGCCAGAGGGATGCAAGCGAGAACGGCAACCAACGCGATCCGGCGACAGCGGCTCACTGTTTCAGCCTCTGGCTCTTGGTCTGCGCTTGCCGCATCGCCTCGGACTGTTTCAGTGCCTGCTGTGTGCGCTCATGGGCGGCAAGTTGCTGGCCGGCTCGCATGGTCGGCCACGCGGTGCTGAGCTTTTCCCGGTCACCGGGCGACATGCCCTGGGCCGCCTTGTCAAAGGTCGCGCCCGCCGGCGTCTTGGCCGCATTGCCGAGCAATGTGCGCTCGCCGAAACGCTCCGAAACCGCCGTGTTGAAAGTGTCTAGTTCGGCTTTCACCATGCGGTCGGCCAGCGCAAAGCCGAGCGCGGCGGGCAGATCGTTGCGATCGATGGCGTCGCGGACCTTTTCCATTGCGCGCGCCGCCGCGGGCGACAGGGACGGGATGTCGATCGAGGTGCGTTTGCGATGTCCTTCCTCTTCCAGCCTGTACTTGGCCGTCGCCCTCTCCCTCATTTCGAGATAGCGTTCGAGGTCCTTGCGCAGTGCCGGGACGTTGACTTCCGCAACACGACGATCTTCGCGATCCGCGCGGCTTGCCAGCAACCCCTCTCGACCCTTGAGCGCACCGAAGCTCGCCGCATTCCGCTCGATCTCGCCGAGCCGCTGCCTGGTCATGTTCGGGTCTTCGACAACGGCTTCCATGCGCATCGCCTTGAAGGCGCTTTCGGGATCCGCATAGACGAGGCGAATGCGGTCAGAGAAATTGTCCCACTGCCTCTGCAGGGCGGGATCGGATTGCAGCTTCTCGTCCGCGGCGTCGGTGACCGACATTGTGAAACTGGAAATGCCCTTGACCATCGGCTCGGCCTTTCTGATTGATTGCGGAGATTGATGAAGCGGTCGATCGGCGAGCCCGAGCCGCACGCCGGCGGCGCGAAGCCGAAGGCCGAGATCGACGAGTTTCTGTTTCTGCCGGATCGTCCATTGAACCCGGTCGCGCATCAGCGTTCGCGCGACACGCACGAGGTGCAGGCCGCGATTGTTGGCGAAGCGAAGCGCCTGGGCATAGAAGCGGCCGCCCGCATAATCGAGCGTGACTTCCTTGGCGTTCTTTCGGGAGAGCAGCTTCTCGAGCCCGCCGGCGAGGTGGAAGGAGCGGCTGCCATAATAGAGCGCCATATCCTCCCGGTGCCGGGTCATCGCGACATAGGTCAGGTGCCGGTCGAGCGAGAGCGAAGCCAGGACCTTCACGCGGTCGACGTTCGCGCCCTGCGACTTGTGGATGGTCGTGGCATAACCGTGATCGAGGTTGCGATAGAAGCGCTGGTCGACGGCGACGCGATGCGCCCCCTCACCGTCTCCGATCATCGCAACGATGCGGCCGGGCGCGGCCTCGACGACCTTGCCGATCATGCCGTTCTTGACGCCGAGCGAGCCTTCGTTTTTCAGGAAGACGATCTGATCGCCGGCGGCAAACTGCCTCACTCCATCCTCTGTACTGAAGGCGTGGCCGGTTTCAATCAAGCCGCGGTCGACGAGCTTTTCGCGTGCCATGGTGTTGAGCTGGCGCACATCGCGGCGCAGATGCGCGAGGATCAAGATCGACTTGTCCGGATCGTAATCGCGGTTCCAATCTTCGATCAGGGTTTCAATGGCATCGACCTTCAACGCCTTGCCGATGACCCTGTTCTTCGCCTTGTAGGCAGACAGCGCAGCACCGACCTGCCCGCGCGCCAGATCGAGGGATGCGGCGCGCATCCAGTCTTCTCTCTGCCGGTAGATCGTTTCGAGTTCGGCATAGCCTGTGCGTTCGACAATTGCGCGGAACGCCGCACCCGCCTCGATGGGCTGCAACTGCTCGGCATCGCCAACCAGGACAAGCTTCGCGCCTGATTTCGTGACCGCTTCAACAAAGGTGGCCATCTGCCGGGACGAGACCATGCCGGCCTCGTCGAGAACGAACACCGTCTTGTCGTCGAGACGTCGCCTGCCCTGTTGCCAGCTCAATTCCCAGGACGCGAGCGTGCGTGAGGCGATGCCCGCCTCCTTCTCCAACCCCTCGGCCGCCTTTCCCGAAAGTGCTCCACCGACCACTTTGTAACCGGCCAGTTCCCAGCTCTCGCACGCGGCCTTCATCATCGTGGTCTTGCCCGCCCCTGCCCGGCCCACCACGGTCGCGATCCGCTCGGCGCCGGTCACATGCTCGATGGCCGTCCGCTGCTCCAGCGACAGCCGGTCGTGACGCCCAAACACGGTTTCGAGCACGCGGGATTTCACGACGAAACCGCTCTTTCCCGTAAGCCAGGACGCGCGGCTGACCATTTCCGCCTCGAGCCGGATCATCGCCCGTGTGGTCAGCCGCGCCGGGACACGGGCGCCTGTCGCGAAGTCGATGGTCTCATCGGCGAGCTTCAGGCATTCCGGGCTTTCCGCAATCCGCCCAAGGAGAAGCTGGAAGCTTCCGGGATCGTCGATATAGCGATGCAGGACCTTGGCGATGTCGCGCTGATCGAAGACGCTTTTTTTGAAGGTCAGAATGTCGAGCACCAGCTCGGGCCGGGCCTCGATGCGCGCGGCGTTTTTCTGCCGTTGCGCGTCATGAAGGGCGAGCCGGTCGAGATCGATGGCGCTCGCCTTGGTCTCGGCCTTGCGCTGAAGCGCCTTTGCCGCCACACCGATATGGGTGGTCGGCTCGATGTCGATACCGCGCTCGGCATAGGACCGGCCATCGACGCGGATTTCCAACCCGGCAAGGGCAAGGTGATGGTTCTGGAGATCGAGCCATCTTTGCCGTTGCTCGAGGAATTCAGGCTTCTCACCGGACCAGAGCTTGTACTGGATTTTCCCGGTTTTGGTTCGGACCGGTTGTCCGTCCGGCCCCATCACTGCGACCTTCTTTGACCCGAACCCGTCTTCGGTCAGGGGGCGTAGCGTGGTCATCAGGTGGATGTGCGGATTGCCCGGATCGTCGTGGAAGACCCAGTCGGCAACCTGACCACGAGCTAGAACTTGCTCGGAGACGAACTGCCGGACCAGGGCGATGTTCTGGTCCCGGCTGAGCTCGACCGGCAGAGCGATGATGAATTCCTTGGCGAGCTGCGCGTCGCTTCGCTTCTCGAAGGCTTCGACTGCATTCCAGAAGGCCTCGGCGGCGCCTGCCACGGACCGGTCGGCGATCATGTCGCGAGCCCACTTTGGGGCATTGGGCGGCAGCAGAAACTCCTCGTGGGCGAGGTTCTTCTTGTTGGAATAGTCGACCGTGCGCGCTTCCGCCTCGTGGCCCATCTTCGCGCAATGGCGATAGGCGGCGGACAACACTGCGCTGCGGCCATTTCCCCGCGAAATGAGCTGGGGTGTGAAATGCGTGATCGCCACCGGCCATCGAGCTCCTGAGAAACAAGTCCAAACTTGTTCCGCAGGACGGCGGCTTACCTCCCGGAGAGGCCGCCAGCAGCACGTCGCGTTTCGCGACGTATTACTGCGCCCTTGGACGCATTCCTTCGGAACGCTGGGATGATCTCTCATTGAGACGGGTCTCTCGACCCGGCATTTCTGCCGGGATGCGCTGAACGCGCACCCGGGCGATGTTCCTCATGCCTATTCGGCATTCGTCACACTTCGGAGCCTACGGAATGAGAAAGCCCTCATCGAAGATCAAGGAAGACATCGCCAGACTGCAGGAGCAGCTCAAGGCCGCAGAAGCACGCGAGGCCGAACGCATCGGACGGCTCGCGCTCAAGGCCGGTCTCGGAGAGATCGAGATCGACGATGCGAAGCTCGGCGAAGCCTTCGAGAATTTGGCGAAACGGTTTCGCGGCGGCGGCAACGAGACCCGGAAATCCCCGCCCGCGCAAAACCCGGCTGGCGCGTCTTCGGGCGCGAATAACGAGGCTTGAGCGCATGCGACAAGCGAGCCAGTCCGACGCGCGCAAGAAGGACACGCGCGAGAAAATCCAGCTCGGCGGTCTGATCGTCAAAGCTGGTCTTCGCTACGAGAAGCGGGCGCTCCTGCTCGGATTGCTGATCGACGGCGCCAGCCGGATAGCCGCGGACGACGCGGAGCGGGAAAGGCTGACGGCGATCGGAGCGGAGGCGTTTTCCAGTGACCCTGAATAAGCTCCTCCTCGTGATCGCTCCCGTCGGCCTGATGATGGCCGTGTGTCTTGGGCTAACCGGCTCGGAAACCTGGCTGACACGGTTCGGCAATTCAGCCGAGGCGAAGCAGACGCTCGGGCGGATCGGCATTGCCCTGCCCTACATGTCCGCCGCCGCCATTGGGGTAATCTTTCTCTTCGCAACGCGCGGCGCCATGGCGATCAAATCCGCCGGCCTTGGTGTTCTGATCGGTGCGATCGGCGTGATTGCTGTTGCGGGAATGCGCGAATTTTCGCGCTTCAGCGGTTTCGCGGATGCGGTCCCCGATGGTCACCCGCTGATCGAATATGCCGATCCCGCCACTGGCATCGGCGCAATGCTGTGTTTCGTCGCCGGCATGTTCGCCTTGCGCGTTGCGCTACGTGGCGATGCCGCGTTCGCAAGCATGAAGCCGCGCCGTCTGACGGGCAAGCGCGCGATCCACGGATCGGCGGACTGGATGTCGCTCGGCGAGGCCAAGCGGATGTTTGGCGAAGAAGGCGGAATCGTCGTCGGCGAGGCCTATCGCGTCGACAAGGACAGCATCGCGAGCCACACGTTTCGCGCTGATGTGAAAGAGAGTTGGGGCGCGGGCGGCAAGGTGCCGCTTCTGTGTTTCGATGCGTCCTTCGGCTCCACCCACGGGCTTGTCTTCGCGGGCTCGGGTGGTTTCAAGACCACCTCTGTAACGATCCCGACAGCACTGAAATGGGGCGGCGGACTGGCGGCGCTCGACCCATCCAACGAAGTCGCACCCATGGTCATCGCGCACCGGCGCAAGGCCGGACGCGAGGTCTTCGTGCTCAGCCCGAAGGATGCCTCCGTCGGCTTCAATGTGCTCGACTGGATCGGCCGCTATGGCGGGACGAAGGAAGAGGACGTGGTTGCCGTGGCGAGTTGGGTCGTCACCGATGTCGGCAGGCAGACGTCCATGCGCGACGATTTCTTCCGGGCCTCCGCCCTGCAGCTCATCACGGCATTGATCGCCGATGTCTGCCTGTCCGGGCACACGGAAAAGGAAAAGCAGACGCTGCGCCAGGTGCGCATGAACCTATCGGAGCCGGAGCCGAAACTGCGCGAGCGCCTGCAGACGATCCATGACAATTCGGAATCCGAATTCGTGCGGGAAAACGTCGCCGCCTTCGTCAACATGACGCCGGAGACCTTCTCCGGCGTCTATGCCAATGCGATCAAGGAAACCCATTGGCTCAGCTATCCGAATTACGCGGCGCTGGTGTCCGGATCGAACCTGTCGACCGATGACCTGGCGAACGGTAAGACGGACATCTTCGTCAATCTCGACCTGAAAACACTCGAGGCGCATCCAGGGTTGGCGCGCACCATCATCGGCGCCTTGCTGAACGCGATCTACAATCGGAATGGAGAGACGAAAGGCCGGACGCTGTTCCTGCTCGATGAGGTTGCGCGGCTCGGCTATCTGCGCATTCTGGAAACCGCGCGGGACGCCGGCCGCAAGTATGGCATCAGCCTGCTCTTGCTCTTTCAGTCGATCGGGCAGATGCGCGAGACGTATGGCGGCCGCGATGCGACATCGAAATGGTTCGAGAGCGCGTCATGGGTGTCGTTCGCGGCGATCAACGATCCGGAGACCGCCGAATACATCTCGCGGCGATGCGGAAACACGACCATCGAGGTCGACCAGCTCAGCCGGACATCGCAGATGTCGGGATCGTCGCGAACACGCTCGAAGCAGTTGGCCGCTCGGCCGCTGATCCTGCCAGAGGAAGTGCTGCGCATGCGAGGTGACGAGCAGATCGTTTTCACGGCGGGCAACCCGCCGCTCCGGTGCGGGCGCGCGATCTGGTTCCGGCGAGAGGACATGAAATCGGTCGTGGCTGAGAACCGATTTCACAAAGAACATTCCTCGGCAACGTAGTGATTGGAGGCGCCCGTCGCGAACAGCAAGAATTGGATCAACGTCTCTGCCGCTGAACCCAATACTCTGATCCCCTGCTTGTCAGAGATCGCGATCTGTCGACAATGGATTGCAACTGGAGGGGACCATGTTGTTTCTCAAATGGCTGTTTCGCAAATCGAGTACAAGAGATGGAGACGTTCGGCCGAGAGCAGAAGGCTGGGCGATTTCAGAGAACGGCAACCCGACGATGGTCGATGGGCAAACTCGCATCTCGGTCTTTCCTCAGGACCGTGATTGGAAGTTTTGTATTGCCGATGTCGATGACCGGAATGACCCATATTTCTCCGATGTCTATTCCAGTGAAGTAGCTGCGAAGGAGGAAGCGCTCGCGCATCTCCGCGGTGAGCCTACCGTCCATGAGCCGCTTTCTGCATCACGCACTGAAGATCGTCGCGATCAATGGGAAGCCCATATTCGCGCTCGATCAGTTCTAATTGAGGAAATACAGAAGCTTCTTTCGGAGAACCCCGAGCTTGGCATTACCGCCTTGCGTAAGCCGGAAGCCAAGGTGTCGAGCCACCTCAAACAGCTGAAATGGCAGATCGCCGAGTACCATCGTGCGGGCGTGTCGGCGTCCATGATTGCTCAGTCTGAGCGCCAAGAGGCTGTTCTTTCGGGACTCGCCGACGAGATCGGCGAACGGATAAAGGCAAAGCAGGCGCAGCGCCCGGCTCGCAAGCCGCCCGTCTCGGACAGTCAGTTGTCGCCCGATCTGGCTGGAAAGGTCGATGATGTCATCGGCTTGCTCGCGAACCAGGAGGTGGTCGTTGCCGAAGAGCAGGCGCGACTTCACCGGAACTCAATAAGAGCGACGACAGACAGAATGCTGGAGAAAGGGATCACCTATGGCCAAGCGTCAAATGGACCGGACTTCCTGAACCAGGACGAAAGCTCGTTCCGCGCCTTCATGAAGACCGCAGACCAGGATCTTGGATGGCAGTGCGACACTGTCTCCGATGCCTTCAGACGGTATCTTACCTCGGGAGAAATTCCGGCGCCGCACTATCCCATGAGGGTCGCTGTTTTGCTGCGTAAGGAAAAAGATTTCGAGCGGGAGAGGCGTTTTCTCGCAGCGTGGTGCAAGCACTTCCCATCAGGAAACGGAACCACCTATGCGAAGCTTGTTGAGCGGGCGAAGAAGACGGGTGCGATCCCGGGCTAGCATCAATTCCATGAATCGATCCGTATCCAACGATTCAAGAAATTCGTTGGACGTCGCTTCCACAGGAAGCGAGACTCTGGGCCATGAGCAATTCCGATCCCGTTCACCTCAGGCGCGTGGACCCTGCAAAGAATATGCGGCGGTTCTACAGCCTTTCGATACAGCCGACGCTGTTCGGGGGCGCCTCTCTCATTCGCGATTGGGGGAGGATCGGCACGCGCGGTCAAACGATGATGGAAACATTCGACACGGCCGATGATGCCGATCTGGCATTCGACCGGCTGGAGCGCCGCAAGCGCCGCCGCGGTTATTGTGATGCGTTTCTCGTCAAACGGCATCGCTAGGTGCGATCGATCAGCGTGAACATGGAAAAGGCCCCGCCTTGCGGCGAGGCCCTTGTCTTCTGGGAGATCAGTCGCGGTTGGTGTTCGGGCGCGACCAGATCAGCTGCATGCCCTCTTCGCCTTCCACCTCGACCAGGGTGGCGTAGATCGGAGCCGGGAAGCTCGGGTCGTCCAGCTTGACGGAAAGATAGTCGCGTTCGGTTCCCTTGGCCTGCTTCTGCCAGGCGGCGCCCAGTTCGACGGCGCCGGAGAAGATGCGGAACTGCGGGCCATTGTCGGAGGGGTTCTCGACGCGCTCGAAGCGGGCCTTGACGTTGAGGGCGAGGGTCTTGATCTGACCGGTGAAGCCGTTCTTGGTAGTGGCGAAAGTGCCGATGTTTGCCATTGTCCTATTCCTTTTCGATGTTTCGGGCCGCGCCCATCGCGGCCTCGATGGCTGTCGAAGAGACCGGTAACGATCGGCGCGCATCCCGAAGGGACCGCAATGAAATGGAGGACGGCGGGACGGGGCTTTCTTGCTCCGCGAGGAATGGCGGCGCAGCCGGCAGGGGAAGAAAGTTCCGGCCCGTCGTTGCGGCAAGCCGGGCGAGGCGAAGCCGGTTGCCAGTCAGACATGCCAAATCGAGACCGCGTTGGGCGAGCTCCGTGAGATACGACGAAAAAAGGAATAGGCCGTGACGTGGCGAACATGCCGCCTGCCACCCGTTACAGGCGCACAATCGACAGATCGATCTCCGCACGGTTCAAGGCAGACTGATTACCGGATCGCGAACCCAGGCACTATTGGCCAGTCGTCTGCCTATCTCCGGGGTCCAATCGCGCGACCGGAAAAAGTGAGAGCAGGCATCGGTCCGAATGTGATGTTCCGCTGTCAGCAGCACGGCTAATACCGGGGGCCTGCTCTGACCCCTCGTGTTGAAAATAGGCAGGCACCGCAGATACTCTGTCGTTCCGGGCCATCGTCTTGATTGATGATGACGGAAACTCGCCGCCGAAGTGGCCTAACATCAAGCGCCGCACATCGCCCTTCCGCAGTCGTATTCGGGAGGCCGAGCATCAGGCCGCCTCCCTCCCTTCAAGCACCTCGGCAGGCTGAAGACCGTAGAGATAAGTCACCGCGCGCTGCGCATGCGCCGCTGCCTGAAAAATTGCCCGCTTGTCGTCTTTGAGCACACGCAACCACGAGTGCAGGTAGCTGGCGTGATCCGGCCGGGGTTCGAGTTCCGGCACGATGCCGAGATCGGCGCACAGGAAGCAGCTGCCAAGCTCGGCAATGAGTTCTTCGCGGGCCCGTTCGGAGCGATCCTTGTGATAGCGGGAGAGATCGCGTCCGACGCGGTGTGCTGGCGTCGTCCAGTGGGTGGCCTCATGGCTGAGAACGGCGACGTAGGATTCCGCATCCCGGAAGCTCTCGAATGGCGGCATCTGGATGTGGTCGCTGGCGGAGGCGAAGTAGGCCTTCGACCCGCCATGGCGGATCACCGCACCGGTGTTTTCGAAGAAGCGGTCGGCATGCTCGATCCGCGACACCGGATCGATGATCCTGTCCGGCTGGTGGTAATAGTGATCCGGCAGCCCATCGATCTGATCGCAATTAAAGACCGTGTAGGTCTTGAGAAACGGGATATCCCGCTCGACTTCGTCACCGCGAGAGTCGATTTCGGTCTTGGTGAAGCGGCTGGCATAGACGACGGTCGCCCCGGTTTCGCCCTTGCGCACTTGGGCTCCAATCTGACCGGCCTGTCGGTAGGTCATCCAGAGCGGCGCTTCGAAGCCTCGGGCGATACTCTCCGACCAAAGGAGCAGCACGTTAATGCCGGTATAAGGCTCGCCCGTGTGCCGGAGGGGCCGCGTGATCCGGCCCTCCAGCCCGCCCGCGCTCCAGGGTTTCATCCAGGGGCGGACGCCATTTTCCAGATCGGCGACGATCGTCTCGGTGATCCGCGTATAAATATCGATACGCGGGCTTTTCTCTTTCCTTTTCATTTTCAGACCTCCTGATTTTCAGGGCCGCGCCGATCGCGGTCCGTCACGAGGTCCGCCAATGGCGGGGCTGCAGGCAGGAGCGGCACCCGAGCCGGGCCCCCGGTGCGCGCAGCGCGGCGGGGTGGCGAGGGCCGGAACGAAGAGGAGGACGGCGAAGCCGTTGCCGCTGCTGCCGGCTCCGCCCGGACCTATCCCGGGACGGACCTCGGTCGGTGCCTCCGCGCAGCGGAAAAGGCGGCGTTAAACGCCGCCGCCAAGGATGAGAGGATTGATCGGTTAGTGGACCGAGTGACCGCCGGTGTAGGGGTCGTATTCGAAGAGGATGACGATCTCGGCGTCCTCGACTTCGTCGGCGGGGAGGACGCCGTACTCGTCGTCGGACTTGAAGAGGACGATTGGGGTCATGAGGGTGCGGGCGAGGTTCCAGGCGTGTTTCTGGGCGAGGGAAAGATCGTGCTGCATCTGAGGGCTCCATCGTTGGAGCGGGCCAATCCCGCTCTTGATGGCTCCGTCAGTGTGCGGATTAGCGGACGCGATCACCGCGCAGGCCAAAGCCAAGCGGCCGCCGCTTGCGAGCGGACCCTTCATGGGTTGATCGTGGAAGTCCGCGCCGCACCAGGAATGCCATCTCTCAAAGAGCGGGTTTGGGTTGCGTCCGAGATAGAGTCCCGGCCATGTGCGGTCTGATTGCCAGGTCGAGGCTGAATAACCGGGTCGGCGCTCCGGGCATATGCTCACAGGCAGACGACGGCGCGGGAGACTAGGATAGCTGTCGGGAAGCGTCCGGAGCGGACGTCAGCTCCGTTTCACGGCCTTGATTGCTGACGCGCGAGCCGTTTGCTTGATCGTTGCGGCTATCTTGCTGAGGAACGCCGCGCTGACCGAACCGATTGGCTCGGTGGACACGAAATCGTAGTCCTTATCCATCTCCACGCGATTGAACTCGTCGAGAATAATCCAGCACGGTGCGGCAAGGCCGATGCGCCGGCACTCGATTTCCGGGACGCTTAGCGCGAGTTGATCGGCGAGAGGTTGCTTGGAGGTGAAGGGAAAGAGAAACACGACATCGGGATTGCCGGGCGTCTTGATGACGATGCAGACAGGGCGGGGTTTCCGGCCGGATTCCTCACCCTTTTCCGCTTCGCGATGCCAGAGATAGTGGAACTCGGCGACGTCGCCTTGCTCAAGCATCTTCTTTGGCAGGTTCGAGAATGGCGTCGATGCCGGACATCAACTCCGCATGGACATCGTCCGGGGCATCATGCAGAGAATAGGACTTGGTCGGGCTCGGGTCGCCGCGCATGCGGTGATAATCGCGGGCGGACAGAACAAAAAGCTTCTCCTTACCGTGCTTGGTGAGGACGACCGGTTCGATCATTGCCGCCTCGAGGATTTCGCCCGAGGAGCGGTTCATGTCAGAAAAAGTGTACTGTTTCATCGCAAGGCTCCATCATTTTACGTAAAGTAGTTGTTTTACGTTGAATTGTCAATTCTGACCTCCGGAGCGCCCTAGAAAAAGGCGGAGCCGAAGCTCCGCCCGAGCGGTTCAGCCAAGTGCCGCCATCTGGATTTCGGCCGCCTTGCGGTCTACGGTCTGGCCGGGATTTTCGACTTGGCGTTGGAAGGGCTTCCACGCTTCGCCGACGACTTCATCGTAGGCGGTCACAACGCCCTCGGCTGCGCAGCGAAGCGCATGGGCCTGAATGCCCATATCGGCCGCGAACTCGCGCTTGCGTTGGGCATTGCTGTCGAATCCGACAGGACCGTCGAGGTCCTCGTCGCGTGTATCGCTGGCCGACTTCGCGGTCGCGTCTCGGGCTTCGGAGACCGCCCGGGAATAGAACTGACCGGCGCCATGGGCGGAGCCGACATAGGATCCGACGATGCGCTGCAGGTGGATCTGCATGGCTCGTTCGCCAAGGCCTTCGTTCAGGGATTCGGCCGTGTCGACGATGATCTTGTGGTGGAGATCGCGGATGCCATCACTGTCGATGACAGGAAGGCCGAAACTTTCGGAAATGAGCGAGGCCTGGGCGCTGTCAGGGCAGGCGAGCCGGACCATTTCGAGGGAAGCGCCCTTGCGGAGCTGGACGATCTTGCCGGATTGACGGGAGGGACGAGCGTTGCTGGTCATGGGAATTCCTTTCCTTCACGATTTGACCGAAGGCTCCAGCCGGCCCCTGCCGGCCCTCCCTTCGGGCGCGGGCAAAAGAAACCGGCGGAATGACGGGGGCTTCAGGGTCCGCACGGACCGGGTCGAGCGAACCTGTCCTGCGGGCCAGCAGGGCTTATCAAGCCCTTGCGCAGTTCCGCGGGGCCGGTTTGGCGAGGATGGTGCGTGCGGCCGCACCGCGGCGCGTCAGCGGCCTTGAAGGCTCCGGCCGCCGGTTTACGACCGCGACCAGAACCGAAGGGAGGCCGGAAGGGGTGGCATTCCACCGGCGCCCAACGTGAAGGAAATGACCGTGGCCCGCCGCACACGCTCCTGGCGTCACAATACGGCTTGCGCATCCGGTTTGGCGGCCGGCCCGTTGCTGATGGTCTTTGCCCTGACGAAGGCGATCGCATGCTCCTGCCGGATAAGCTTACGACTGAGGGCTTCGACTTCTCCGCGTCTCTCGAAGCTAATCTGGTCGACGCAGGCCCTGAACATGGCTTCATCGGTCCGTGCCCAGCCCGATCCCCCGCGGGGATGTCTTCGGGCTTTCGCCTTGGCCGTCGTCGTCATGCGTTCCGCCCTCGCCGAGATCTGGCGTTCAATCCGTTCGAGATGCGCCCTCGTCTGCCGATGCGCTGCTTCCATCCGAGAGAGCACGATTGTTCCGCCAGGGACATTCACGCCGCCCTCCCGGTATCCGGCGCCGGCGCCGTGGCCTCCTGCAGCTCGGCTTCGGGATAGCCGTGCCGGTTGAGCCAGTCTTCCGCGGCGCCGCGGTTTGCGGCGAGATGAACCAGCTCCCCGAGGTCGCCCGGCCGGCTCATGACAAGGACCGAGCCGGGTTCAGGCAACTCGCGCACCGTGAAGCCTCGTGGTGAGTTTACGTCGAAGGTCTTGTGGACCCGCATGACGACCGTGCCATTGGACCCGTAATCGCGCTCATGCAGAGTGAAAGATGCGGGGATCGTATGGGTGCCGCGCTCGACGGCGGCACGCTTGCAAATCAGCCGGCCGGCCCCGTTGCGGTTCTTCCAGTCGGCGAGCTTTCTACGGTGACGCTCCGGCGGCCGCGGCGTGCCGTCCGAATAGGCGATGATCGCGCCAATCGGCGCATGGTCGAAGATGAGCTTGGCAGACATTGTGTCTTCCTTGTTTGATAAGTGGAAACGGAAACGCCGCCGGACGATGCCGGCGGCGTGATGGGCATTCGGAAGGAAGAAGAGCGCTATTCGGCGGCTTCGCGGAAACCTTCGGAGACGGCATCCGGGTCGATGTCGCCCTCACCCGCCTCGTCGGCGGAGCCATCGATGTCGGTGGCGTCTTCGTCCTCGACGATCTCGTTGTGGGCCTTCCAGTCGGCGAGTTCGTTCGCCTCAGGCGCGAACAGCGCCGACCCGTGCACGAAGCGTTCCTCCTGGAAATGCTCGACGAGCGCGGCGCGGGTGTCGCGGACCTTGTTGCGCGGCAGCACCGAGGTCTCCGCGCATGCCGCCTCGAGCGCCTGCCGGGACAGGCACAGGAGGAAGTCCTCCGTCCCCATATTGGGCAGAAAGCTATCGGCCCCGACGACGGCGCCGGCGATCCGCGAGACGATGCCGCTGTTCGACATGTTGCGGCGGCACGACAGCACCTCGATCAGCACCGAGCGGACCGCGATGCGCAGCATGTCCTTGTCGAAGGCAAGATTACCGGTCTCATCGACCAGGTTGGCGGCATGGGGCGCGATCTGGCTCCGGAACGACCCCGCATTGCCTGAGCCGGAATCGACGCGAACGTTCTGACCGGCAAAGGCGATGACGAGCAGCGCCATCAGCGTGTCGTCCTCGATCGGTGCGCGTTGAAGCGCCTCGTGCAGCGCGTCGGTCCGGAAATCGCCGATCATGTCCTGGCCCTTCTGGGTGACATCGGGGCGCTGCGCCGGCGCGACGGCGCCGCCATCCCCACCCTTGCCTTTCGCCGCCTTCGGCTCGGGCATCCGGTAGACGACGGACTGCACCTTGCCGTCGCGGTCGAGATACATCGCCGTATGGTCGGACTTCTTCGGCTTGCCGTAGACGCGCTCGGCCTTCTTCGGCAGTTCCGGACCGTTCCAGCCATTGAGCTCGGTGATCATGCCGTTCTTGGGCAGATTGTTGGTCATCCATTCCTGTTGGGCGCCGAGGAATGCCTCGACGTCGGTCGTGTAGCGGCTGTCCTCGTCGGCCGGCGCGAAGAGGTCCTCGACCCAGGCGATCCCGTAGGCCTGTGCCAGATCGTCGTCGAAGCTGGCGTCGCGGGCATACATGCGGGTCTTCGAGAGACCATTGGCGACCGACCACCACGAAGTGGTCTCGTTCTTCTTCGGCTTGTGGGCCTTCCAGACCTCCTTCTGCTCGGCAATCGAGGCAGCGGCGATCGTCCTGAGCTGCCGCTCGTCCGGCATGTCGCCCTTCGCCATCTGGTCGAGCATGGCGGGAAGCACATTGGCAAGAAGCCGGAGCTTCTTGATTTGGCGAACCGAAAGCGACAGCGCCGCGGCGATGCCTTCCTCGGTCCAGCCGAGCGCGACCAGCCGCTCGATGGCGCGCCACTGATCGACCGGATTGAGCGGTTCGCGGGCGATGTTCTCGACCATGGAGCGCATGGCGCCGCCGTCATCGGCCGGATCGGTCACGATGACCTCGATCTCCTCGAGCTCGGCCGCGATTGCGCCCCTGGTGCGGCGATGGCCGGCCTGGATGATGAAGCCGTTGCCGCCATCGGCTTCGGGGGAGACGACGGGCGGCTGGATGATGCCGACGGCCTTGATGGTCGCGGCGAGCAGAGCATCGCCCTGCGGCGTGGATTTGGACTTGCGGGCGTCGTCGGGATTGTCCTTCAGCGCGCGCGGGTCGATCTTGATGATATGCATGGGAAGCTCCTTGTTGGGTTTGAGAACCCGGCATGCCGCCGGTTCCCTTTCTCGTCTTCTTCTCGAAGATATCCCCGGGACCGCGGAGCGGGCGGACCGGTGCAACTGCGGCCGAGCGTCCCTGCCCGGTCGGACAAGCGGGGCTCACAAGCCCTGCGAAGGACGACGGGCCGGGATGGCGCAGGCGGCGGTTGAGCGGAAGCGTCACCGGACCCGACCGATCTGCGACCGGTCTCCCTCCCGCCCTTTTCTTCCTCAGGCCGCCTCCATGGCCTTCTTTCCCTCCGTCAGGACCTCGTCTGCCAGATCGGCCTCGATGACATCGAGCTGCCGGCGTTTGTCGGCAAGCTCCTCCGCGAAGCCGAATTCCCCGCCCTGGCGGGACTGGTAGGAGGCAAGCCGGCGCTTGGCGTCGTCGAGCCGGAACCGGTATTGCGACCGCTCGTCCTCGAAACCGCCGAGGACATGCTCGATGCGCGAGACGGCGCCGAGCGGCGTGACGGTCAGGGCGAGATCGATGTCGGTCTCCGCGCCCGTCCGTGCGAGCGCGACGTCATATTGGAATTCATTGTTGGCAAAGCGCTGGCCGGAGAAGACCAGATCGAAGCCGCCGATTCTGGCGATGGTCGTTTCATCTTCCTCCCGCAAATGGACCAGCGTCATGATTTCCTTCATCAGGGCGCGGCCGGCAGGCTTGCGGTCGGAAAACGATTGTCCGGCAATTGTCATGGCGAAGGCCTCGCCAGTGGTCGGAATTCTGCGCTCGATGTCCTTGCCGATCTCGGCGATGCGCCGCGTGTCATGTTCAATATCGCGTTCCGCATTACGGATTTGCCGGCGGACGGCGAAGAGGTCGTCGCGATGCGCGGCCCACAAGCGTTCAAGCCGGGCAATGTCGGCTTCGAGGCCAGCCTTCTGCATCAGGCGCTGATCGCCGGACGCAATCGCCTTGGCCATGGCGAACTGGTTGGCCTGGCCCTCGCCGAGGTCTTCGAGCCGGCGCACGGACGTGTCGCCGGAGAGCGCTGCGGCGATGAACCGGGCCTTGCGCTCGTTGTTCTGCCACATCTGCGCGTCCATCGAGCCTTCGGTGGCATAGGCGAAGATGTCGATCTCGTCGTGCTGATTGCCCTGCCGCTCGATGCGGCCCTCGCGCTGTTCGATCTGCGAGGGGAGCCAGGGCACGTCCAGATGATGCAGCGCCTTGAGGCGAAGCTGCGCATTGACGCCGGTGCCCATGGTTTCCGACGACCCGATCAGGAAGCGGACCTTGCCGGCATTGACGTCGGCGAAGAGCCGGTGCTTCGCCTCTGTCTTCTTGTAATCCTGCATGAAGGCGATTTCCGAGGCCGGAACGCCGAGGCGGACGAGCTCATCGCGGATCCAGCGATAGGCGGAAAAGCCTCTGCTTTTCTCGACGCTGATCGTGCCGAGATCGGAGAAGATCATCTGCGCCGCACCGGGCAGATCGAAGGGCTTGCCTTCGCGGGTGAGATATTCGTTTTCGCCGGTCTCCCGCCAGATGCGGAAGCTGTTCTCGACCAGCTTGTTGAGCTTGTTGTCCGGCTCGTTGTCATTGTCGGGATCGACCAGCCGGAGATCGATCGCAGCGTGCCGGCCATCGGTGATGACGGAAAGCAGGATATCATCGCCCGGCTGGGCCGGCCCCTCGCGTTTTTCGATCGCCTTGATGCGCGCCTCGAGGACCTGCTGATAGAGCTTGAAGTCGTCGGTCGGTTTGGCGGTGACGATCTGCCGTTTGCCGGTCGAGACGGCCGGGATCTTCACATATTGCTTCAGGTCCTCCGGCAGTACGACATCCGCGAAGGAGCGGAACATGGCGATCAGTTCCGGCACATTGACGAAGGTGGCAAAGCGCGAGACGGGCTTGTATTTGCCCGAGGGCTGCAGTTCGAGCTCGGTCGCCACATCGCCGAAGGTCGAGGCCCAGGCGTCGAATTCGTGCAGACCGCGCTCTTTCAGGGCATCGAACCCGAGGAAGCGCTGCACCGAAAACATTTCGCCGAGCGTATTGGTGATCGGCGTCCCCGACGCCAGCACCAGGGCGCGGCTCGGATTTTTCGTCTCGATGAACCTCGATTTGACGTAGAGATCCCAGGCGCGCTGCGAGCCGTTCGGATCGACGCCCTTCAGCATCGACATGTTGGTCGCAAAGGAGAGCTTGCGGAACTCCTGCGCTTCGTCGACGATGATCTGGTCGACGCCGATCTCGGAAATCGTCAAGAGGTCGTCCTTGACCGAGCCGAGCGCCTCGAGCCGGTCCCGCAATCCCTCCTTCAGCCGCTCCAGCCGCTTGCGGGAAACGCGATCGTCGCCTTCGACCCGGGTGAGGAGCACTTCGTAGAGCGCGAGTTCATCTTCGATCATCTGCTTTTCGAAGACGGCGGGGACGGCGATGAACTTGAAGGCCGAATGGGTGATGATGATCGCATCCCAGTTGGCCGTGGCGGCGCGCGACAGGAAACGGTGACGTTTGTCTTTGGTGAAGTTGGTCTCATCAGCCACGAGAATGCGCGCTGTCGGATAAAGCGCCAGGAACTCGCGGGCGGCCTGCGCTAGGCAATGGCCGGGCACGACCAGCATGGCTTTCGAGATCAGGCCGAGCCGGCGTTGTTCAATGACGGCGGCGGCCATCGTCATGGTCTTGCCGGCGCCGACGGCGTGGGCGAGATAAGTGGCACCGGATGAGATGATCCGCCAGATACCGCGTTTCTGGTGTCCATGAAGAACAAAGGCGCCAGAGGCGCCCGGAAGTTGCAGATGGTCCCCGTTGAAGGATCGGGGCGCGATGTTGTTGAAGGTATCGTTATAGACCCGCGCCAGCCGGTCGGTGCGATCCGGATCGGACCAGATCCATGTCTGGAAAGCGGTCTTGATCTTGGTCAGCTTCTCCTTGGCCGCCTCGGTATCGACGACATTGAGGACACGCCTCTCGCTGTCGCCATCCTTTATCGTGTCAAAGATCTGCGGGATGCGGCTGTTGAGGGCATCGGCGAGTAGTTCGCCGGCATGCCGGCGCTTGGTGCCCCATTCCGAGGTTCCCTCGGCGCGGTAGGCGAGCATGCGGGCATTGATTGTCCAGGAGGCGAGCTCCGGCATGTGCCGGATCGTGATGTCCGTTCCCATCGTCTCCTTGACGAAGTCGACGACGTCGGAGGCCGGAATCCATGGCGCGCCCAGCCGTGCAGTGATCTCGGACGGACTGAGATCGGCCGGCTGGACGGCCTCCAGAGCCTCGACATTGCGGCTGTAAGCCGGATCGAGTTCCGCGGCCGCCTCGGCGATCGCCAGCTTGTCGCGGACGGGGCCGGAGAGATAGGCGTCGGAGGTCTGCCACGACCCATCCGCAGGATCGCGATAGATCGCGCTGCCGAGTTCCTCGATGACCGTCTCGCGGTCTTCATGCAATAGCTCGGCGATATGGTCGGGATCGACATGACCGCGTTCGTTGAGGACGACGGCAAGCCCATCGGCGGCACTGGTGATCACCGGTGGCGATGGCGGGGCGATGACCCGCTCGGAAAAGATCGGGCCGGGCTTGGCGGTATTCGTATCGAGATCGTAATTCTCGATGGAGGCGACCAGCCAGCAATCCGGATCGTCGAGGAAGGGCTGCAGGTTCGGGCGGCGATGCGTCTCGCGGGTCTCCCCCGTCGCATCGTTCTCCGTGATCGACACCCTGGTGTGATTGATCGGCCCGAAGTCGCGGACGAAGCTCGACCAGGCGATGCGGAGCTTCACCTGCAGGTCGCGCCATGGCTGATCGGTCTCCTGGGCCTTGAGGACCGCGCGCACGGCGTCCCGCACCGGGATCAGCTTCCTGACGATGGCGATCTGCTTTTCGGAGAAGCCTTCGCCGGACCGACCCTTGCGGACGGGAACCGGAGCGAGCTTACCGTCCAGCACCTGCATCAGGCCCCTCGACGCGTCGAAGACAAAGCTGCCTTCGCGGACATGGGCATCTTCGGGTCTAGCGATATCAGCGCCGACCGGGACAAGCTCAAGATCGACGTCGATCACGTCGGGCTCACCGTAATAGATGGCCTCCGGAAGACAGCAGATAGCCGCGTCCAACTTGGCTGCGAGATCGCCCTCATCGGACAGGCAGGTATAGGTGTCGCCGAACGGTCCCGATGTGGTCGCATGACGGCCGAGCACATGGTCCGGATGGTCGGCAAACCAGCGGTTGACCCGGACGGCCTCGCTGTCCTGGTTGGCGGCAACGACCTCGACGAGGTCCAGCCAGTTCGCCTCGCCCTGCGGCTCGCCGGGCTTGCGCTTGCGGAAGAAGAGGAAATCGACAACGACATCGGTGCCGGCCTCCTGCCGGAAGCTGCCTTCGGGCAGGCGGATTGCGGCGATCAGATCGGCGGATTTGGCGATGTGCTCGCGGGCCGTGGCATCCGTCTTGTCCATCGTGCCCGACGATGTGACGAAGGCGGCCAGCGCGCCGGGTTTCAGGAGATCGATGGAGCGGGCAATGAAATAGTCGTGCAGACGCAGACCCATCGACCGGTAGGCGCGATCGGAGCGCACAGTGCGGTCGGAAAAGGGCGGGTTGCCTATGGCGAGATCGAAATGCGCCGGCAGATCGGTGCGCGCGAAATCGCCCTCGATGATGCGCGAGACCGGCTGCAGGAGCCGGGCGATGCGTGCGGTAACCGGATCGAGTTCGACGCCGGTGATAAAGGACGCATCCCGTCGTGCCACCGGCATCAGGGCCGGAAACAGCCCCGTGCCAATGCCCGGTTCGAGAACGCGGCCGCCGCGCCAGCCAAGCCGTTCGAGCCCCTTCCAGATCGCCCGGATGATGAACTCCGGCGTGAAATGGGCATATTGCGTGCAGCGGGCAAGCGAGGCGTAGTCCGCCTCGCTTACAGACGCCTGCAGCTCTTCGCCAAGATCTTCCCACCCCTCGCGGAACTTGTGCTCACCCGGCCGGGCGAACACCGCGTTGGCAAGATCGGAGGCGCCAAAGCCGGTGAACCGGATCAGACGCGCCTGCTCCTCGGGCGTTGCGGGCCGCTCCTCGGCCGCGATCGCCGAGGCAAGTGCGATGGCATCGAGATTGTCCCGTGCCCGGGCCTTCCAGCCCTTGGCCAGCGAACGGCTTCCGGAAAGATGGAAGTTGCTGCCGCGGTCGGCTGCTTCGCCGACATGCTCGTCAGCGGACTTCTCGCGCGCTTGCGAACTGGATGAATTCGCCACCGACGCAGGTTCGGTATCGCCTGGTTCAGCTTTCCGGCTCTCGGAAAAGGCGGTCACGCCGAGGTTCAGCCCGGACGATAAAGCGTTCTGCGAACTTCCGAACATGTCGAGGGTGAAGGGATCGTGGTCTGCCATGGTAATGTCTCCTGTGATACGGGCGCACGCAGCCGCTCCGCCGGGAGAGCCGGCAGCGTTTGCGACGTGCGGAATTGAGAAAGGGGCTAGCGGGTGATTAGCGAGAACGAGATGTCGTGCTCGGTGAGCTGGATCCCGAGATAGGACGCGCGGAAATTCCGGTTGAAGCTCGGAACGACGAGGTCGGCATCGATGAACTCGATCCCGTCATCGCCGCCAAAATGCCGGCGCTTGTAGTCCCACCAGTCGTCACTGCCCTTCGGATGGCATTCGGTCGAATAGACGACGAGCGGTTTCTGGCCCTCGGCGAGCTTGCCGTTGGAGATGATGTAGACGCCCTCGTCGCCAACGAGCCAGAAGCCGGGCTTCTCGCCCTCTCCCGGGCGGGTGCCGTAGTATGGATTGCGGAAGCCGTTATTGGCGGCGGCATCCTCTTCGCCGCGCGCGATGACCTTGCGCACGGCAAGAATCGGAAATGTGAACATGGCCCACCTCACGCGGCTTCGGGCAGCGGCAGGTGGCGCAGATGCACCGGCAGTTTTTCGGAGATCTGTGCGTCGGTCAGGCTCTCGAGCAGTTCGAACCGCGTGCCGGGCTTGCCGTAGACGATGACGGTGCGCTTGCCGCGATGTTCGGGCCTGAAATCCGCGCCGGCGTAGCCGCGATACTTGTCGTGCGTAGCGCTCCAGATGTGCTCGATGCGTTCGGCGCGGGTCATTGCCTTGACCGGCCGGCGCTCGCGTTCGACGATCGCGTCCCGCATCTCATACACAGAACGCGGATCGGATAGGTCGCAGTAGGCATGAAAGAACCGGGTCACCCCGTTGATGCTCAGCGTATAGAAGACGCTGGTGATGCTGCCGGTCAGGAATTCGCGCATGGCGAACATTTCGCCGCGCATCCAGAGCGGCGGCAGGATTTCCAGCATATAGTGGTGCTGGGCTTGCGCGATTTCAAACCATTCGCCGGCGTACAGCGCGCTGTCATCGGTTTGCCAGCGGTCGGGTCGCTGCGCATGGCGGTCGAACAATCTGAACATCTGATGGCGGTCGGCGATACCGAAATGGATCTTTCGGATGAGAGAGGTCATGGCGGGCTCCTTCGGGGCCTGTCCCGGGCTGGAGCGCGGCGCACCCTGTCGGCATCGCCATCTTCTTCAACCCTTCCGGACCCCTTCCCGCGGCCGCCTCTCCGTCCGGCCGGGTCAAGGGCCGGCGTCAGCCGGGCGGAGCTTCACCCTTGAGGCGGACGGCGGGCATGCGGCAGCCGTCCCTCTCTCCCTCACATCCATCCTTCATTTTTCTTTTTGCCTTCAGATCCTCGTTCCAGTCCTCCAGCTCGGGCCGCAGCCGCACGAACCCGCAACCAGCCTCGGAAGCGAGCGCCTTGAGCCGCGCGGCAAAGGTCTCGCCTTGCGCATTGTTGTCGGTGGCCGCGACCAGGAGGGCGTCTGCCCGAACGGCAAGATCGAGCAAGGCTTCGGAGCTCGCCGGCGACCAACCGCCGCCGGTGCTCAAATAGCGCGTGTCCGGACGCTGGTCCTCGAGCGCGGCAAGGCTCATGGCGTCGATCGCGGCTTCGGTGACGCAAAGCCGCGGACCATCGGCGGACCCGAACCGGAAAAGGACCTTCGCGCCACTGGTCGCGAAACCACGCCAATCCGGCCCGCGTTCTTCCCATCCCGTCACTTTTCCTGAGGGGTCCCGGTGGGCAGCCCACATGCTCCCCCGGGGGCCTTCGCGCAGGATATCCTGGGTGATGGCCGATCTGAGAATAGCTTCGGGAATGTCACGCTCGTCGCGCAGATAGCGCCATGTGGCTGATCCGCGCCAAGGCTTGCGCCGCGCGTTCCAGCGTTCGAGGATGCTAAGGTCGGGCGCGCGCTCGCGCGATTGCCTCTCCCAAGCGGGGGCCGACGGCACGAACCCCACCAGATCGGCAACGACATAAAGCGCGGCCGCGAAGGGAAGGCCATCAAGATGCTCGACAAGACGAAAGACGTCGCCCTTGGCGTCGGACAGGGGATCGAACCAACCCTGGCCGTCATGGATGACGATGATGATGTCGTCGCCGCGGCGGTACTTGACCGCCCGGCGCGTGCTTTCCTTGGGGTCAATGGCAAAACCGGCCGTTTCCAGCACTGCGCCGCAGGCGACCTTTCCCCTCAGCTCTTCCAGGTCTGCTTTTTCCATTCTCTATTCCGCGTCCGACGCGTCCTCTGTTCGGTTTCCACTCCCTATTCCTTAGGGGCGGCAACCCGGAGGCCGCGAAGAGCAAGGCAGGACAAGGGCGCTTCTGACAAGCCGGCATTTGTGCCGGGTCGCAGTTTTGCCGGCCAGTAGCGGCGAAGCCTCCCTTGCCTGCCGCCGCGCGCAAGCGGCACCAAGGGTGTTTTTGGCAGTTCTCCAATCCTCCCGGCCGCCCCGCGTCAGGGATGGCCGCCCGTATGGGGGAAGACCGCTGGCGGGCTTCAGCTTTGCCAACAGCCCGGCCCGAAGGGCGACGCCAGACATCCGCCCAAAAAAAGGGGCGCTCAGCTTAACTGGCGAACCCCGCCGCCTCGGGCGTCCTCCCGATCGCCCTCAATCGTCCTCTCCAGTAAGTTCCTTCCATCTGCCGATATCGACATTGATGAAGCCCTGCGGATAGGACTTACCGATTTCTGCAAAAGCAGCTTCGCCTTCCGTGTGGACCGTAAGCACAGTGCTTGGGTTGAGTGGCGCGTTTGCGTAGAGATCAAAATCCGATTTCTCGGGAATTGCCCCGATGCGCCGTCCAAACGTGGCAACAGCCGCCGTCGCGGCCGAGTGCGAGTGGCGGGTCTTTGCAAGGGGCGCTGCGATCTCGATCACGCGGGCTGTGCCAATCTCCGCCAATGAAGAGGACAGTTGCGGATCACGAAGCCAAAATGACGCGACTTCGCCGCCCCACCGTTCCATCAGCGGCACAACACCACTGTCGTCCACGGAAACGGGATGCGAGGTCATCCAGAATTTGCCGGCTCTGCCTTGGCGCTGCTCGCTGTGAAACGGGCTCTTTGTGTAAAGAACCTCTGCGTCGGCGGGCAGCAATTGGCCCGAAGCAACAAGGGCATCGAGCCGATGCTGCAAGCTCTCTGGCGTGGAAAGATGAATACCCGACAAGCGCAGGTCGTCGACTTCCTGATCTGTGAGGCGGGTGTAGTGATACGCGCGTATCGTGCGCACCAGCATCAGCTGATTCAGTTCATCAAGCAGGTTATAATAGGCACCGGCATGGCGGTTGTCCGGCCGGATGGGTGACCGGGCAGGACCGCGACCGAGATCGTGGGATAAGAAGATGGCATGGTCGGTCTCGAAGTAATCCCGGATCAACTGGCCATTTGGCTCGAGGAATCGGCACAGCTCATCATCGAAGGAACCATAATTCCAGAGATCGATGGGCACCGAAGGAGCGCTAACCGTCCTCAAGTGCGCCATGTCGATCGAGGACCTTCATCAAGGCAGAGTTTGCGTTCGTGAAATTTTCAAGCTGCCCGGCCAGCTTGTATTGCCACTTCACGCCGTGAAACAGATTGTTGCGATACCGAAAGATGATGATCAGGACGGCTGCGACCCGATCCCGGTCGTCATTGTTGCTGCCATCGATCACCGCAAGGACCATGTCGCCAAGGGCGTTGGCCGGAAGGTGCAGATGCTCAAAATGATGGGTGACCGCCCCGCCTTCAAAATATCGCGCGCGGAAATAGGCGAGTTCTGGCTCCAGCATTTGCGCATCGAGCGTGCCCTCGTCCCGCCAACGGTCGACGGCGTCGCAGATTGCGCGGGCACTGCCCTCGACGTTCAGGATCCTGGACTCAAACAGGCTCCACAGGAGCGAGAAGTCAGAGATCGAGTCGAGCTCGGCGCTTGTTAGGTTATCGAACCCGTGTGCCTTTGCTTTGAGCCAAACGATCGTTTCAGTCATGGCACCTCAGGGGTCTCGGACCATTGGTCGGTGATGATCGATTTGATCTCACGCCAGTAGGCCTGGTTGTCGAAGCCTCAATACCTCATTCATCGGCATCCGGTGTTTCACAGTCCTCGAGATAGTCATCGGAAAAGTCGCTCTTGATCTCGACCCACATGGGAAGGTGATCGCTCATCTGGTAGGTCCGCCAGTCCGCGAAGTCGTCCTCTTTCACGTGATCAGCATATTCGGCGTGCTGATTGGACTGGTAGACATATTTGTAGAAATCGAAGACATCCGCACCACGCACTTCGAGGGCTACATATCCGCGATCGTGGTCCGGCTTCCAGAACGCGATCTGGTCGTATGCCTTGTCCTTCTTGACGTTAGAGCCGGGAATTCTGCGGATATCGTCGGGCACCTTGAAGCCATTGGCTTCCAGGGCCTGCATCGTTTCATGCTCCTTGCTCAGGATATTGAAGTCCCCAAGAAGCGCGGTCAGGACCTTGTTCGCGGGATTGGCGTCGAGCTCCTCGGCGGCACGTTCCCCGAGCGCTTCCGTGAGCTTCACGATTTCCTGTCGGCGCTGTTCAAGCAGTTTCTCGTCGGACGCATCGCCATAGTAGATGTGGACTGTCGCAAGATCGATTTTCAGCCAGTTCGCCTGAAAGCTGACCAGGAACGGCGTGCGGGCAAACTGCTTGAAACTTTCATCAAGCGTGTCGCCAGGAAACCGGAGCCTATAATGCCTGCCTGCCACCTTGTCGGCCGGTATCTCGACATTGACTTTGCCGCGCGTGTTCGCCGGACGGGTGACCTTCGTTCCTTTCGTGAGGGCCAGCGCGCAGCCCTCCGGAAGAGACAGCCATGACCCCTTTGGAAGCGCAATTTCGAGATCCTGATCCAATTGAATGGTGCCATTCTTCTTCGTCTCGGATCTGGCCTTGTAGACGCCAGAAAGGTCGGTCCCTTCCGGGAGTTCCAAGGTTAGACCGTTTTCGAGTTTGACACGTTCTCCGAAGCTTGCGAGCACCTTCTTGCCGTCCGGTAATGTGAGCTCGCCGGCAATGTGGCGGAAACGGACGCGATCGCGATTGAACAGGAACACCATGCGTTCGCCGTTGCCGGCGCCGCCATCGGTTACATCGGTCGCGATGTAATCCCAATCCGGACCGAGAATGCGCTTCAGTTCGAGGAACTCGTCAAGGTCGCCCCGAACCTCCTGCAGCGCTGCGATGTCGAAATTCGAGATGATCTCGGCCATGTAGTAGAGCGGCTCGTATGACTTGCGGCCGCCATATTTGTTGCCGCCGAATTCCCGGATGTTCCAGGTGCCAATCCGAACGGTCGTCATGCGATCGACGTTCTTGGGAAAGTGCGCGGCAAGGGCCTTGCGAAGGGCCTGCAGGCCCTTGATCGTGCGGAGACGCAGCTTTTCCCGGTCTTCACCAAGCCGTGCGTTCTTTCGCAGTTTACTGTAAAATGGCATGGCCCCCTCCCGAGTATTCTGCCTTCAGCAATAATCATGCGACGAAAACGAGCCTACAACCAATCCGTGCTTTGTCAAAACGTCCGATAATCTTCGGCCGAACATGTCGCGGGGCATTCCGCAACAGCGGATGGATTCAGTTTCGCTTTCTGCATAACCCGGTAGCTTCACCGAATCGCAATGCTCACCGCACTTGAGCGGTGCGGTTACGATAACTGAGAATTATCAGGGCCTCAAAAGCGCGTAGCAATCGCCAGCGCTCTGTCGGGTCAGACCTGTTAATAGCCCGTGTGTTCTGGCTACTGACCAAAGATTGTATTTAATCTTTGGTCAGTAGCTGCCTATCGTGCCGTCAACAAACGGCAGGCCAGTTCCCGGTCGCCCCAACGTGTCGAAAAGGTATCGGAGACTTCGAACCAGCTTCCGTCGTTGCCGGCACCGTGGTTAGCGCCCATGCATGAACATTGGCACTCATGACCGAGCGCTTCCTGGCATGCTCTCGCGCAGATCTCCTGCTCGCGGTAGGGTTGAATGATGTAGATCTTGCCATATCTGACCAGCGCTCGATCGACGAGGTCATTGAACCAGGATTTCGGCAACTCCCAGTAAGCTTCTGTGCCGCCGATCCATTCGGGAGCAGTTCGCCGCCCGTTCTGAAGCCAGTGCCGATTGTCGTCGGCGAATGGTAGTCGCACGCGAATGCGCTCGCCTCGCCCCGTACGGCGCAGCACAACAGGTATTTGCTTCTGCTTCCAGACGTAGGAGAGGGTGAGCTGATCCATCATCTGCCTCAGCTTGTCTCAGAACGCAGGACACGGGACTAATTCTAGTGCTCCGGATTGCCAACGCCCGATGGTTCCGTCTGTCCTGCTCCCAATGGACGTATCACCAGAACATCAACGCAGCTCTCACCTTTGTATTCTGGCGCTTTACGTCCTTGTTCTCGCATCAGGTTGCGACCTTGTTCAATTGATGTTCGATCGCTGCTACGGATGCAAGCACGTCCTCAAATTCAGGCGCCGTTCCGAAGATCATTGCGGTCGTGTTGGCGTAGTCTTCCTTGAGCGCCGCCACCATGCCGTCGACAGGCTCAATGGCGAATGTACCCGGCATGGCCGAGGCGAGGTCCATGTCAGGTCGGTTGAAGAACATCTGCGCATGTCGGACGCAATCTGCACCGAGATCAAAATCTCCGAGGGCAGCCAGGCCCACGTCTGAGTTTAGGAGGCAATGAAGATCGTAATAGTGCCGCGACACGCGTTGACCTTCTTGGCGAAGGACGCCACGCCGCTCATACCAGCGGCGCAAGCCATGTGCGATGACAACCTTGTCCCAGAAGGTCCGTGTTGCCTCGACAGTGGTTACGTCAGCTACTGCCAAATCCAATGATGACGCCTCGTCGGCGATGTAGGGGCGGATCGTGACCGGCCGATTAGGATCAAGCGCTGACTTTGCGCCGGATTCGATTCGAACGGCTGGGCGCACATATGCGCCGTCGCGCGGCTCAACCTCTGGATACCAGACGAGAAGTGTCTGTCCGTCGGGATCGGCTTCGTCGATCTCGATCCGCCCTGCACCGCTGGAGATGCCGGCCAGTTGCTCGGCAAGAAGTTCTCGAAGCGGGCCAGTAATGTACGCACGGCACGCGTCCCGAATAGCATCCAGTCTGGCACGGCGTTTCTTGTTCGAAAGGGCTTCGAGTTCTTCGACCGATGCCGGTTCGTGGAGGTCATCGCGGAAGACGGTGATGTCGATGTCTTCGGAAAACCGTTGGATGAGGCCGTAGGCTTTCGACAGGGACGTGCCTCCCTTGAAGAGGAGGCGCGGTGCTCCGGCAGGTCGCTCGTGATAGAGCGCATTCAGGGTCCAGCAGACCCAGAAGTCCTTCTCGATATTACCCACAGGCGCTCCAAGCCGGTTCGCGGTTGCCAGGAATAGATCGAGCCGGTCTCGCGCGGGGGTCTCGACGACCTGCTTATAGGCGGCCGTGCTCATTGTTCGACCTCGTTGGTATCGACGGGAATGATCAGGTCGCGCAGGAATTCCTGCATCCAGATCGGCAGGGCTGAAAGGCCGGCGCGAAGGTCGTCACGGATCGCTTTTCCGTGTTTCGGATCAGCGAACAAACGGCGCAGCACATCCCCTACCCGGTCTCGCTCGTCGTCATGGGACAGCATGTCCTGCATCCAGTACAGGGCCTGGACGACGCGCATGGCCGGTCGGTCGGCCCAGTAGAGCCGGCTCGGGGCGGCGAACTTGAAATGAATTTCCTGCTTGCCAAGTTTGATCGGCTTCAGCCGTGCATCAACCAGCACTTCGATGCGCGCCGGGACGGCCGTGGTAAGACCGAGATCGTTTGCGGCGGTCATGCCGTCGACAACGGCCCGCGCCTGGTCGCGACGGGTGACAGCACGGATCACGGCCCGATAGTCCGGAACGGTTGGCTGTCCCGTCAGGGAGTTTTTGCGCGGACGATCATAGAGACCGCGATCAATACGGCGAAGCTCGCCGGCGGCGGCGAGCCGCTGCAGGGTTTTGTCTATGGCGGCACGCCCGCCGAGATCGGCGAAATCGGCAGGCGTCCAGACCTCATCGGGCTGAGACGCAACCCGAGCAAGCAGTTTGGAACGCAGATCTGTATCTTGATTTGGATCCGTCATGTCCGAAATATGCTACATTTTTCGGACATCAACAAGAGAGTCCGAAGAATGTCACATTTTTCGGACTCGCCTCGACCGCTCAGTACGACCAATTCGCCTTGAATTGCATAATTGCGTTTTACTTTCATCGCTCAGGTAATGGACAATGCACCTATGGCATTCCGATTCATCCATACTGCTGACCTTCATCTCGATTCCCCGCTACGTTCGCTTGCAATGCGCAACAGCGACCTCGCCGAGTTGATCGGCGACGCCACGCGGCAGGCTTTGGTAATGATCGTCGACTTGTGTATCGATGAACAGGTCGATGCGCTGATTGTCGCCGGCGATCTCTATGACGGCGACCAGACATCCATGAAGACTGCCCGGTTTCTGGCCAGCCAGATGCAGCGGCTCAACGAAGCCGGCATCGCGACCTTCATCATCCGAGGAAATCACGACGCCCTTTCGCGCATCACGCAGGAACTGATCCTGCAGCCGTCGGTTACCGTTTTCGGCGGGCGCGCTCATTGCGTCGACATCACCAAGGACGGGCTCGCACTTTCTATTCACGGCCTGAGTTTCGCCAAGCCTCAGGCTCCGGAAAGCCTTCTTGAGAAGTATCACCGCCCTACCCCGGATGCTGTCAATATCGGGATCATGCATACGAGCTTGGCGGGCGCTCCTGGGCACGATCCTTACGCGCCTTGCAAGCTATCCGACCTCCAGGGCTGGGGATTCGATTATTGGGCACTGGGACACGTCCATGTCCGGACTGAATACGCCGGCGATCGCGTAGTGGTCATGCCAGGAATGCCTCAGGGACGGGACATCAATGAAGCCGGGGAAAAGACAGTCAGCCTCGTTACGGTCAATGACGATCACAGCCTCAGGATCGAAGAACGCACGACAAACACCGCCCAGTTCGAACGCGTCCCGGTCGACATGTCCTCGGCAGAGACCTGGCGAGAGGCAGCCGATCTGATTGAGGCAGAGATTTCTGGAGCACGCGAACAAACACGATGTCAGCATCTTGTGGCTCGTCTTCGATTGACAGGTGCGACCCCGTTGTCGTGGCGGCTGCGACGCGATCGCGATTTGCTGCTGGCTGAAACCGAGCAGCGCGCAGAGAGCTTGGGAAACACCTGGATCGAAAAGATCGATTTGGCGACAACGGCGCCGGTCAGCAAACCGGTTGGAAGCGCGACCGCCGATCCAGTCCTTGAACTCGGCGAGTTGATGCGAGACGACATCATTCAACAGCATGGCGTTCGACAAATCGTGCACGACCTCGTCAAGGAACTGCGCGATGACCTGCCGCCGGAAGCGCGCGGGTTCAGCGGCATCAACGAAGACGAGTTCGAGGCGCTGGTCGATCAGTTGCTGTCCGAAGGAAGCGAGGACATGCTGGCTCGGCTCAAAGCCAACGCTCCGGAGGTCGACTGATGCGCCTGCGCCGGCTCGATCTCACCCGCTACGGCAAGTTCACCGATTATTCGATCGACTTCGGGGAACATGAGAGCGACACACCGGATTTGCATATCGTCTACGGCCTGAACGAAGCCGGCAAATCGACGGCTCTTTCCGCCTATCTCGACCTCCTGTTCGGCATTGAGGAACGCACGCGCTACGGTTTTATTCATCAAGGTAAAGCCATGGAGATCGGCGCCTGTCTGGAGTTCGAAGGATCGGCTCACGAGTTCAGGCGCGTCAAGCAGCGCAGCAATTCCCTCCTGGATGAGCACGGGCAGCCGGTCAACGAGGCGATTCTGGGCTTCCCGCTCGCTGGTCTGACACGCGACGCATACCGCATGATGTTTTCACTCGACGACCAGACACTGGAGGACGGTGGCAACGCGATACTGGAGAGCAAGGGCGATCTGGGCGAGTTGCTGTTCTCGGCAAGTGCGGGCCTGGCTGGCGTCAATTCCATTCTCCAAACCGCGGCGGCCGAAGCCGACGGCATTTTTCGGAAGCGCGCGAGTTCGACCGCAATCGCAGGTCTGAAGCGACAGATTGCGGAGCTGAAATCAAAGCGCGACGAAATCGATGTGCAGGCCTCCTCTTACAAGACGCTGACGGCAGCGCTTGAGCAAGCCGAGACTGCTTATGACGCTGCCATGAAGGAGATCGCAGCAGCCAAGGTGCGTCACGAGGTGATAATCCGTACTCTGCGCGCCTACCCTTTGGCGACCGAATACCTTCAGGGGCACGAGAAGCTGTCGGAATACAAGGACATGCCCCACCCTCCGGCGGAATGGGCGACCGCTCTTCCCGAGCTCATCGTCGAGGAGACGCGGCTTCAAACACAGACTATCGGCCTCAAACAGCGTGAGCAGAAGCTTCGTGACGAACTCGCGGGGTTGATCGTCGAGGACCGTCTGCTCGAGATGGCGGAAGATCTCGATCGGCTTGGAGACGCCGCCGCACGCTACACGACGGCTGCAGACGATCTCCCCAAAAGGAACGACGCGCTGGCTGAATGCAACCGCAAGATCGATCTTATTCTCGTGACCTTGGGACAATCCAATGTCGACGACCCCAAGACACTTCTTGTTCCAGCCTCCACGATCGGAGCGCTTCGTGATCTGATCACCCAAAAAACCGGCATCGATGTCGCGCACCAATCAGCCGAAAAGGAAGAAGTGTCCGCCCGGCAGGCTCTGGAAGATGAGCAGCGCGCTCGCCAGGCGCTTGACGGACAAGGCGTCGCGGTCGACGCGGGCAAGATCGCACAGCTTCAATCCGTACTGAAACGCCTGCGCGACGGAAATCTGGTTGCCGAACTTCGCCTTGCGGAGCGAGCCCTTCCCGAGAAGAGACGCGCCTTTGATGATGCTATCCACAACCTCCATCCCTGGGCTGGCGAGGGGACGGAACTACGAAAGATCTCGCCGCCCCAACCCGACCAACTGGCCGCATGGAAACTGATTTTTGACGGGATCGAGAAGAGGCGCGCACAGATCGGCGAGCGGAAACGGGAGCTCTCGACAAAGTGCAATGAGGACACCGCCAGGATCTCTTCCCTGCGCGAAACATCTAGCATTAAGGATGACGAGGAGGCGAAAGCTGCCCTAGTTCAACGTGACGAAGCGTGGGCACACCACTTGTCCAGCTTGGATCGAGAAACGGCCGATCGTTTCGAAAGGGAAATGCGATCGGCCGATGCGATCCTCGATATACGACTAAACGGTCTCAAAGAGCTCGAGGAGTTGCGGTCCCTGTCGGCGGCGTTGTCGGTCGCAAGGGCACACCTCGAGCAGCAAGATCAATTGCTGCAAGAGACCGACAGTGAACTGGAAGCCTTGCGCCGCGAAATCCGGTCCGAGACGCCAACCGAGATCGAACTGGCTGCGGACAAACCCACGCATGCCTGGCTAAAATCAGTCAGCAGCTGGGCTGAGGCCCGCACCTCGGCACTGATTGCACATGATGACCTCCGTCGATCTCTGAGCGATATTGACGAAGCTAAGTCAGCAATAACAACGGAAAAGGATTTTCTCTCTGAATCCTTGATGACCATTGGGATCGATGTCGAGGGACTGGATTTGGCTGCATTGATGCAGGCAGCTGACAACATTCTCACGGAACACGCTACCAGCCGAACCAGACGCGTCGAAGCAGACAAACGCCTCGCGGAGTTTCAAGCCGCAGCGTCTCAGCGAAAAGCGGCATTGGACCAAGCCGTAGCCGCATTCGAAGAGTGGCAGCGTGCTTGGGGGAGAATCCTCTCCAACACCTGGTTTTCCGATCGTCAAGGCAGTGTCGGCGCGATACGAGAACTCCTCGACGCGATGACCGGTCTCCCCGAGGCGTTGCGCGAGCAGGAAGACCTGAGTCATCGCATCGCGTCGATGGAATCCGATCAGGCAGCCTTCGCTGATACAGTCGAGCGGCTGCATATGGCACTCGGAGAAGCGTACGATGGCAACAATCCGCTCGCCGCAGCCAAGGCATTAATCCGACGGCACGAAGAAGCCAGGCAGACAGACGCGAAACGACAGGAACGAATCCAGGCTCTTGCCGATCTCGAACTCGAGCATGAGCATCTGGATGGAGAGATCGCAGTTCATGACTCGCGCAAGGGGGAGATGTGTGAATTCTTCCAGGTCAACGAGCTCGCCGATGTCCGACAGGCGTTGGAGCGCTGCAAGAAAAGGGACGAGTTGATCACGGAACTCGGCAAACTCTCGCGGCAGATTCTCGGGGAGACGCAGAGGCAATTCATCGAGGAGGCGGTAGCCGGCCTCCGCAATATCAACCTCGGCGAACTGAAGGCAGAACAAGCTGAACTCGATGCGCGCCTTGCCGACCTCGACGGACGCGCAAAGGATCTCTTCGCTGACAGGGCTCGCGCGACTGACGCATTGGACGCGATCGGAGGCGATGACACTGTCGCCCGCCTCGAAGCGAACCGCCGCACATTACTTCTGGAAATCGAGGATCTGGCGCTGCGATATCTACGCCTGAAGACCGGAAGCTTGGTCGCTGAACACGGTATCCGCGCATATCGGGAAAAGCACCGTAGTGCGATGATGAACCGGGCATCCGAAGCCTTCCGGTTGATTACGCGTGATGAATACTCCGGACTTGCCACACGGCCGGACAAGGATCGTGAGGCGTTGATCGGACTGTCGCGGCAAGGCGGATCCAAACTCGCGGTCGAAATGTCAAAGGGCACACAGTTTCAGCTATATCTGGCGCTTCGATTGGCCGGATACGAGGAGTTCGCGGCAGCAAGGCCTTCTGTACCGTTTATCGCTGATGATATTATGGAAACGTTCGACGAACCGCGATCGGAGGAAGTCTTTCGGCTGTTCGGGCAGATGGCTCGGGTAGGCCAGGTTATATACCTCACCCATCACCGTCACCTGTGCGAGATTGCCGTGCAAGTCGTGCCGGATGCAAGAGTTCATGAGATCGCATGAAAGCGCGGCCTGTGGATGCGAAGACACCGGCTGCCGTTGATGCGCATTTGGATGCATGGTCTGCGTTATCGCACCGCAACCCGCGTCCACCAAGATTTGCGTCCTTGGTTGTGGTATCGCGCCGTCCCCAAAACATGATCTCGCAGTTCAGCCTCCCATCGAGAGCCAGTTGATTTGCTTTATTCTCCGCTGTGGATCTTGGATACCAGCGAGGCAACTAGAAATAGTTTATCGTCCGTTTCATCATAAGCTAGGTGGATAACTTTCTGGCGGAAAGTTGAACCCCGTCTCTGGCTGCGGGAATATTGCCGATATTATGCAGCGGACGTTGAGATTCGCTGGCTGAATTTTTTTCAGAAATTTGTTTCCGGTTTTGGGCGACCGTGCCGATTACACATATAGATGAAAGGATAGCCCATGGCTGAAGCACCATCTTCGCAGTCGGCGGAACCGGAGAATTCCGAAGAACCTGACGAACCGCCGCAGATTGCACCGCTCACGCGTGGCAGGTGCAAGCGGCTGGAAAGAACCGAGCGGGAAATCGTCAGCGCTCTTGACCTCGCCGGGCAGGAGTTGGTGCGACGCGCTGAGTGCGCGGACGAGCGCGATCCGCTTTTTCTTTCGGCGGAAAGCCTCGTGTTCTTCATACGCCGAGCTATTCATTCCAGCGACACGAAGACACGCGATGCGCTCTTTCGCCTGCTGTTCGAGCGTTGCAGTCCTTTTTTCCGCGGAAAGTTCAGGGGATTCGACCGTGAGATGCGGGAGGACTTACAGGGTGACGTCATGCGCAAGGTCGTCGAAGATCTCTTCGCGCCGGACGATCGAGGCGACTACATGCAGGAGCGGTTCTGGGACTACCTGACGAAAAAAACGGTCGACGCCTGCCGTACGGCCTTTCGGCATAGCGGCGATACCGAAAGTCTCGACTCGGGTTTTTCCGGCGAAGGCAACTCCGAAGGGCTGACTTTGCTCGAAAAGCAGGCTGACGAACGGCTTTCGCCCGAACAACTTTCAATGATCTCGGACGGGCTTGCCAGGCTCCCGCCGCGCCTGAGGCAGGTCTTCCTGTTGCGCCACTATGTCGAGATGAAGATCGGCGCCGATAACCCCGCAGATGACCCGGACGGCGAAGTGACAATCGCACGCCAATACGGCCGCTCAGGTCGCACAATTCGTAACTGGTTGAAGGAAGCTGATGCACTTTTGGCCGGCTTCCGGGAGAATGAAAATGGAGAATAGAAATATGGCGACGCTCGATGATGTTCTTCACGAGTTCGTCGCAGAGAATGACAGACCTACAGCAGAGAACATCCAGAAGTGGGTTGCGCATTATCCACAATTCGAGAAGGAGCTGGTCGATTTTGCCGCTACCTGGGCCGAACAGCTGGTTCTGCCGGAAGCGCCGGACCTTGGAGACGCATCCGAACGTGTCCTTATTAATCGCGCGATGAGCCATGTTCAGAATATGGCTTATCAGGCTTCAGGCGCGCAGTCTGAATCACCGATTCAGAGCCTTACTGGCGAAGCACAGAAAGCCGGTATGGATTCGCAGGAGTTTGCGAAAGCTTGCGGACTTGACCTAGCGCTGGTGAGCAAACTCAACAGCCGAATGATTGAGCCGGCAACAATTCCAGGCTCGTTGGTTCAGCATGTTGCACGACTGATCGACAGGTCATTTGACGCAGTCACAAACTATCTCGCATTGCCGCCACGCAATCTTGCCGGCAATGCGTATCTGGCCCGCGCCAAGCCTTCGAGCCTTGGGCGACAGAGCTTTGCCGACGCAGTGAATGCTTCATCGCTATCGGATGCCGAGAAGAGGCGCTGGCTAGACGAAGGGACGGACCGAGAAGGAGGCTGAATTATGGAAGGCTTCGATACCGTTCGGGCTGTCGCCCGTCGCGCGCACGATGATGCGGCAATGAAAGCGAACGGCGAGCGTTCGGCATCAAAGCTGCTGGAGGGTGCGACGCGTCTGACGGGCATTCCCCGTCAGGGCGTACAGGCCGGCGACCCTGTGCTGTGTGGAGCTGAAGCTATTCTCGATCCCCAGACGCCCGCAATCTTTTATAAGCAGAGCGTGCCGGAGGAAAAGGCAGCGTTTTATCAAGCTCATGAGTTTGGGCATCACTTTCTGGATAACGCATCCGGTGCCTGCAGCACCGCCGATATCGATGACATCATGCCCGAAGAACGCATGCCTTTGGGAGTTCAGCGTGTTGAGGGGTATGGACCGCGCGAACGCCGGGAATGTCAGGCCAACGTCTTTGCGCGCGAATTTTTACTCCCCTGCAGCGAAGCGCGCAGGCTCTTTATTACCGAGCGACTTCCAGCAACCAGCATCGCCGAGCAGCGCGGTCTGCCCCTTGGCCTCGTATACCAACAGCTTGCCCAGGCACTGTTTGTACCGGAATTCGAGGCCGCGCCGGTGCAAACCCATAAGACACCGGCTTTGGACGACTCCCAACGTGCGGCAGCGGAGGCAATGGATGCTCCGCACCTCGTGGAAGCTGGGCCCGGCACCGGAAAAACGCGAACGCTGATCGCACGCATTGACTGGCTGCTTCACAAAAAAGAGGTCCCGCCTGAGAACATCCTCGCCTTGACCTTCTCAAATAAAGCGGCTGAGGAAATGCGCGAACGCGTCGCATTGTCGGCGCCAGATGCTGCGCCGGCTATCTGGGCAGGCACTTTTCATGCCTTCGGTCTCGAAGTGCTACGCAAGTACGGGCACCTTCTTGGGTTAGACCCCAATGTCCAGCCGGTTGACCCGAGCGATGCGCTGCTGCTGCTCGAAGAGCGTTTGCCTGATCTCCCTCTCGATCATTACCTAAAGCTTTATGACCCAGCTCTTGCCCTTCGCGATGTACTGAGCGCGATATCGCGCGCAAAGGACGAGCTGATTGGTCCGGCGCAGTATCGTAGCTTCGGCGAAGCCATGCTTAACGAGGCCGGACACGACGCCGATGCCCGCGAAGCTGCCCAGAAGGTCATCGAAGTCGCTGATATATACGCCGTCTACGAGCAGATCCTGCAGGACGCTGGAGTGGTCGACTTCGCCGATCTCATTCTCAAGCCAATAAAGCTCCTTGAGGAGCATTCCGAAGTCCGCGCGGCATTGCGCGGTCAGTATCCGCATATTCTGGTCGACGAATACCAGGACGTTAATCGCGCCAGCAGCGTTTTGCTTCAGCTCCTGGCGGAGGGTAGCAAGGAACTGTGGGTCGTCGGGGACGCCCGGCAATCAATCTACAGATTCCGCGGTGCATCGCCGGCAAACATTCGGAATTTCGAACGCGACTTTCCCGGTGGCAAGCGCCTATCGCTGGACGTGAACTATCGTTCGCAAGACCCGGTCGTCCGATTTGTTGAAGCCTTTGCGCCAAAGATGAAAGCGAGTGTAGGCGGATTGCCGCCAAAATGGACGGCGCATCGCGGTCACCAGGGCGGTGAGATTTGCATGGAGATCGCGATAGATTTGCCCGCAGAAGCAACCGGCCTTGCCGCAGAGATAGAAAAGCGACGCAAAGACGGAGTGCCTTACCGGGACCAGGCGATTCTCTGCCGCTCTCACACCAATCTTGCACGTTTTGCAAGTCAGCTTGAGGCGCGCGGCATACCGGTGCTGTATCTCGGAGATCTTTTTGAACGTCCGGAAACCAGGGACATGCTCTCGCTACTCTCGTTTACCTGCGAGCCCGAGCGCGGCGGCCTTCTGCGTATTGCAAGCTTTCCTGAGTACAGCCTGCCACTGGACGACGTTCGGGAGGTACTCTCATTTGCGAAGGAAAAGCGCATTTATCCGCTGGACGCGATATCCCGCCTGAGCGAGATCCCCGGCTTGTCCTCTCAGGGCCGGGCGGGGCTTGGAAAGCTCGCCGATCATCTTTCCTTCGTGACGCCCGGAACGACACCCGGCGCATTGCTGGCAGAATATCTATTCGTTCGGAGCGGCTATCTAGATCCGGTGCTGGCGGATGAGAGCGTTTCCGGGCAACAACAACGGCTCGCCCTGTTCCAGCTCTTGCAGTTCGCAATCGAACACAAGGGTATTGGCGGCGGCGGACCTCGAAACCAGTTGCTCCAGTGGATACGACGTCTGGAGATTTTCGGAGAAGAGCGGCAACTGCGGCAAATGCCATCGGCTGCTGCCGGTATTGACGCGGTTCGCTTGCTGACAGTCCATGCGAGCAAAGGGCTCGAATTCAGCGTTGTCTATCTTCCGGGGCTTGGCACCTCCATGTTTCCGGTGAACCCGCAATACAATCCGTGCCCGCCCCCGCCCTCTATGCTGAGCGACGATCCCAAGGCTTCGCATGCGGAGGAGGAAGAGTGTCTTTTTTTCGTGGCCGCTTCGCGGGCGCGGGACACCCTGCATCTCTCCCGTGCCGAACGCTACGGCGCCAATCGAAACGCGTCATCCCTGCTGACTGCGATGGTCGCCCATCTCCCCCGGCAACCCGACGGTCCGCCGCGATGGCGGGATGGCGGCGACATCGGTGAAACAGGCGTTGAGAGCCATGCTCACCTTGCCCCTGAACTGGATTCACATCGCGCAGAAGACCTGGATCAGTACCTGCGCTGTCCGCGGGCTTATCTTTATCAGCGAGTGCTTGCGCTCAGCGGTGCGCGTGACGACAACGCTTATGTCGAGTTCCACAGGGCGGTTTACTCCGTGCTTCGCTGGATGAGCGCACAGGAGGCGGGCAGGAAAATCGGACGCGAGGAGGCTTTCGGCATGCTCGAAACCGCCTGGGAGGAAATCGGGCCCTCAAAACACCCCTACGCTGCGGTCTACCGGGAAGCAGCAGACGGCATCATCGGTCGGGCAATCACGCGGCGCTCAAGCGGTGCGGAAATCCTTGACGCTGATTGGCAACTGGTTCGTCCGAACGGACGCATCAGGGTTAGACCGGATCATGTCGAGAACGGGCCTGAAGGACCGATAATACGGCGCCTGCGTACAGGGAAGCCACCCAAAAATGTCAATGATGACCTTTACGCCCTGTATCACGCTGCCGCCGCGCAGGAACTTGGCAATGCCAAGGTCGAAGCTCTCTTTTTGACGACGGACGAGGTCGTACCCGTTCCGATGTCGGAAAAGGTCATCGGCAACCGCCTGCAAAAATACGACAATGCAATTGCCGGTATTCGAGCCGGGCATTTTCCTGCCAGCCCGGACGAGCGGACCTGCCCGCGCTGCCCGCAATACTTCATCTGCCCGGGCATTCCCGGGGAATCTTCAGAATTCTGACTTCCGGGTTTCCGGTTTCTCAGCGCCGCAACGATTTCCTTAGTATGGAGCGACGCAAAGCCGGGTGGTCCGGCCGCCACGCTCCCAAGCAAGGAAAGGAGAATGGCGGTGAAGAAGACCGAGATTCTTTTGCAGGGGGAAAAAATCCCCGACATTCAGCTGGTGACGCTCGAACGCGGCAGGAAGGTCACTGACCTTCTGGCGGAAGCAGCGCGTCTCCGCAAAGACAAAGGCGAAGACGGGTACTGCGTGTTCGCCGAGGACAGCGAGGAGCCGCTCGGCGAACACGACGAGTTGCCTGAAGACCCGGACGGAAAGCCCGGCCGCTTCCATGTCCATCGTTGTCGGCACATTACGGTGACTGTCTCCTTCAATGGCGTGAGCGAGGACCGGGTATTCGGTCCTGGCGTTCCGGTCGCGACCGTGAAGAAATGGGCCGCCATCCGCGCCTTCGGCATGGACCCCGGCGATGCCGCCGAGCATGTCCTGCAGCTGACCGGTACTTCTGACCGGCCGGAGCCGGATACGCATATCGGTGCTTTGGTCAGCTGCCCGGCGTGCAGCCTCGCGTTCGACCTCGTCCCGCTCAAGCGCGTGGAGGGCTGAAACCATGAATGAACGCGTACCTTCACCCGACGAACAAATGCTCCGGCTCCATCTGGAGTCGGGGCGGTTTCGCAGCGGCGTCGCCTTCGGTTGGTGGCGTCTGACAGCCATCAACTGGCCTTACCTGATTGTCGGTGTAGCGGCACGCGACGGCATTGAATACGGGTTTCGTTTTCAGTGCGATGACTATCCGCGCAAGGCGGTCACGGCGCAGCCTTGGGATCTCGATGCGAACAGGCCCCTTCCGCCCAAGTTCTGGCCGAAGGGGCGCGCCCGCATTCCCCATGCATTCAATCCCGGCTGGAAAAACGGCACGTGCCTTTACTTGCCGTGCGACCGGCAGGCGATCGAAGGCCATGAGAACTGGGTGCATGAGCATCCGGCCCTCCTGTGGGACCCTGAAAAGGGGATTTGCAAGTATCTCGGCATCATCCACGAGATGCTGAATTCGAGCGATTATGGAGGCCGCCGTGCAGCCTGATCCTGTTCTCAGCATCCCGCCTCAGCTTTGGCGCGAGCTTCTTGACGAGCTGCACCGGCGGACCGGCGAGCGGCATGAAAGCGGCGCCTTTCTTTTAGGCCGGTCAGACCAGCACGGCCGGCACGCGGAGAAAATTGTTTATTACGACGACCTCGATCCGGCCGCCTACCGCACGGGTGTGGTCATCATGCACGCCCACAGCTTCGGACCCTTGTGGGAAATCTGCCGTGGCAGCGGCCTGTCGGTCGTTGCCGACATACACGTGCATCCAAAGCGTGCGTTCCAGAGTCTCGCCGACCGGAACAATCCGATGATCGCAACGGCAGGTCATCTGGCTCTGATCGTACCCTGGTTTGCACGTCCGCCAGTGGAGGTGAAGGAGCTGGGCTTCTTCGAGTATCGGGGGCGGCATCGCTGGCGAAATCTCGGCGGCCCCGGAATCGAAAGCTTTCTGAAAATCGGGAACGCGGAGGTGTTGTCATGAATATTGCTGTCGACGATGCAATCGGTGATCGCCTGAACCGCTTGGTAAAGCTCGCGATGGATACCGGTGAGGCCGCCAGTCTGGAAGAGGCCGAACGGATGTTCGCGGAGTACAGGCTGTCCGTTTCCGTGGGCGCCGATATCGCGCATTCGCCGACACTGCAGGCAACACTGCTCACTATCGTCAACAGCGCGCGCCGCAGCTTCCTTGGGGGCGTCGAAGTCGATGTTGCCGTTGACTCACCGTTGCTTGTGCCTCTCAGCAGGCACGAGAATCTTGGGGCTGCTGTGCGCGCACTTGGCGGGCGCATCACGACCAAGATTAGTACAGCCACACCCCTTATCTGTCTCGGTAACGTGCCGGACAAAGCCGAAAATCCGATCGCGATCCGGGCAACTTTTGACGGGTGGACCGGCGGCATTCTGCCTCTTTCGCAAAGCACAAAGCGCCTTGGCGAAAAGCAGGAGTTTGCACCTGCTGGCGTTCTTGCCGGTGCACTCGCTGTTACCGAGGCTTTTCAGTTCCTGCGCCGCAATCAACCACTGGCGGGCCGCCGTGAGGCAGGACTGTCGCTTTGGCGTCCGGAGCTTTCCTGGCAGGATAGCGCCGCACGAGGCCCGCAGATCGACCGACTGCCATCATCGCTATGGTTGGTCGGGCTTGGCAATCTGGGTCAGGCCTATCTCTGGACGCTCGGGATGCTGCCCTATGCCTCACCGTCCGAAGTACAACTCGTTCTGCAGGATTTCGACGTCCTTGCCCCGTCTAATGAAAGCACATCACTCTTGACCACGGCCGACGTCGTCGGGATTCACAAGACAAGGGCGATGGCGCAGTGGGCGCAACAGCGCGGATTCAGGTCAACAATTATAGAACGCCGCTTTGATGCGAACTTCAGAGCGTGGCCGGATGAACCGTCGTTAGCGTTGTGCGGCGTCGATAATGCACTTGCGCGCGCCGCATTGGAAGACGTTGGCTTCGGACGGATTATCGAAGCCGGACTCGGCGGCGGGACCGCAGACTTTCTGGGCTTTCGGACACATGTCTTCCCGGGTGTGCGAAAAGCGCGCGATGTCTGGAAACCGACGGCGCAAAGCGACGAAAGCCGAATTGACCTTCCGGCCTATGAGAAGCTCTCTGCCGCCGGCCTGGACCGCTGCGGGCTCACACGGCTGGCCGGCAGAACGGTTGGAGCGCCTTTTGTGGGTGCCATCGCCGGCGCTGTCGTAATCGCTGAGACATTGCGGGCCGTAAACGGTGCACATGCCTATGATCTCATCGACGGCCATTTGCGCGATCTCGCACATCGCACGGTCGTCCCTGCGGTTAACCCGGCACCATTCAATCCGGGAGCGACGCCGGTGGAGCTATAGCGGCGAGGTTGCTGCGGGCAGGTCAGATATCCCGCTCATCTTGGTCTTCCGAAGTCAGGAGCGAACAATCGCGCCACGCGCGTTCGAGTGTATCCATGTCTGTGGCGACACGAGGAAAGCCCCGGCAGAGCGAAGGCAGGCGATCCGAAAGGTCGAAGAGCGGACCGTAACCCGCGTCCCCGGGAAACAGCAGCATATAATCGAACGCGCGTAGTTGCCGTTTGCGAAAAACCAGGACGAGCGGACTTTCTTCGCGGTAGTCCTGGCCGCGGGCTGCGCCGATCTCGAATTTCTGATTGCGGTTCGTCTGACTGAAAACACACTGTCGCACCTCAACTTCATCATGCTCTCCCCGAGGTCCGACATGGATAAGACAAACGCGTTGCGTCTGGTGATCGGCAATACGGAAGTAGTCCCTAACGACATTCGCATTGAAGTGGGAATGGTCCCGCCGCCCGCCCGAGGCCGGGACGCGGGCGATCAGTATGCGGTCGAACGCTTCATCAGCTGCGGGTGTGGCACGTTCCTCGGGCGCGCGGCGCCGGCGTGGCCGGGGCACGACAAAACCGCCCGCCTGCCCCGCGCCAGGAGTGGCCGGTCATAATGACGAACCTTGGGCAAAGCCGCGATGGATGCGGTCTCGACGCGCCACAAGGTCCGGCACTTGTCCGCGACCAAAGTAGCGACGTCTGCCCCTAACGAAATCAAAGTTGATCACTGCTTCTGGTTTGGCGGCGCAAAGCAGTCATAGAATGCCCCACGCTCGATAACGCCCCCTCCCCGTCATCTCGCGGACTCCGAGCTCGTGCACCAAATTCAAGGCGCCGCGCTGACTGACCCTCGCCGCCTTTGCGACCATCGGGGCCGACACGATCGGCCGCGACAAGAGAAGTTCGATGGCAACCGGAAGACTGCTCGTCGATCGCTTGTCCAAGGCTTTCCGCTCAAGCTGCCGTTTCGCCAGCGTTAGTCGGTCGATGTCCTTCGTCCCGGCAGTGGCAGCCGCGCTCATCGCATCGAGACAACTAACCAGCCTGGTCGTTCGGTCGCGAGCACGTCGGCGCTCGCGCGGTATGTCGCGCAATCCCACCGCATAGGCCAGAAGGTGAGATCGCACCTTCCCGCGTGATCGCAGGAAATCCGAGATGAGCACCTGCCCGAGCCAATGCTGGCGCTGCAGGGGTTCGAGATGTTCCCATGCATCCCAGAGAACCGCCGCTGCCAAGGTGGCCGGGAACCGTTCGACCTTTTTGGCCAACTCGAGCCACTCGCCGATCCGCTCGCCCTCATCCCAATCCGGATCGCGAATGAGCAGCTCCCCGACACTGAGCTCGGGCTCCTGCTTCTTTCGTTCGGCGGGCTCGTTGCCATCGACCAACCATTTCGTGCGGGCGAGGACCTCGTCGATCTCGGCCAGCTCGGGCGACAGCGCATCGCGATCGACCAAGTCGAGCTCGACCCCCTCCCCTCCCCTGTCGACCGGTTCGACTACACCGGAAGGCTCCTCGGCAACGCCGGCGAGCGCCATGATGCCCGACCGCGATACCGCCCAGCCGGGATCATTCCGTGACACGCGGCGCCGGGCCCGCACGATACGGTGCGCGATAACAAGCTCATGGCTCGGCGCGCGAATGTCCATCTGTGCGTCGTGGAGAACCAGATCCTCGAGATGGACGAGTTCGCCGCCGACCCACATACTGGAGACAGAATCGAAGAAATCGGCCCGCTCTGCAAAGCCTGCACCGACCTCGGACCGGGCGACGCGCTCATCGAGCCGGGCAAGAGCATCCTCAGCTGTCGCTTTCACTTCCCAATTTCAATCGTGAGAACGTCATGTGCTGTTTAGGTTTGGGCGCTATGACGGCCCATGATTTTTCGCTAACGATTTCACTGACCGCTCATTTTGCCGAACCGATTGCACAGCCTGAAACCGGCGCCTGCTGCGCCACATTCCGAAGAAGCATGGGCGACGGCGCGCCGCGTGGCGCGCGAACTCGACAGGATTCTGGACAGCTCGGGTTCCCGGCGGACGGCAATCGTACGCGCGGCCGCCGAGCTGCGCCTTTCGACGCGACAGGTCTACAATCTGCTGGCACGGTACCGTGTCAATCGCACAGTGACGTCGCTCTTGCCCGGCGGAGACAGGACCCGGCAGAAGCGGCTCCCGCAGGACATTGAGGGGATCATCGCGACGACACTGCGAGAGCAGTGGTTGGTACTGGAGGCTCCACCCCTTGCTCCGGTCGTGGCCGAGATCCGCGCCCGCTGCGAAGAGGCGGGCCTCACTCCTCCGTCCTATCTAACTGTCGCTCGTCGGATACCCGCCCTGTTTAGCGCAGAGGAAATCGCAAAGAAGCGATCCGCGAACCCGAAACATCTCCATCGGCTCAGGGCCAGGCCCGGGTACATCCACGCGGCGCACCCGCTGGATGTCTGCCAGATCGATCACACGCCGACCGACATCAATTTCGTCGAGGTTATAGAGGACGGCGGAACCTTCGTCGGCCGCGCTTACCTGACGATCGTCAGCGACGTGGCGACGCGCTGCATACTGGGATTCTGCCTCACGCTCGAAAAGCCGTCGGCGCTGTCGGTCGCACTATGCCTGGCCCAGGCAATGTGTCCGAAGGACGAATGGCTGGTTGCGCGCGGCATCGAGCATGGGTGGCCGATGCTAGGACGACCGAGAGTGCTGGTCACCGACTCCGCCAAGGAGTTCAAAGGGAATGCCTTTCAGCGCGGGTGCGAGGACTACGGCATTCGTATCCGCTACCGGGATCGCGGTCGCGTGCATCAGGGTGGCGTGGTCGAAAGGCTGCTTGGGAAGCTCAACGGGGTTCTTGCAACGCAGCCTGGCTCGACGGGCCGATCCGTGGCGGACCGTGACCAATATCCCGCGGAGCGCCGGGCGCGTCTCAGCTTCGCCGATCTCGAGCGATGCGTCGCGCTCGCGGTGATCGACCACAACCTGCAGCAAAACGCCAGGACCCTGAGGGTGCCGGCATCAGAATGGGATAGGCAGGCACATGAACTTGTGCGCTTCGACGATGATCCCATGCGGGTGCTGCTGGCATTCATGCCCGGAACGGAGCGGCGCATCTCACCGCAGGGCGTCAGCATGTTCGCGCTCGACTATTTCTCTCCCTGGTTGGGCGAGTTTGTCCCGCAGCGAGATCGGCTCGGCAAGCTCGAGCTTCGATACGATCCACGCGATATCAGCCACGTCTATGTCCGCGATCCCGAAACCAGAGAGTTTCGATCTGTGGAGCGGCGCGACGGCATGCTTGCTCCGATGACGTTGTGGGAGCACGAGGCCGACCGGCTGCGGCGACGCACCGCGAATGCGCGCACGGATGTCGAGAAGGTGACGCTGCGCCGCCGGATCGCGGAGATCGCCGGTGGACCGAAGCCGTCGAAGGCCGAGCTGCGCAATGCCGTGCGAACCTCTCACGCCGCAGACGCGCCCAAGCCCTATAACGCGATGCGGCCGACAACGCCGGCGCCTGCCGATCATCCCGTTCGCCAGAAGCGCCGCTTGCCGGTAGAGGATTGGTGACGTGGCGGACCATCTGCTTGATCACGTTCGCCCGCACCTTGACCGCAGCATGGAAGAGCGGATCGCCTACATCCAGACACCGCGATGGATCGGACACCGGGTCGCGCTCCAGGCACACGAGCGTCTTGCCGAGCTTCTGTCGCGGCCGCCATCGTTGCGGACCCGCGGCCTGATGCTCGTCGGACCCTATGCCAACGGCAAGACCATGATCGCCGAACGGTTCGCCGTCGGACATCTGAAAACAGCCGAACAGCAGCGGGTGTGGGTGGTGCAGACACGCGAGGGCGCAGGTCTCGCCCACTTCTATGGAAGCATCCTGCAGGCGTTGCGGGCGCCGACCGGAAACAGCAGGGATGTCGGTCGCAAGGCGGAACAGGTCGACCATCTGCTCGACAGGCTGAAGCCCAGGATCCTGATCTTCGATGAATTCCACAATGCCCTGCGCGGTCGGGCGCGCGACGTCGAGGCCGTGCTTGCCTTCCTGCGGAGGATCGGTCGCCAGTACGACATCTCGCCTGTTCTGATCGGCGAGGTCGCAGTCTACGACTTCATCAACCAGACCGCCGAAATGGCCACCCGGATCGACCTGCATGCCGTGCCGCGTTGGCAATATGGCGAGGAGTTTCTTACGCTGCTCGATAGCCTTGAGAGCGCGCTGCCGCTCGCTCTCGCATCCGATCTTTCCGATGAACCTCTGGCGCGCACGATCTTCCAGCTCTCCGAGGGTCTGATCGGCGAGATCGTGGCGATCGTCTCTGCGGCGGCCGCGGGGGCGGTGAGATCTGGCGAGGAACGTATCATGAAATCGGGCATCGAGGCGCTGCACCACGTTCCGGTCACGAAGCGCCGCTGGGCGCGCATGCGTGATGACCTGCTGTGACGGGAGATGCCGCGCGCGGGGGCTTCGCCATCGAACTCCGCGAGCGATATGGCGACGTCGCCCCGGATAGGTGGCCGATTTCTGTCCAGCCGCTCCCGGACGAACTACTGTCGAGCTGGCTCCATCGGCTTGCGCTGGTGAACGGCATCGCGCCGCGGTCGTTCGCCGGCGTCCTCGGGCTCGGCGAGGGGATGTGGTCGCCGCGCCTTGACCTTCACCTCCCACGTAACATCGCCACATTGCTCTCCCATCAGTCGGGCCTGGCGATCGAGAACCTCTCGTCAATGACGATGAGCGGCGGCGCCATGAACGCCCCCCTGCTGCCGCTGCGCGATAATGCGCACCGGAACCGTTCAACCTGGATGCAATATTGCTCGCTTTGCCTTGCCGGGGACGAGGCACCATATTTCCGGCGGCCGTGGAGGCTGGCATCGCGTGTGTCATGCTTCGTGCATGGCTGCGGGCTTCGGGATCGATGCCCGTCTTGCCGTGCCGGCGTCGCGGCGTTCGACCAAGGCGAGCTGGTCCACCAGCACTTTTGCGCGCGATGCGGATTCGACCTGCGTACTGCCCCGAAGGCCTCGGTCAAGGCGTCCGCACGCCGTCTGGAACGCGCGCTCGCGGATATATGCCGGGTGGAGGCGGTCAGGGGTGCGGAGAGAACCAGGGACGCCGTCTCGCGTGTGCTGCGTACGCCGGTCGCCGCCGAGGCCCGATCGGGAAGGACACTGACGAATCTCTCGACCGCCGCGCGCATTCGCTGCTTCGAGGCGCTCGCAGCAAAACCACCTGACTGGCTGGTGCACGACATAGACAGCGCCGGCGCGTACCGGCGCTGCATAATCATGGCCGCGGGGGGCCATGACGCGCTGATCGCGCGCTTTGCGGATTTCCTGGAGACGCACCAAGGTTCTCCACGGCGCGAGCGCCCGCCTCCCGCCGCCGATCGATCCGCGCTGTTTACCGCCTACTTGAGGGTCTTGCAGTTTGGAGGCGTCCGCCTTCGGTAAGATCTCGTAAAGTGGCACCATATCAAACCGATTTACGTTTGCGCACTCCACGACCTAACACACTCGTCACCTTCACAGCCCTCGTCTCGCAGGAACTGCTGCTTAACATGCCCATTTAGGAAGAAATGGAACTCTTGGATTGGAGGCAAACAACCAAATGTCAGAGGACGCTGGCGGCCACCCCGGACTAACCAAGTCGCTTGGGTTGCTTCGACTGTCGCTCTACGGCGTGGGCACCATCATCGGTGCAGGGATATATTCAGTGATCGGTCCAGCTGCGGGAGCGGCGGGAGAAGGTATTTGGCTGAGTTTTGTCCTTGCAGCGATAATCTCCGGGTTCTCGGGCCTCTCCTACGCCGAGATCGCGTCGGCGCTTCCCGGCGCCGGTGCAGAGCACAATTTCCTGCACAAGACGTTTCCGGCCTTTCCTGCGCTGGCCTTCACAGTCGGGCTGTTCATTGCAGTGCATGGCGCCGCCACCCTGGCGACAGTAGCACTGACGTTCGGCAATTACGCCCAAGCGTTCCTGCCGTTCACTCCAGTCATCGTCGCATTGGTGCTCATGGCGATCGCCACCGCCACCAACATCGCCGGGATCGGCAAGGCTTCCTTCATCAGCGCCGCGCTCACGGTCCTCCAGGTCTCGTGCCTGATCGGTTTCGCGCTATTCGCGATTCCGTCGGGAAGTCGGGGGCTCCCCGACTTCACGGCTTGGCCGGACAATCTAACAGGTGTCTTGCAGGGTGCGGCGATCCTCTTCTTCATCTATTCGGGTTATGAACACATGGCCTCCTTATCGGAAGAGGCTAAGCGTCCAGACCGTGATCTGTGGCGCGCGTTCATGATAGCGCTCGTTGCCACCACTGTGGTCTACCTTTCCGTCATCCTCGGCGTGCTCAGCCTCGTCAGCGCGGACAGCCTTGCAGGTTCGGAATCGCCGCTAGCCGACGCTGCAAGCCAATTGGGTGGCCCTTTCGGGATGATCATTGTCACGGCCGCGTTGATCGCCACCGCCAATGGCGTGCTCAGTTCGTCCCTATCTGGAAGCCGTCTGCTGTTCGGTATGGCGCGGGACGGCGACCTGCCGAAGCCACTTTCTCGGACGCTAGGCGCGAGCCAAAGCCCGTGGATTGGAGCGCTGGCCTATCTTGCCGTGGCCTGCGGTTTCGCCGCCGTCGGTGAGATCGAGTTCGTCGCGAGCCTGTCCTCGCTCGGCGTCACCCTGGTCTTTGCTACGATCAACGCCGCGGTCATCGTGCTTCGCTTTACCCAGCCGAATCTCAATCGGCCGTTCCGCCTGCCATCCATCGGGAATGTTCCTCCGACGGCGGTTCTAGAGCAGATTCGATTTATTCGGGGTCATATCCGGCTGCCTCGAAATAGTTCTGGCATTGCTCAGGCGTGAAGGCGGAGAGGCAATCGGCGACAACCGACCAGAGTTCGTCGACGGTTCTGGCGGCGGCCTTCCTGAGCAGCGCCTTGAGCTTGGAGAAGGCCATCTCAATCGGGTTGAAGTCGGGCGAGTATGGCGGCAGGAACAGGATCTGCGCTCCGACCTTCTCGATTGCCTCACGCACGCCACTGATCTTGTGGGCCGGCAGATTGTCCATGACGACGATGTCGCCGGGGCGAAGCTCGGGTGCGAGAACCTGCCCGGCATAGGCCAGAAATGCCGGACCGTTCATCGGGCCGTCGAGCAGCATCGGCGCCGCCATGCCGGACATTCGCAGGCCTGCGGTGAAGGTTGTCGTCTTCCAATGACCGTGGGGAACGGCCGCCCGGCATCGTTCGCCGCATGGCGCACGGCCGCGCAGCCGCGCCATCTTCGTGGATGCCGCGGTCTCGTCGATGAAGATCAGCTTCTCGGGATCGAGATCGAGCTGGCCGTCGAACCAGGCTATGCGGCGACGCAGGACATCGGGGCGCTGCTGCTCTGAGGCATGCGCCGTCTTTTATGGGATGGCCCGCCCCTCCCGCCGGCTCCGAGTTATGGTGCCGGTGTGTTTGAGAGGAAGGAGCGAACCGATGACCATCGTGACTCTTGGAATCGACCTGGGCAAGAACCTGAACAGCGTGGTGGGTCTGGACGCGGAGGGGCAGGTCGTTCTGCGCCGGCGTGTCAGGCGGTCGACGCTTGCGGAGCTCGCCGGCAGTCTTCCATCCTGTGCCGTCGCCATGGAGGCCTGCTGCGGTGCTCATCACATCGGTCGTCTCTTTGGCGCGAAAGGGCATGAGGTCCGACTGATGTCGCCCGAATATGTCCGCCCTTACGTCCGCGCTCAGAAGAACGACGACAACGATGCGGCGGGAATCGCCGAGGCAGCGACGCGGCCGACCATGCACTTCGTCGAGCTGAAGAGCCAGGATCGGCTCGACCTGCAGACCCTGCACCGAGCCCGCTCTCGTCTGGTGGCAGCGCGCAAGGCGCTCGTGAACCAGCTTCGAGCGATCCTGCTTGAGCGCGGACACACCTTCCGGCAGGGGCGCCAGGTTCTCGAACGGGAAATCGATCCATTCCTCGCCGAGCCGCCTTCGGACCTCTCGACCCGCATCCTGACGCTCATCGGGAACATGCGAGCCGAGTGGCGATCGCTCGATGAGCGGATCGATGCTTTGAACGACGATCTGACCGAGCATGCACGTGTCGACGAGGCGGCGAGCCGGCTGACCTCGATACCCGGCATCGGCGTCCTTGGCGCGACCGCACTGGTTGCGGCTGTCGGAGATGGTGAAGCGTTCCGTCGGGCGCGCGACATGCCAGCCTGGCTCGGCCTGGTGCCGAAGCAGATGACGACCGGCGGCAAGCCGCGGCTGCTCGGCATCACCAAGCGCGGGAACACTTACCTCCGCATGCTGCTGATCCACGGAGCGCGTGCGGCGCTGCCGAGCCTCTCCAAACAGGCGACACCCTTGGGCGGGTGGCTTCGAGGTCTTCTGTCCCGAGCACACCGCAACGTCGTCATTGTCGCGCTCGCCGCCAAGCTCGCCCGCATCGCCTGGGCAAGCCTACGGCACGGTATCAGCTTCGAGCGTGGATGGGGACAGGCCGTGGCGGCCTGAAACGAAAGGATCTGCTGCGACATCCGAAACAGGAGCCGCAGTTTAGCGAGGTTGGCGGAAGGAGGCTGATGGCCGGAAGGGTCGAACACCCGCGTCCCTGGATGCCTGGTTCAAAAAACGGCACCTCGATGCCGGGTCTTTTATGAGGACCAGGACGCGCGGATCTCCATCATGGCGAGGGCCAACGCGCCGCTACGCCGGATACGTTTGTGCACGACCGAACAAAGCCTGAAGCAACCGACTTGCCAACGGGGCGGGCCATACGTTTTTGAACGTGATGCCGCGCCGGTCGAGGAACAGCCACACCGTCGAGGGTGCCGCCCGCACGCCGCGCTCGGCGGCAAGCCGCTCCCCGATTTCGGCAAGCGTGACGTCCGGCTCCTCCTCGACCAGGCCGAGGATGAAGGCCTCGTGCGCGTCGAGCTTCGAGCGTGACGGCTGGCCCTGCTTGCGCGCCTCCCTCTCGCCGGTCTGGCGATTGCGGCGATGCCAGGCCCCGGCAGTCGAGATCCCGATCCGGAAGCGACGCGCCGCCTCCCGCGTCGAAACTCCATCCTCGATCGCCGAAATCACCCGACCCCGAAGGTCTCCGCTCAGGCTCCTCGTCATCATCACCTCCTGGCAAATCACCAGGACCAGTGAACCAGACAAGGCCGCCCGCGTGAATCCTCAAACCGACTCTGCGTTCATCGAATGCGCGCTAGGCGTAGCAACTTCGCTTCTGCTTGCGGTCCAGTACGACTGGGCGGTCTACGCGACGTTCGTAGCTGTCTTCCTGCTGGGTGCGGTGCCTTACGCGTTCATCCGCCAGCGAGAAACGCAAGCAGCCGGAGCGTCCTCGGCGACGACTGGCGATGGGATCCGGTCCAACGATTAAAGCAATTCTCAGTTGATCGCTCGAACGCGTTTCACCTCACCCTCAACCAGATCTATCAATTGCTGCGGTCCGAACGTCTGCAAGGATTTCCCGTTGACGAAGAACGTCGGCGTCTGCTCGACGCGCCACGTCTGGATGTCCTTCGATTCCTGTTCCAGAACAGCCGCGACTTCGGTTGAACCGGCGTCCTGCCGAGCCTGCCCGAGATCGAGCCCGGCCGCGGCGGCGGCCTGCCACGCCTTTTCGAGGTCAGGGCCGCTATGTGGCGCCCATTCAGGCTGGGTGGCAAGAAGCGCCTCCAGGACCGGTTCGAAGAGATTTTGCTTGCGTGCCGCTTCCAGAATGCCAACCGCCTGGTCAGAGCCGTCGTGGAAGGCTGCGTATCTCAGAACAAGCCTGACGTCCTGCGGGTATTGCGCCAGGATGTTCTTCACGATGGGGTAGAAGGCGCGGCATGCCTCACAGGAGGGGTCGAAGAATTCTACGATGGTCACCGGCGCATCGGGCGGCCCTATTATTGGTGAGTGCTCTCTGACCAGGCTATCGCCATCGCCCGAAGGCGCCTTCGCGCCGCCATCCATCCTGTTGTAGTAGAGCGTCGCAGCTCCAAAGAGGGCGACGGCGCCAGTGGCGGCGGACACGATCATCAGCTGACGACGGTTCATCGATAAACTCCGGGCCGACACATAAAAAGAAGCGCTCCGATTGCTCCGAAGGCGACAAGCGAGACGAGCGGCAGTGGCAGGACGCCAAGGATCGTCATCGCGTCTCCGGAACATGAGGGCCCGTTTCGAGCGCAGGGCGCTATGGCTTCCTCGACGATGCCGAAATACACCAAGGTGTGGAATGCGGCCACGGCTCCGCCAAGCCCGACTAGTGGGAGCGCATAGGACCTGATGGAGGCATCCGACCGAAAGGCCGCAACGCCAAGGATGATGGCGAGCGGGAACATGAAGATGCGCTGGAACCAGCAAAGATTGCAGGGTGCCTGCCCCATCACCTCGCCGATGAACAGCGCTCCGAGCGTCGCCCCGACAGCGGTCAGCCAGGCCAGGCAGAGCCACCAGCCATTGCGCTCTTCAAGCTCTCCCTCGGACATTCGGTTCAGCATCGATCAAGAGTCCGTGGAGATCTGGCCCTTTGCGAGGCGCCGCAGCTTCTCGAGCCGGGTCTCGCGCGGTTCGTGCATGTCCATCATCCCGCCGAAACCGCCATCGGCCCTTATGAGAAACACGCCAGCGGTGTGATCCATCGTATATTCTTTGCCCTCCAGAGAGACCTTTTTGGCATAGGCAGAGAACGCGTTCAGTGCCGCTTGCGTCTCCTCGGCCGTGCCGCGCAGTGCGGTGATCCGGCTGTCGAACGACGTCATGTAGCCGGCCAGCGCCTCCTGCGTGTCGCGCTCCGGGTCGACGGTAATGAACATGACCTCGAATGCATCCGCCTCGGTTCCGAGTTCCGACATGAGGTCGGTGAGCTCGAACAGCGTCGTCGGACAGATCTCCGGGCAGTAGGTGAAGCCAAAGAAGACAAGATAGGGTCGACCGGCCAGCGACCGATTGTCGATCCGCTCCCCGGTATGTGACACGAGGGAGAACGGCCCACCGACCTTGGCGGTGCCCGTCGCGATCTCGCTGGTCGGGCTGCTCGACAGTTGCGTCGATATGATCAGGAAGCCGCCGAGCACGGCGATGGCCGCCCATACGACGAGCCGGAAGGTGCGAAGTCCGCTCATGGCGCATGACCGCCATGTTCGGCGCCGCTGCCAGTTTCTGCCGAAGCATTCTTCTGGACGACGAATTCGACATCGACAGCCCCGCCCTTTGCAAAATCCAGCCGCGCCTTGAAGCGATCGCCCTCGACGAGTTGCCGGCTGGGCTTGATCAGCATGAGATGAATGCCGCCCGGCGCCAGCTCGACCGATGCTCCGGGAGCGATCTCGACGCCGTCCGGCAAAGGCCGCATGCGGGCGATACCGTTCTCCATGGTCATCCGGTGGATCTCGATCCGCTCGGCGATCGGTGTCGAGCCGCCGGTCAGCCTGTCTGCTTCCGTCCCGGAGTTTATGACGGTCAGATAGGCCCCTGCGACCGGCGCAACGGAGGGCGTGATGCGAGACCATGGATGGTCGATCCTGATATCGCCTCGCGAGAACTCGTGCGCCTGGACGGCGGTCGACAGCAGCCCCGCTGTCAGCACGCCAGCGACCTTCATCGCGAGGCTAACAAAAATCGACAATGACCTTGGTCCTTTCCTTCCGGCTGTTGACTGTTCGTGGCGATCTCGCCCGAGTTGAGCCATTGCGCGCATCGCCGCGACGAACACCTGTCAACTGTCTCGAAGCCCCTTCCAGGCCAGCAGCCGCATCGCATTGGCTGTGACCAGAACGGTCGCGCCGGTATCAGCGAGGATCGCCGGCCAAAGCCCAGTTACCCCGAACACCGTGGTCACCAGAAACACGGCCTTGAGCCCAAGCGAGATGGTGATGTTCTGGAAGATGTTGCGCATGGTGAGACGCGATAGCGCTACCATGTTGGCGACGTCCTTCACGCGGCCGTGCAGCACCGCCGCGTCCGCCGTTTCCAGTGCAACGTCGGTGCCGCTGCCCATGGCGATGCCGATGTCGGCAGCCGCGAGCGCAGGCGCATCGTTGATTCCGTCGCCGACCTTGGCGACGAACCTGCCTTCGGCGCGCATCTCGCCGACGATCTTCTGCTTGTCCTGCGGCATCAGTTCGGCGCGCGCGTCGGCCATGCCGAGGGAGGCAGCGATGGCCTTCGCGGTGCGCTGGTTGTCGCCGGTCAGCATCACCGTGTCGGCGCCGAGGTCGAGCAGCGCCGCGATCCCTTCCCTGGCGTCGTCCCGCGGCTCGTCGCGCATGGCGATCAGGCCAGCCACTTCGTCGCCGGCAAGCAGCACCGAAACGGTCTTGCCCTCGTCGTTGAGCGCGGCAATGCGGGCCGAGAGGGTATCGTCGAGCGTGACCTTCTCGGCCGCGGCGCGCGGAGACGCCAGGAACAGTTTCGTGCCGTCGACCGTGCCGACAACGCCCTTGCCGCCGACGGCGCCGGCCTCGGAGGCCGCTAAGACCGGGACCTTGTCGGCCTCGGCCTTCGCCAGGATGGCGACCGCCAGGGGATGGCTCGATCCGGCTTCCAGCGCTGCCGCAAGCCGCAACGTCTCGCGCTCGTCGCGCGCGACGCCGACGATGTCGGTGACCTTCGGCTTGCCTTCCGTCAACGTACCCGTCTTGTCGAAGGCGACGCGATTGACCTTGCCCAGGTTCTCCAGCACCGCGCCGCCCTTCATCAGAAGTCCGCGCCGCGCGCCGGCGGAAAGGGCTGCGGCGATCGCGGCCGGCGTCGAGATGACGAGCGCGCAGGGGCACCCGATCAGCAGCACCGCAAGACCGCGATAAATCCACGTGTTCCATTCCGCGCCGGCAAGAAGCGGCGGCAGGATCGCGATCAGCGCCGCGACCACCATGACGCCTGGCGTGTAGTATCGCGAGAAGCGGTCGATGAAGCGCTCGGTCGGAGCCTTCGATTCTTGCGCCTGCTCGACCAGCGCGATGATGCGGGAGATTGTGTTGTCAGCGGCCGTGGCCGTGACGCGGACGCGCAGCACGCCCTCCTGATTGACCGTGCCAGCGAAGACATTGTCGCCGCTCTCCTTGCGCTTCGGCACGGATTCGCCCGTCACCGGCGCCTCGTCGACCGCGCTTTCGCCCGAAACGACAACGCCGTCAGCCGGCACCCGATCGCCGGGGCGCACGAGAACGACTGCGTCGATCGACAGGCTTTCGGCGGGAACGGTCTGTGTCGTGCCATCACGCTCGAGCAGGGCCGTCTTGGGCATCAGTGTCGCCAGCGCGCGAATGCTGGCGCGGGCGCGGCCCGTCGCGATGCCCTCGAGCAGCTCGCCGACGAGGAACAGGAAGACGACGACGGCTGCTTCTTCTGCGGCGTTGATGATCACGGCGCCGACCGCAGCAACCGTCATCAGCGTCTCGATGGTGAACGGGCTGCCGTTCATCGCGCCGGACAGCGCGCGGCGTGCAATCGGGATCAGGCCGACGGCCATGGCCACGATGAAGCCCCAGGGCTGCGTCTGCGGAAACAACTGGGCGAGAACGAAGGCGGCCGCGAGCACGATGCCGCAGATGATGGTCAGCCGTGCCTTGGACGTTTTCCACCAGGGGCCATCTTGCGGCCCGTGGTCGTGGCCATGCAAGCCCTCCAGAGCATCCGGGTTCTTTCTGGACGGCGCTGGGCCGGATGGACGATCCTGCGCGGCCGTTCCCGCGGTGCCGTGGTTATGGTCGTGATGGTCGTCGTGGTTATGATCATGGTCGTGGCCATGGCCCTCATGATCATGCGAGCAATCGGGACCGTGGACATGCCCTTTGTGCTCGTCCTGGCCGGACTTAGCGGCGCCAGCCTGTTCGACGACCCCTATCGGGGCGGTCTTGTATCCAAGGCTGCTGACCTTGCGCGCAAGGGCGCTGAGGTCGAGCTTTTCCCCATGCGTGACGGTCATCGTGCCAGCTACAGCGGAGACGTTCACCTCCGTGACATCCGGCATTCGACGCACAGCCGTGTCGATCTTTGCAGCGCAACTCGCGCAGTCCATGCCTTCAACCCGGAAGCGGGTTTCGCGTGCCGCAGCGGCCATTTCTCTTGTCTCCTGTCACGCAGGAGTAAGGACATAGGACCTCTAGCAGCTAGAGGGTCAAGAGCCGTCTCGGCACCCGGGCGGAACATCTCGACGCAATGGTCGAAGCGTGCTCTCCTGATTGTTGCTGGTAGTGCCTTGGTTTGAATGACCGCTTCCGGGTGGTATGCCGCGTCTGGTTTGGGCGCCTCCCACCGAAGTATGAACTCGCATGGCACAGAAAGATCAGAACGCAGTCAATTTCCGGATCGTCATCGACCAGCCGGTCATCGGCGTTCTGCACAGTCTTCAGGCAAAGGACGACTCGCCGCTCGATCCGAAATGTTCTCGTGACGGCGAAGCGCTCCTGTTCGATTTTCAGATCCGCATAGGTCCGGGCCCCAAGTTCTTCGGCGATCAGGTCCGTCGCGAAGGTCCCGTGCGCAGATTTGTCTATGTTCGTGTCGGCCAATCAGCCGGAGACCCTTCCTCACCCTGGTCCCGCCGAATGAAGATCGACATCCACGACATTGAAAACGACCTGCTGGATCGAGCAGCCAAGAGCGGAGGGATCATCGAAACGACAGTCATCGGCACGGATAAGGACGGCTCGCCCGCCTGCGCCACGGTGAGACCAACGGGGCGACGCTTCGTCGAGCGCGGACGCCGAAGGCTGCATGGATCGCAGGCCGAAATTCGACTGGAACACCACCTCATCGTTAGATTGCTTGCCCATAGGGCTACATTCCGGTCAAATCTCTTTGCGACATCGCCGAAGCCTGCATCCTCGTCGCCAGTTTTGCACCGTCAGGAGCGGTGAGATGCTTGGATGGCGATCATGGAAAAACGCGTGAAGCGAGCACGAGGACTTCTTCTCGCCATGTTGGTCGATGCCGCGTCGCCGGCCGCGGCAAGCGCTCCGATCGGCGTCTTCATCTGGTATCCGGACCAGGCCACAGCGCCTTCGTCGGCTGACTGCAAGGCGCTGGTCCAGCGCGTCCGCCCGTCTCGCGAAAAGGCTGAAGCCTGGCTCTGGGGCCGCGCCCCGTTTGGCTCCGAGATGGAATATTATCTGTTCGTTTCCGAGAACCGGATGGAGCCGACATATGCGGCCGAGGGCGACTACGACACGGGGGCGCTTCGTCTCGGACAGGTCGACGGCGATACGACGGCATTCGAATTGATCCCCGACGACCACCCGGAAGTCACCATCGCGGGATCCATCACCGCACCGGCGGGCAGCGCTGTCGTGACCGTGACCTTGCGCGACGTGCCGACCACGAACGGCAAGTCGGACAGGACGACCTATTTCTGCCGGTTTGACGATGCCGGCACCGAGACCTGACGCGGAGGCTTCCCCGCGCCTCCCGTAGACCGTCAAGCGGGACGCAGCGTCAGATCTTCACCAGCATGGCCGTCACATACATGAAGGCGACACCCACCGCGAGACCGGCCAACACCGGCGGTGAACTGATCGCAGCGTTCGCGCCGCCCCTGTTTCGCGCCAGCAAGGCGCCGACCTCGACTATCACCTGCAGGATGGCGCCGGCGCCAATGGCGAGCGCCAGCGCCGACCAGTGTGGCGCATAGGCGAGACTGCCGAGCCAGATGCCCGCGACCGCGGGTCCTCCCGCCAGAAGCGTGAGGGCGGCGAAGGCCCAGAGCGGCGGCCGCACCTTCAGGATCGGAGCGGCTATCCCGATCCCCTCGGTGATGTTGTGCAGGGTAAAGCCAATCACGAGAAACGTCCCAAGGCCCGCGGCACCCGCGGCGAAGGCGGCGCCGATGGCCAGCCCCTCGCCGAGATTATGCAGCCCGATGCCGAGCGCGATATAGGCGGCAAGCGCCAGGCCCGAGGGACGGCCCTGGCGGCGCGATACAGCCATCAGCAGCAGGAAGCTCGCCGCGGCCGTCAGGACGACCATCGCCTGGCCCTGGAAGACGGCGGCCGCCTGCGCGGCGAATTCAAGGGCATCTTCCAGCGTGTCGACGATCAGGAAACCGAGCAGACCGACGGTGAGGGCCAGCAGGAAATCCATGGTAGCCGGACCGGCGCCGCGCAGGGCGGGATAGAACATCAGGCCGACCGCGACTGGCAGGATGCCGACGAAGGCGCCCAGAATGGCCTGTGACACCAGGTTGCCGGAGGTGGCGACGGGTGTGGCGACCGCGACCGGTATGGCGTGCTCGAAGGTCGCCCCCGTGTTGGTGACGAAGACAACCGTGTGCGCTTCGCCGAGAACCCACGGGAACGGCAGGCTGATCCACGCCGTGTCGCCTCTGGCGATCGGTCCGGCAGGCGTCTGGACGAATTCCCAATAGGCCGCGTCGACCTGCATCTGCGCGATTGTCATCGGCTCGGAACCGCCGGCGCGCACGAGGAGTCGGAGACCGTTCTGATCGAGAATGGTCCGCTCGACCGTCAGCGCTTCCACCGGAGGCGCGCCATTGTCGAAGCGGGCAATGGGATTGGTGGCGATGAGCCACCAGATCGCTGCCGCCAGCACAAGGAGCGGCAGGATCACCCACACTAGGGTCCGCCAGATTGGCGTCTTCGTAGAGGTCGCGGTAATCAGGGAGGTGCTGTTCGCAGGGCTGTCGTTCACGACACGGCCTCCACGACGTCGAACATCCCCATCCACCCGAGTTCGGTAAACTCCGACTGGTGGGCATGGAACATATAGAGGCCCGGCTCATGGTTGGCGAAGGTGAACTCCAGAATGCCGCGCTGGGCCTGGCACTGCATGATGACGTCGACGGTCTTCAGCGTCGGCGTCAGCGTCGTGCCCTGATCGTAGTAGTCGAAGAAGTTGGCATGCAGGTGGAACGAGTTGATCGGATCGAACTCGGTGATGTTCATGAGATAGACGCGAACGGGGCGTTGCTTCTCGATCCTGATCGGCTTCTTGGCATAGCAGTGCGCAATGGTGTTGCAGGCATAGAACTCGTTCTCGCCGTCGAAGGTCGTATCGAAGGCGTTCATCACCATAGCCAGCTCCTGCCAGCGGGCGTTTTCCGGCGTGCCGAGCAGGCGGGATCGCGCCACGTCGGTAAAGTCGGGATGCCGTTCGGGGTCGGGGTCGACGATGAACAGGCCGTACATGCCCTTGTGGATGTGGCGCGCCAGCGGCAGCGCGTGACAATGATAGAGGTGGCAGCCGAACGGGGTCGCGTCGAACTCGTAGACGAACTCCTCGCCGGGTCCGATCAGGCCGGCACCCGGAATGCCGTCCATGCGCGCCGCATGGATGCCATGGAAATGCATCGAATGCGGATGCGAGCCATAGTTGCGAAAGACGATCCGCAGCCGCTCACCCTCGATCGCGCGCAACGCTGGGCCGGGCACGCGGCCGTTGAACGTCCACGCGGGGAACACGACCCCGGGTGCGATCTCGATCTCCTTGTCCTCGGCCGTGACCTCGAAGGTGCGCAGGCGCCGTCCGTCGGGAAGCGTCGACGCAGTGCCGGTGTCCCAGTCCGTCAGCATGGCGGTCGGATCGAAGCCGTTTCGCGTATCGTCGACGTCGCCCACGGTGATCATCGCGCCGTGGGCAACACGATGCGGTGAAGCCGCGGCTTCACCCTGCGCAGCCGGGCTAGCGCCATGCCCGGCCGGATGCGCCGTCTGCCCGAGCGCGGAGCGGCCGCTGAGCGCTGCCCCACCGGCGGCGAGCAAGCCCGCGCCGATAAGCCCCCGACGTTTGAGATCGAATGCCAGCCAGTTCCTCACCGCAGCTCCTCCCTCTTAGCAGCTGCAAATAAGAAAAGCATGCCCTCCGAAATATAGCAATGGCTATATTCCCAGAGATGACCACCGGCACCGTGACGCCCTGTCCGGAATGAGATATAGCTATGGCTATGATATTTGCCTGCCGGGAGACAAAGCGGAACACATGAACGACCGAGTAGCGAACAACGAAACGGCAGCCGGTCTCCTGGATGCCGACACGCAGGTGGAAAGTTTTCGACAGACCCGCAGCAATCGGCGGACGGAGCTGGTCGAGGACTATGTGGAGTTGATCGCCGATCTGATCGAGCATGACGGCGAGGCGCGACAGGTCGACATCGCCTCACGGCTCGGCGTGGCGCAGCCAACGGTAGCGAAGATGCTGAAGCGGTTGACGTCCGATGGTCTCATCCAACGCCGCCCCTATCGCGGCGTGTTTCTGACGGATGAAGGCAAGGAACTTGCGCGCTCCAGCCGTGAGCGCCACCAGATTGTGGAATCGTTCCTGTGCGCTCTCGGCATCAGCCCTGAGACGGCGCGCATAGATGCCGAGGGTATCGAGCATCATGTCAGCGCCGAGACGCTTGATGCGTTCCGCTCGTTCCTGCGTCGATAGGCAGACCGGATGCAGGCAACCGAGCCGTTGTGCAGGTTTCAATGATCGCTGCGGCAGAGCTCGTGGTTCGCCAGAGATTCGATCACGTAGCAGTCCTTGATGTGATCGCCGTCGCAGCGGGTGGTGATGCGTCCCAGCTCCTTCTCGAGCAACCGAAGTTTTGCAATCTTGTCCCGCACCAGCTGCAGCTGACGCTCTGCTATATGGTGGGCATCGGCACACGGACTCTCCGGATGAGCATTCAGCGCCAGAAGCTCGCGGATGGCTTCGATCGTGAAGCCAAGATCGCGCGCATGCTTGATGAAGGATAGACGCTCCCGATCCTTCTTTTCATAGCGACGCTGGTTGCCCTCGGATCGCTCCGCGGCCGCCAGCAGGCCCATCTGTTCATAGTAGCGAATGGTCGGGACTTTGACCCTTGTCTGTCGCGACAGATCTCCGATTGTAAGCATTCTCTATCTCCAGTGGCTATAGCTATATGGCCACATCGACCGCAAGGCAAACGCGCTCAATTGCCGCACAGCGTCAGGTGGCGAATTCACCGCCCTGCCCAAATCGAGGTTGAGAGAATGAAGCCGAAAGAAGGGGCCGCTGACATGATGGATATACGGGCGATGGTCGCTGCCATGATGTTTGCTGTCCTACCGGCCCAGGCGTCCGATGGTGCCGTCGATCATTTGAACCCGCCGCAGACCTTGACCGTCGAGCACGCCGAACTCCTCATTCCAGATGACGACGCGGCTGAAGCCTACCTGACCATCTGGAACGGATCGCAGACACAGGTTTCGCTGACATCGGTCCGAAGCGAGCTGTTCGGACGGGTCACCATCGTCCAGACCGAATTCAGTTCAGGAAAAACCAGGGAACTGCCGGCAGACAGGGTGCTGCCAATCCCCGGCCATGCAGAGCTGTCGATGCGCTGGAACGGCGTTCGTCTTCGCCTGGACCAGCCGGCGTCTCTGCCCCCGGACCGGACAAGGAGCAGTCTGACGCTGGTCTTCGAGAGCGGCACCGAATTAGAGGTTGAGGCCGATGTTGTCCGGTCACGCAACTTGCTGACGCGGCATCGTCACGGAGAGGGTGACCTCAATCTCAACTGACGCGGTTCGTCCGGTTTGGTGAATCAGCCGTAGCCGCAATAACGTCAATTCGCAGAAAGTTCGAGTATAATCCAACACATTGATTTTGCTCGATATTGAAGACGATCGTCTATCACTCGTGCGACCACGGGGAGACGTTCGAATGATCCGCCTGATTGCCTGCGCCATCGCGCTCGGAATGTCCTGCATCGCCGCTTGGGCGAACGCCTTTCATTTCAATCCGACCCAGCCGACCACTATTCGCAACATGGTGACTTACGGCGCCACGACCATGCCGATCGGGTACTACGAATATTGCCGCCGCTACGGCGAGCGCTGTGCCCGCGGTCCGGAAGGAGCGATGATCAGGCTCACCGAACCTCGCTGGCGGGAGATCGTTCTGGTCAATTCCGATGTGAACGCGGCGGTTGCGCCACTGACCGACATTGAGATCTTCGGCGTCGAGGAGCGCTGGGAGTATCCGACGAAGGTCGGTGATTGCGAGGACTACGCGCTCCTGAAACGCAAGCGCCTCAACGAAATGGGCTATCCGCTGGGAGCCCTGCTCCTGACAGTCGGGCGCGATGCCAAGGGCGGCGGGCATGCCGTCCTGACCGTCGTCACCGACCTGGGCGACTTCATCCTCGACAACATCGAGCAGAAGGTTTTGTTGTGGAAGGACACCGAGATCCAGTATCTCAAGCGTCAGTCGCAGAAAGACCTGAACCTTTGGGTCAGCCTTGTGAATGAGGAAGAGCTTCTGATTTCCTCCGGCAAGAGCCAGGCGCCTTCGACGGCTGCGGCAAGAGTGAACAGGTAGACCGCGGTTCCGCCATAGAGCATCTCCATTGTGTTGTGGCCGAGTACGACACACACCGCCCAGAACACGCTTGCCAGCGTGACATATGCCGTCGAACCGGCTGCCAGAAATATACCCAGCCGCAAAGCCATGAAGTGAACCGTACCTCTTCGGCCAGTTGTCGCCTCCCCTCAGGCAACGCGCCACTCAAGCGTCGGTGATCGATCTGTTACTCGGATCCGGCGGCGGCTTCCGGAGGATTAGATTCGCCTTGAATGTGGGTGAAGCTCAGGACGAAGACGGCCACGACAAAGGCGGCCAGCAGGGAAAAGACCACCCAGTTCATTCGTGCTCGACGACGGCCAAGCGCGCGGCTTTCTTCGGTGCTGATGTGATCCAAGACTTGGGCACTCCGTCGTCTTCCTGTTCTTTGCGGAAAGTAGTGAACGCCTGGCGACGCAGCCATGCGGCGTTTCGTTGCGCTGCGGGACGTGGCAGCAATCGGACCTAGCCCACTCCAACCGATTTCTCACGGCAATTGCCGAGTACCGATGGAGCGTCACGCAGCGGGGTGGGCCAGACGCCACATGCCCCACCACGCAAGCGGCGCAAGCACCACGACGCTCGCCATGCCGGGGAAGTAGCCGTACGGCCCATCGGTGAGCAGCGGCAGGGCAAAATGCGCGAGTTCGGTGATCCCTATCGAGGCGAAGAACGTCCAGGCGAGATAGCGGCCAAACTCCTGGTCGCGCGACATGAGCACGGGAACGGCAAGCCACGCGCCCACCGGGATGATCAGCAGGGCCAGGATCAGCCCCACTGAGACGTCCGGAATCGGCGTTCCGGTGATACGATCGGACACGACCTCGAAGAACGCCATGCGATTTTCCTCGAGCTTGTGCAGGAAGAGAAAGGCAGCCATCGTGAACCAATACGGCATCCTGATCGACACCCATGGCGCGCGTGACGGCACGAGAAGCCAGAGGCAAAATCCGCCGAGATATCCGGTCAGGAACAGTGTCGCGTAAAGCGGTCCGAGATAGACGTACCCGAAGAGCGGAACAACGAAGGAAAAGAGGAGCGCGGCTGCTATCAATGGTGTCGATCTTTCCATCCACATCGCCAGCGCCTTCCCAATTGTTGCTTGTCCCATCTCTGGCGTTTCGGCCCGCTTTCGTAACCGCCATTTCCCAGGCCTGGTTGAACTTCGGTGCCGCTGCGGTCCTTTGCCGCTCGCGCATTTGTGGGCGGAAACATCATCTTAACTATGATATGCGGACAATATAAACGGCCGTCGAGATAATGGTGCGTGCCGCAAAACATGGTTTCCGATGATGTTGACGGCCGTCAAAATGGGAGGGATTGCAGCGCTCGCGCTTTTGCTGAGCGCCTGCGTGTCCACTGTTCTCGATGTCGACGGCAAGGCGACGCAGCCTGTTCCTGCCAGGCTCGTGGCGGAGATGTCGCGCAAATCGATGTCGCCCTCCGCGCCCATCCTCGTCAGGATATTCAAGCAGGAAAGCGAACTGGAGATCTGGAAGCGCGACCGAAGTGGCAAGTTCGCGCTGCTTAAGACCTATCCGATGTGCCGGTGGTCCGGAAAGCTCGGACCCAAGAAAGAAAACGGTGACCGGCAGGCGCCGGAGGGTTTCTACCATGTCTCCGCCGGCATGCTGAATCCCAAGTCGCAATACTACCTGTCCTTCAATCTCGGCTATCCGAACAAGCTCGAAGCGGCTTTAGGGTATTCCGGCGAGGCACTCATGGTGCATGGGGCCTGCTCATCTTCGGGCTGCTACGCGCTGACCGATGAGGGCGTCGGCGAGATCTACGCGGTCGCGCGCGAGGCGCTCAAGGGCGGCCAGGGCTCTTTCCAGGTCCAGGCATTTCCGTTCCGGATGACGCCGCAGAACATGGCGAAGAACCGAAACGACCCGAACTTCGCCTTCTGGTCGGACCTCAAGCAAGGCTACGACATTTTCGAGGTCACGCGCCGGCAGCCGAAGGTCTCGTATTGCGAGGGACGCTATGTCTTCGACAGGGAGTTTGAGGGAGGCGAGCCGCAAAGCGTTCTCGCGGCATGCCCACCGGCACTGAACGCGGGCGATCCTCTGGTCGCCGCCAGGCAGCAGTCCGACCGCCTCGCGATGGACAATCTCCTTTCGACCGGCAGTGCATTTTCGGCTCATGCCTACGCCGATGGCGGCATGCATCCGAGTTTCCGGAAGCTGCTCGAGCGCAGCGGCCAGTCCGCGTTGGCCAAGCGGACGTCACTCACTTCGGTGCCGATCAGCCGGCCCGACGCGGCCCTTGCCGATCCTCACTCCCCGGATGAGTGACGCGATGGCCAGAACCCTGCTCGCTCTCCTCCTGTTCTGTTTCGTCACCCTGCACGCCGCGCTGCCGTCGGCCGCTGCTATCGAGGAACCGACGACGATCGTCTCCCTCCTCCCGGACGACCCCGCGGACGACGGGGAAGACGCCGCGCCGCTCACTCCAGACGCGGCAACTAAATGCCATGACAGCTGCAACTGGCTTGCCGCCTGGCACGCTCCCGCCCTGCGTGAAGTGCACCGTTCGCCCCTGGAAAGGCGCGCGCTCTCGATCCGACCCGGGCTCCTCTCCCAGGTCGTCCCCCCTCCCAAATAGCGTCTCGCGTCGAAAACGATCGGTCGCGCCGCGGGCCGGGAACCTCCCGGACATGATGCGCTTCAACGGTCGTTTCTTGTCCCCGGCATCGCCTGTCCCGCAGGCGCTGGATTCCCGACGACCTATTTGTGAGCGTAACAGTGACCTTCAGAGACGCCCAAACCCTCCTCTCCCGCAGACAATTCCTGAGCTTGAGCGCGGCAGCGGCCGGCGGGCTGATCCTGTCCGGCTGTTCGACCACCGGCAACCAGCCCGCGGCCCCGGCGCCTGACAAGCCCGCCACCGACCCTTCATATGCATCCATGTACCGGGCGATGCCGGAGGAGGATTTTCCGATCCCCGCCGTCGACCTGACCAAGGTCGACAAGCGCTTCTACAGGCAGCTCGTCGACGATCCGACCGGTGAACGTCCCGGGACGGTCGTGGTCGATACGCGATCCTATTACCTCTATCTCGTCCGACCCGGCGGCAAGGCAATGCGGTATGGCGTCGGCCTGGGACGTCAGGGCTTCACCTGGTCAGGCGAAGGCGTCATCCAGTGGAAGCAGCGATGGCCGAAGTGGACGCCTCCGGCCGAAATGATCGCGCGCCAGCCCGAACTTGAAAAGTGGAGCGCCGACAATGGCGGCCAGCCGCCCGGGCTCGACAACCCGCTCGGAGCGCGAGCGCTCTACATTTTCCAGAACGGCGAAGACACGCTCTACCGGCTGCACGGCACGCCGGAATACTGGACCATCGGCAAGGCGGTCTCCAGCGGCTGCGTCCGGCTGATGAACCAGGACATCATCGACCTCTACGGCCGTGTCGCCACGCCGACCCCGATCATTGTTCGCGGCGGCACACGAGCGATTGCCTGAACGCCTCTTGCACCTCCAGTGGCTGGAGGTTGCACCATAAGTTCTTTCGAAAGGACCCGACATGAAACGTCGCAACCTCATTTTCGGCACTGCCGCCTTCGGTTTGGTCGCCGCCTATCCTGTGCTGCTCAGGGCACAACCCACACCGGAAGCGCTGCTGGCGCCGGGAGCGCTCCCCGAAAAGAGCTTTGGGCCGGACGACGCGCCCGTCACCATCATCGAGTACGCATCCCTGACCTGCCCGCATTGCCGCACCTTTCATGTGTCGGTGTGGCCGGAACTCAAGAAAAAGTATGTCGATACCGGCCAGGTCCGGTTCATCATGCGCGAGTTCCCCTTCGACCCGCGCTCTTCGGGCGGCTTCATGCTGGCGCGCTGCGCCGGCGACGACAAATGGTATCCGACCATCGACCTGCTCTACCGGACCCAGGACAACTGGGCGCGCGTCGCCGATGGCACAGGCGCGCTGAAGTCCGTCATGGGCATGACGGGCATGGACACCGCCGATTTCGAAAAGTGCCTGCAGGACCAGGCGCTGCTCGAAAAGGTCAATGCCGTCGCGGAAGCCGGCAAGTCTTTCGGGGTCGATTCCACGCCGACTTTCTTCATCAACGGCCAGATGCAGAAGGGCGCGCTCAGCCTCGAGCGCTTCAGCGCGATCATCGATCCGCTGATCGCCGCGGCCGGGAAACAGTAGGAGCGTCTGATGACAGGAAATATCATGTTCGCGGGATGGAAGGCGCGCCTCACATTCGGTGCGGCAATCCTCGCCGCTTCCATAGCGCTCGCGCCGGTTGTCCGCGCCCAGGACGCCGACGTCGTCGGCCGCGTCAACGGTCAGGAGATAACAGTCGAGGACCTCGCCATCGCCGAGGAGATGTATGCTCCGCAGCTTGGCCAGATGCCGGCAGATGCCAAGCGCTCCGTGCTGGTGGATGCGCTGATTGAGCTCAGGATCGTCGCGGAGGCGGCGCGCAAGGCCAATGTCGCCGATCAGGACGCCTACAAGCGACAGCTCGCCTTCTTCGAGGCGCAAACGTTGCGCTCGCTCTTTCTCGAGCAGCGTGTAGCCGCAGCGGTGACGGATGAAGCGGTGAAGGCGGCCTATGACGAACAGGTCGGAAAAATCCCGCCGGTGCCGGAGCGCCGCCTGCGGCACATCCTGCTTCGCAGCGAAGGCGACGCGCTGGAGGTGATCGAGGCGCTGAAGTCGGGCCGGCCGTTCGCCGAGCTCGCGCAGGAACGCTCGGTTGATGAGGTGTCCAAGGTCAAAGGCGGCGATCTTGGCTTCATCGCCGAAGGACAGGTCATGCCCGAGGTCGAGGCGGCGGCTGCGCAGCTTCAGCCCGGCGAGTTCACGCAGACGCCGGTGACGACCGCTTTCGGCTTCCACGTCGTTCTGCTCGAGGAGGCACGCAACAGGCCGGCCCCGCCGTTCGACGCAGTCGCGCCGCAAATCCGGCAATCGCTGGAAGCCGCGGAAGAACGACGGATCATTTCCGAGCTGAGAGCCGGCGCCCAGGTCGAAAAGCTGGTTCCCGACGTCACCCCGCCGGAGGCCGACGATGGCCATCAACACTGATCCCTTGGAGGCGCCGGACTCCGACCGGAGTCACCGCATCGATCGACGCGCCTTCGGACTTGGCCTGGTGGTGTTGCTGGCAGCCTCGGGACAAGCCGTGGCGGCGAAGGCCAAAGGCAAGTTCGTGCTGGAGGAGCGTTTCCTGCCGCAAATCGTGACGGTTCCCTACGACTATCCGGCAGGCACGATCGTGGTCGCCCCGCGCGACCGCTACTTGTATCTGATCGAGGGACCGGGCCTTGCCCGCCGCTACGGGATCGGCGTCGGCAAAGCGGGCCTGGCCTTTTCCGGATCGGCCCTTGTCGGCCGCAAGGCGAAGTGGCCGTCCTGGCGCCCCACCGACAACATGATCCGCCGCGATCCCAAAAAGTACGCGCGTTACGCCGGCGGCATGAAGGGCGGGCCCGGCAATCCGCTGGGTTCGCGGGCGCTTTATCTCTATCGAGACGGGCGTGACACGCTCTACCGCATCCACGGCACGACGGAGCCATGGACCATCGGCAAGGCCGTCTCGAACGGCTGTATCCGGATGGTCAACGACCATGTCGAGGACCTTTACGAGCGTGTGCCGGTCGGCGCACAGGTCGTCGTAGTGTGATGAAGCCGTTCGTCCTCGTCGTCGGAGCCGGACAGGCTGGGCTCGCGGCCGGATACCACCTGAAGCATGCCGGTGTGCCGTTTGTCATCGTCGACGGTCATCGACGGGTGGGCGACAGCTGGCGGGCGCGCTACGACTCGCTCACGCTGTTCACGCCCCGTCAGTTCAGCACGCTGCCGGGTCTTGAGCTACCCGGCAACCGGGAACTCTACGCAGGCCGTGACGAGTTTGCGGACTATCTCGAGACGTACGCATCCCACTTGGGACTTCCGCTCCAGCTTGGCCAACGCGTCATCCGCCTTTCAAAAGTGGGCGAGCAGTTCGACGCCGAGCTCGAAAATGGGACAAAAATCTCCGCCAGCGCGGTGGTGGTGGGGACGGGCGGATTCCAGGTTGCGCTTGTCCCGAAACTCGCTGCACGCTTTGGACGCGAGGTCCTCCAGCTGACGACCGAAACCTACCGCAATCCCGGGCAATTGCCTGACGGGCCGGTCCTGGTCGTAGGAGACGGCGCCAGCGGGCGGGATATCGCCGTGGAAGCGCGCCGACACCAGCCCGTGATCCTGGCGACAGGGAAGCCGCGCACGCTCTTTCCCGAACGCTTCCTCGGCAAGTCCATTTGGTGGTGGCTGAACCTCCTTGGCGTTCTCAAGGCTCCCGCGAGCTCTCGGATCGGCCGTAAACTCAAGCAGTCGGATGCATTTCCGGACAGGGACCGAAGCATCGAGAGCCTGGCCAAACTGGGTATACGGATCGTACCACGTCTCATCGAAGCGTCCGGCGGCACGGCGCGCTTTGCCGATGGAACCTCGGCGAACATCCGGACCGTCATCTGGGCCGTTGGCTATCGGGACGACAGCTCATGGCTCGACATTGAAGAAGCGAAGGGCCCCGACGGCGCGTTCCTGCACGACGCGGGCGTTTCGTCGGTAAAGGGCATCTACCTCGTCGGGCGGCCGTGGCAACGCAATCGCGCATCGGCTCTGATCATGGGGGCGGGACCGGATGCCGAGATCATCGTCCAACGAATTTTGTCCGACGTCGCGAAGCCGTAATCTTCAAACTCACCTTCGGCGAACCGCTTCTGCAGCATCAGGAACGGACTCCATCCCAACACGCGCTCGACAATTTGATCTCCTAATGCGCGTCTCAATGTCACGGCAGGCTGAGCCGAGCTCCCGTTGAACCTCATGTCGCTAGAGAATTTAAACCGACACAAGTGCGGATCAGGGATTGCAGTCGACAAAGGAAGGATGACAGCCTTGGCGATCGATGTCTCAGCCATCGGACTTCTCACGGCCATCGTGGCGGGTGCTATATCATTCGTTTCCCCGTGCGTTCTCCCGCTTGTGCCGGGCTATCTTTCGTTTGTGTCCAGTGGCGTCGATCCTGCGTCCAGGCAGCTTGCCGATCGCATCAGGGTCGTCTGGTCAGCGCTTTTTTTCATAGCCGGGTTCTCCACCGTCTTCGTGATGCTTGGGCTTGGCGCGCAGGCGTTCGGCGGCATTCTCCTGCGGTACAATGTCGAGGCAAATCTCCTTGGCGGGGCGCTGCTCGTTTGTTTCGGCCTTGTGATGACAGGACTGATCAAGATACCGGCGCTACTCAGAGATTTCAGACTGCCGGGGCCGCAGACCATATCGGGGCCAGCCGGGGCCTATACGCTTGGGCTTACATTCGCCTTTGGATGGACACCGTGTATTGGGCCGGTCCTCGGCTCGATCCTTACCCTAACCGCGGTGTCGGCCGGAAGTGGCGCGGTCCTCCTGGCAGCCTATAGCGTCGGGTTGGGAATTCCCTTTCTGATAGTTGCGGTCGCCTTTAGCGGCATCGCAGCCGGGTTCAAGCGCGTCCGATATGCCGGTCACATCCTCAATATTTTCGCCGGCGGCATCATGATTGCCATGGGGATACTGATGATGACGGGCCGCCTCACTCTGATAGCATTTTGGCTGCTCGAGCGTTTTCCGGGACTGGGCTACATCGGTTAAGCGCAGTTGGATCCGTCGCCGACGCAAGCCATTTTCGGATGTTCGCAGCGCGACGCGGCCTAAGCTAGCTGTGAGTTTTCAGAAGGTTGTCCATTCGGACCCGACCGGGAAAGCTGAGGTTGTCGAAGCCTCAGTGATCTCGGTCGGGAGCGAATGAACATCCACAAGAATGCCCGTCTGACGCCGCGGCGTTGAGAGGAGATGGTCCGCGACATTGTTGAAGGCCGCCTTTCCAAAGCCGAAGCGGCGCGGACATACGGGGTGACGGCGAAGATCAGATAGATCTCGCGCTGGAACGCGACGAGATCCTGATAGAGGCCCACATCACACGAGCCCCAACGTGATCGCCGCCAGCACTATGTAGCGACCGGCCTTGGCGACGGTCACGAGCATCAGGAAGCTCCAGAACGGTTCCCGCAGGACGCCAGCCGCCACGGTGAGCGCATCGCCGCCAATCGGAGCCCAGGAGAGCAGCAGGCTCCAGCGGCCCCATCTTCGATACCACCCGGTCGCGCGGTCGAGAGCCTGTTGGCCTACGGGGAACCAGCGTCGGTCGCGGTAGTGTTCCACCCAGCGGCCGAGCAGCCAGTTGGTGACGGAGCCGAGGACATTGCCGATCGTCGCCACGATCACCAGCAAAACGGGTGACTGCTCACCGAGGATCAGCAGTCCGACCAGCGCAGCCTCGGATTGAGCCGGCAGGATCGTAGCGGCGACGAAGGCGACGGCGAACAGCCCGACAAGAGAGAGCAGATCTTCCACGTTGCCGGTTAGCGTTCGCGTGGCCATGCGACGTGCATATCGTCGATCACATAGGCATGGGCATGGCGACGTACGTGCCCGGCTTCGGCAAGGTGCGGATGATTGGCCGGGAGATCGTCATGGCTATGCTCGACGATCTCCAGGTCTTCGGCAGGCCAGACCACAAAGCCGATGGCGATCGCGACCGTGGCCAAAGCGGCGAGGATGATCGCCGTGACCGGCAGACCGAGCGCCGCGCCAGCCCAGCCAGCGAGCGGATAGGCGATCAGCCAGCAAGCATGGGAAAGCGCGAACTGCGCCGCGAAGAGCGCCGGGCGGTCCTCGGGATTGGCCGAGCGCCGGAGCAGCCGGCCGGATGGTGTCTGCGCCGTCGAATAGCCGACGCCGAGCACGAACCAGAGTGGCAGCAGCCAGTCATAGCCGGGCAGAACCGCAGCCGTCAGCGTGCCGGCCGTCAGCAGCGCCGCGCCCGCCAGCATCGCGGTGCGGTCGGGAATGGCTTCCAGCAGCTTCGGCAACGCCAGCGCCGCGACCATCGAACCGCCGCCGAAGGCTGCGAGCGCCAATGCCGTCGCCTGGTTGTCGAGGCCGAAGGCGGCCTGCACATAGACCACGGTGTTGACGATCACCAGCGCACCGGCCGACGCGACGGCGAGATTGATCGCCAGCAGACCCCGCAGGCGCGGCGTCGCCAGATAGATGCGGATACCGCGCGTCGTGCGGTCGTAAATGCCGCGCGGCTGCGATGGCTTCGGGCTCGGCAGCACGACCGAGACCACCAGCGCCGCCGAGACGAGGAAGCCGATCACGGTTCCGCCGAACAGGCTATGGAAGGAGATGAAGGCGAGAAGTGCTGCCGCGAGCATCGGACTGACGACGCTTTCGAGATCGTAGGCCAACCGCGAGAGCGACAGTGCGCGCGTATATTCCTTCTCTTCGGGCAGGATGTCCGGAATCGTCGCCTGGAAGGTAGGCGTGAATGCCGCCGAGGCCGATTGGAGCACGAAGATCAGGACATAGACCTGCCAGATTTCGGTGACGAACGGCAGAAGCATCGCGACGGCCCCGCGCACGAGATCGAGCGCGACCAACATCGCCCGGCGCGGCACCCGCTCGGCGAAGGCCGATGCGATCGGCGCCACGCTCACATAGGCAATCATCTTGATGGCGAGCGCTGTCCCCAGAACCGCGCCGGCGTCGGCCCCTGCCAGCTCGAAGCCGAGCAGGCCGAGGGCGACGGTGGCGAGACCGGTCCCGACTAGAGCGATGACCTGGGCAAAAAACAGATGGCGATAGGTCCGATTCTTCAGGATCGCCAGCATCAGAGATACTTCGCGATTTCCCTGAACTCGTCGATGGACCGTCGCCGGTCGCGGGCGAGCGGCCCGACCACTTCCTCAAGGCAATGGTCGAGATGATCCTGAATCAGCGCCTTCTTGGCCTGGGCGACAGCCTTCTCGACGGCGTGGAGCTGCTGGGCAATGTCGAGGCAGGGCCTGCCAGCCTCGATCATCTCGATTATGCCGCGCAGATGGCCATCGGCACGCTTGAGCCGCTTGACGATCTGGGGGTGGGTTTCGTGGCGATGAGGTTGAGTGTCCATTGTCATATGCTATCCCCCTGTAGAGGATGTGCCAAGGTGTGGCGGCCGCTCCCGACGTGCTGCAAGAGCAGGCCTCAGCTCCCGGCACGGAATGGCGAGACGAAGTGTCCTTTACCCTGGCTCCCGGCGAGGGCGTTGAGGTCAAGCTCGTCATGGAGCAAGGCGCACAGGCTCATTTCACTGGACGCCAACGGCACGGTCGTGAGCTACGACACGCACGGCGATGGCGGCGGCACCTTGGTCCCTTATGAGAAGGGTAGCAGCGTCGGGGAACAGGACGGTGTCCTGGAGGTGGCGCTTACCAGGAACCACGGCTGGTTCTAGAGGAACCGGTCCGCGGAGCTGGTCGCCCTGACGTTGCACACCGGCGCCTACAGCGAGCTCAAGCGGATGAACTGATCGGATGAGGGCGGTCCCCATTGCCACCCTCATCCCTCACGGCGGAAACAGCACCCGCACCCGCGCAAACGGGTTCCGGTATTCGGACGCGTGGCGCGCTTTGGCGGTGATGATGTCAAGTACGGAGAGCCGGCGTTTCAGCGCATCGAATATGTCCATGCCGTCAGCTAGAATGATGCGACGCGCGGTGAAAGCCTCGAGCGCGCCGTCGGTGAACCCCTCGAAGCTGACGAACAGTCCTCTAGTCCCTTCGAGCCTTTCGCTCAGCTTTCCCTGGAAGGCGTGCAGCTTCTCCGCGTCGGTCTTAGCACGGTGCCACTTCGCCTCGAGCAGATAGGTCGTGCCGCCATGCTGGAACGAGCCGTCGATCTGCTCCCCGGTAAGGCGGAACCCTCCCCTGGCGTCCATATGCCAGGCGTTGAACAGGGCGGTGAGAAGCCGCTCGAAATGATAGCCGCGCGCATGCGGTTCGTCCGACATGGCGTGCAACGCCAGAAATTCGCTTTCGAGACGATCGAGTGCGACGTGGTCCGCGCCGCTCCTTGCGGACGAAGGGTCCGGCTGGGCAGGAGTACCGTCGAGGTCGAAGGACGGTAATGGCGCTCCGCCCAGCCGCTCGACTATCGCGCTGAGGCGCCTGCGCGCATTGGTGATGGCTTCCGCCTCGCCGCGACCGATGCGTGCCGTCTCGCGATACTCCCATAGCGCTGTAAGCGCGCGGACGATCGCCCGCGGCTGACCGACAGTGAGGAAGGCGCGCAGGCGCTTGCCCTTGCTGCCGGAGCCCTGCGCATAGGCATCGTCGTAGATGTCGACGCCGACTTCACGCCGGAAAAAGTCGTCGAATGTCGCGTTGCTGAAATCGAGGACATAGCCGGAGCCCATTCCAAGGAGCTCGTCCACCACCTTCAGTTCAACGGGCCTTAGCTGATCCAATTCGTTCAATCCGAGCTCGATTCGCCCATTCATGCTTCTTCACTGTAGCCGACAACACTCTCGCTCTCACCATCGTCGCCATCGACCAATGCGACCGGAATGTCGCCCGCCAGCAGCTTCTCCTTGGAGAGCAAGCCCGCGTCCTCGAGGGCTTCAAAATCCGGCAGCTCGCGCAGCGTGTCGAGGCCGAACTCCAACAGGAACTCCTTGGTCGTGACATAGGTGTAGGGGGCGCCCGGCTGCGGCGCGCGCGGGCCGGATGCGATTAACCCGAAGGAGCGCAGGTTGCCGATCAGGTCGCGGCTGATCTCCTTGCCGAAGAAGCTGGACAGCTCGGCGCGGGTGATCGGCTGAAAATAGGCGATGCACATCAGCACCAGCACTTCCGCCTGGGTGAGGTCGGCGGCGCGCTCGCTGGCGCCGACGGCGGTGCGGATCGCGTCGGCATAAGCCGGACGCGTCAGGTGCTTCCACCCGCCGGCGATAGCGAACAGGTCGTAGGGACGGCCGCGCAGTTCCTCGCGGATGTCATCGATCAGCAGATCGATGCTGCAGCTCTTGCCGACGATCCGCGCCAGCGTCTCCCGCGTCACCGGCTCGCTCGCGGCAAAAATGGTTGCCTCGACGCGGTTCATCCACTCGCGCCAACGGGCTTCGGGCGGAAGGTGGTCCAGCTCGCGATCAAACAGACTCTCCTCTGGCTGGCTCTTGCTTCGTCTCGTGCGCGTAGCCTCGACCATCGATCACAGCCCGTAGATACGGAAAGTCGGCCGGCCCGACAGCTCGCGCACGGCGCCAAGCTCGATTAGACGATCAAACAGACGTCGGCTGGCCCACCGCGACAGGTTTCTGGTCGTCAATGTCCCCGACACCGCATCATCGCCGAGCAGCCGGTTGACGACGTCGCCGGCCGCTTTCGACCGCAGCTTTGGCACGACCGCCCGAAGCCGTTCGGCCTGCGCCGCCATAGCTGCCGCGAGCCGGCAGGCCTCGGCCGCTCCGAGTGCCGCGGCCACGAAGGCTGCCTGCTCGAACGCATCGTTGCCCGGTCGGGCGCGCCGACCTTCCGAACCCGAACGCAGTTGTGGCGCGTGGATCTGCGAGCCGAGGATAGGCACGGCGACGCGCCAGCCCATGCGCCAGGACAGCGCGCAATCTGCCAGCCACCAAGCCAGGATTTCGGCCTTCGGCTCTGCCCGCATGACCGCAGCGGCGGTGCGCGCGGCGACCAACGGGGCTGGCGCGCCACTGCGCACTTCTTCTCCTGTGATGTCGATCAGGTCGCCAAAACCATCCGACCAGCTGACGCCGAGCAAGGTGGCCACGGTCTGCACGTCCTCGACGCCGGGCGGCGGCGAGCGGCCGGCGAGGCGTCGCCACGCGGCAAGCACGTTGCCGGCAGGCCCCGGCTCGTCCTCACGCTGACGCAGCAGCCAGGCATCCCGCAATGCGGCTTCATCCTCGCTGCGCCCAATCAGCTTCATGCACGCGGTAGCCGCTCTCAGCGCCAGCCGATGCCGCCACGCGCCGCTCCATTCGGGCTCGGTCTGCACGAGATTGTCGAGCGCATTCAGGGCGCTGCCGGCCATGAAGGCGCCCTGGACCGGGTCTTCGAGACGGCCGCGCGGCGTCGCCCACGCCGGCACGCGCGGGACCGGGAGGGGGGCTTGTGATGCGGGTGCGTGCTGCCGACTCATCGTGAACAGCCTAAACGGGATGTGCGGTTTAGGCGAGCACTTTCCGCACGAACCGCACCACTTGTCGTTCTTGTTTTATGTCCGGTAAGGTTCCATTACCGGACGTATTCTGATAGGCTCCCAAATCATGGAAAATCCCCCGCGAAAACCCGCCAAAAGCGATCTCCCAGCCAAAGATCCGCTCGACGTCGACCCTCTTGAGGGGGAGTTGCCCGATATCGTCGATCTCGTCATGGAGATGGGCCAGCCCGCCCCGACACCCCGCGTCCCGGCGCATGTCGAGGAGCTCGTCGAAACCGCGCGGGACTACGCCGACAACGCCAGCTCGGAGAACACCCGCGACGCCTACGCCAAGGACTGGAAGCATTTCACCTCCTGGTGCCGGCGCAACGGCTTCGATCCCCTACCCCCGGACTCGAAGGTGATCGGCCTCTATATCGGCGCCTGCGCCGCGGGCGGCGCGAAGCTCGGCGCTCCTGCCCTGTCGGTTTCGACGATTGAGCGCCGTCTCTCCGGCATTTCCTGGAACTTTACGCAGCGCGGCCTTTCGATGGACCGGGCCGATCGCCACATCTCCACCGTGCTCGCCGGCATCCGCCGCAAGCACACCAGGCCGCCGCGCGTGAAGGAAGCCGTCATCGGCGATGATCTCGTCGCCATGTTGGCCACACTCGGCCACGACCTGAGAGGTCTCCGCGACCGCGCCATCCTGCTCCTCGGCTTCGCCGGCGGTCTACGCCGGTCCGAGATCGTAGGCCTCGACGTCACCCGCGATGACGACAGCGACGGCGCAGGCTGGATCGAGATCCTTTCGGGCAAGGGTGTCCTAGTGACGCTGCGTGGCAAGGGCAGCCGCTGGCGCGAGGTCGAGGTCGGCCGCGGCTCCAGCGATCACACCTGCCCTGTGGTCGCGCTCGAGACCTGGATCCGGTACGGCCGCATTGCGCGAGGCCCCCTCTTCCGCCGCATCTTCAAGGACAACAAAACAGTCAACGTCGAGCGACTCTCCGACAAGCACGTCGCCCGCCTGGTCAAGCAGACCGTGCTTGCCGCCGGCGTCCGCGCCGATCTGCCGGATGCGGAGCGTGTGCTTCTGTTTGCCGGTCACTCGCTGCGTTCGGGTCTCGCATCCTCGGCCGACATCGAGGAGCGTTACGTCCAGAAGCAGCTCGGCCATGCGTCGGCTGAGATGACCCGAAAGTATCAGCGCCGGCGTGATCGGTTCCGGACCAACCTCACCAAGGCGTCCGGGCTGTAGAAAAGCCCCCTCCCCTCCCCCGACAGCAGGCGAAGTGGCGCCATCCGGGAGACCAGGAATTTTACCTTAGCGTTTCAATTGAAATCGGGAAGTAAAACCGACATCCGAGGCCGCCATCGGCGTTTGGAGGGTCTCGTGGTCCAATTTCCCGATTTCATAAGTCATTGATAAAACGGCGCTTCGGTTTTCATACGGAAGCTAACACGCTTCTCGCTTCCGTCACACCGATAATTCTCAAGCCCCTCTATATATAATGAGCACTGCGGCCTTCGGGATTGTACAGAGGCCCGGCAATCAGCGCTGTGATCGACGAGAGAGCCCGTTTTTCCGGGGTTTTTGGGGCGTTCGGCTGTCAATAAGGCACTCACGAGACGTTTACAAACGATCAGTTATCCGTATCTTCTATGTTTGGAAAACCGGCCCTCAAAGATCTCTCAGGCGCTACAAATGGCTGCTGACACGCATAATCGCACCTCCCGTCGACCACAGGGACGGCTCATCGGCTATGCGCGCGTCTCTACGGACGAGCAGGCGACACAGGCGCAGGAAATGGAGCTGCGGTCGGCCGGCTGCGAAATGATCGTAGAGGAACATGGATCCGGCGCCTCTCGAGCCCGCCCTGCCCTTTCAAGGCTTGTTCAGAACATCGGCGCCGGCGACACGCTTATCGTGGTGCGGCTCGATCGCCTGGCGCGCTCCGTCAGCCATCTTCTCGATGTTATCGAGGACCTGACCGCCAAGGGTGCGCATTTCCGGTCCCTGAGGGACCCGATCGACACCAGTACGCCCCAGGGCATGTTCTCGCTGCAGGTGCTCGGTGCCGTGGCCCAGCTCGAGCGAGCCTTGATCTCCGAGCGGACCAAGGCCGGGATCGCCGCGGCAAAGGCCAAGGGACGCCTACCTGGCAATCCGGGGATCCGCGAGCGGCGGCCGGAGATGCTTTCGAAGATGAAGCTGGCGCAACAAGCGGCCTATGGCGATCGCCTTCAGGCAACAGCCTCACAATGGCTTCCGACTGTGAAGCGGATGCGCCCGGACCACACATGGGACGACATTGCCCGGGTTCTTAAACAGCGCGGTTTCGACTGGACGCCGGAACGGCTGCGGCGCGCGGTCAAATGGATGGTCTCGGAAGGCATGGCCGATGCGTCACTTTTGCGGAAGTCGCCACCACGGCCGCCGGAGCATCGACTGATGACACTCGTGGCCGGAATCCACTCTTCCAATCCGGACCTCACACTGCGCGAGATCGCCAACCAGTTAGAACGATTGCACGAACGCACGCCGCGTGGTGGCACCAAGTGGGCGCCCTCCTCTGTCAAGAACCTCCTTGACCGCGCAAAACGCAGTGGCCTGATCGACGCCGGTGAGACAGAAGTGCCGGGGTGAACAATAGGCGCGAACGCAGTACAAATCGCGCACCTCGAGCCTAGCCAGAACATGGCAAACAAAACGTAAAGCCCGGAGCGCACGCGCATGGAAACAGAGACGCTGATCATCAACAGTCGCGAGGAATTCGCGCAGTGGGCCATCGAGCGCGCCAATGCTGTCCTGGTCGAACAGGGCTCCAACCTCGCGACGGCCGCCCGGTCAGGAGATGAGGAGCAAATGACCAATGCCGCGAACGCTCTCGGCCAGAGGATCGTCGACACCCTCCTCGATGCCTTCGACTGCCTCGTCGTCGACGAGTGACGAGCGAGCTGGACGAAACCCACCTCTCCGGCCCCTATCCGCGTCATGAATCCCATTTCTTCATCGATTGGCGAAGAGCATCAGACACTTCGAGGCCCCCTTCCCGGCTCTCCGGTGGTTGCTGGGTCTGAGAAGAAGCCTGGGCGGCGGCCTTATCCGCCTCGAGCTTGGCGTTCAGCAGAGCCATGATCATTGGCCAGGCAGAGAATTTGCCTTCCCGCGCTTTGTCGGTCAGGCTGCGCAGATAACCGCCGGGACTGTTGATCTGATCGGCTCGCTGATAGATCGCAGCGAGCGTAATCGTCGCGTGCTTGTTGCCGAGAACCTCGCAGGCCTCGCGCCAGGCGCTTGGACTGACCCCCAGCATAACGCGACCGACCTCCGCGGCCGCCAGAAAGTCCCGCCAGTTTCGGATTTCCCCGTCTTTGGCCAGATCGCGCCAGCCCTTGCACGCATCCAGCACGATACCCAATGGCAACTCCCGCTTCGGCAAGCTCCGCAGGTTGTCGTTTTCCTCGGCGGTGCCGCTCGCTTCATTTTCTTTTCGAGAGCCTCTTTTAGATTCAGATATGGAGTCTGGGTTTGAATTCTGTATGTGGCGATCAGAATGAGACTCATTGGCGCTCATATTTTCTGATTTCGCGAATGATTCCAGTGCCTCATGCACTTCCGCCCAGAGCAGTTCGAGATCCTCGCAGATGTCCTCGAGGACCTGGCGAGGCGCCGTTCGTGGAAGCCTAGCCATGATCTCCTGGTAAGTCCGCGTCATCAAGCCCCAATCGCCCGGTACTCCCTCCTCGAGGCCGGCATCGATCATCTTGACCACATCCCGGCGCAATAGCGTCAAACGCTCTCTGACGGTTTTGTAGGCGCGTTTCTCGGCCTGGACGGCCTCAGCGAGCTCCGCGAACTCATCAGCGCGTGCGACGATCGGCGAGAGATCGAAGCCGTAGGCCTGTTCGACCTGGCCGCCCCTGCCCTTGCGGGCGAACCGCTTTCCGTTCGGGCTGTCGCGGCGGATGATCAGCCCACAGTCGACCAAGCAGGCCAGATGACGCCGAAGCGTCGCCGGCGACATTCCATTGGCACGGGCCGTCAGCTGCTCGTTGGAAGGCCAAACGATCAATTCACCTTCAGCAATCAGCTCGTTTTCCGGATGGAAGCTCAGGAGCGCGTTGAGGATCGCCAAAGCGCGATCGGTAGCGCCGAGTGGCTCCTTGGCGTCGCGGATCGTGTGGAAGACTTTCCACTTTTCAACCGCTGCACCTTCCCGCATAGATTTTGCGGCGACTTGGCTTGCCATCAGGTCAAGCGTCATCGGCCGCCGCCCGAAGGGCGTCGTTGTAATATGCGTCTGCATTTTCTTTCACCTATCGCTAGGCAATAGAAAAGTGCTCGCCGAAAAGGCGCTCGCGGCTCAAAAGAGCCTTGACTGTGATTCTCGGAAGTGCGATTCTCTAGCTGCTGAGACTAAAGAAGGGGCTTCCGGAAGCGATTTCGGTGGCCTTTTTCTTTGCCAGATTTCCTTCTGGCCGGGCATACCGGCCGTTGATTCACTCGCCGCCCTCCTCTCTGCTGGATTGAAATTCCCGATAAAGGTCGTCGAGCTGCGCGGAGATGTACCGCGCAAACTCCGGAACGACCTTGTCTTCGAAAGTGAGGGTCGTTCGGCCGTTGCGGTCCTCTATCCTGGCCGCACGCTTTCCGGTCGGGGTTTTCCAAATATTGGAGCTTGCGGATTTCTTCCCAGTCTTCTTGCGTTCAACCGCGCGCAGAACTGCTTGAAATCGTGCGTCGCTGTTGGCGCCGGCAATCTTGTCATCGCTGAAGATAGTATCCGCCTCGAAGGAATCCCCGGCATGCTCGAGCCCCTCCGCCAGCTTGAGCCAGCGCGCACGACCGGCCTTTGGTGCTGGTCCGATACGCTTCACGAGGTGTTCCGGGACGCGGCGTGCAACAGCAATGTATCTGCTGACGTCAGCCTTGTCCGAACATAACGCAGAGACAATTGTCGACCGATCGCACCCGGACTCTTCCAGATTCTTGGCAAAGAGCGCCTTCTCAATGAATGAGAGATCTTCGCGATCGAGGTTCTCCCGGCCTTGGGCGACGATCAGCTCCTGGTCTGTAAGCTTTCGGATTATTGCCCGAACCGGTCGATTGAGCATCTTCGCGGCTCTTAGGCGACGGCGACCATATGCGATCTGGAATCGCCCTTGTCCCGCAGGACTCGGCCGAACGAGAATTGGGACCTGCTGGCCATTGTCGGATATGGACTGCACGAGTTCGTCAAAGGCCGGATCAACATCAATCGGGATGCGATCTGCTATTGGAGACTGCTCAATCGTATCGGGTTCGATTTCGACGACGACATCGCCTTTCTCGAGTTGCTCCTGCAGCCGGGTCGCCAGCTTGGCGCCATCGGTCATCTGCTTCAGGGACGTTCCCATCGCCGAAATAGCGCCGGTACGTACGCGCTCCGACGGTTTATCGCTTTCGCCAGCAGCCTGCTCTGGCTTCTTGAGATAGAGAGAGTTGATTGCGTCTTTGCGGCTCATGACTGCACACCCGAGTTTGGCCAACCGCTTCGGGGCAGGGGGCTTGTTGGGAGCTCCCAACAACACTGTTTTGGGACGATTGCTCTGTCTCCCCGGTGGATGTGTTGGGAGCTCCCAACAGCCAAGGCAATAGGCTCAGTACATCGAAGGAAACGTCGCGTGTTGGGAGCTCCCAACACGCTCGATTCATAGAGGCCGCCCGTGTCCGTCATGATCGCCCCCATGCTGCGCGCATCAGCTCTTCGATCTCACCGTTCACCGCGCTCAGGGATTCCATTGCACGATCGTATGTGCTTCTCGTCAGGTTGCCGGGCCCGATCTCGTACAGTGTCTGTTTCGTCAGGCCAGCGTCGGAAATCGCGGCGGACTTGACCATTGGGTTGGTGAGAACATGGTCATCAAAAAGATTGCGGAGCAGCGCAACCACCTTGGTTTGCGGAGCGTCTTGCGGCTCGTAGCGCGTCAGCAGATATCGGACGAAGTCGAACTTGAGCTGTCCGCCAGCGTCACGAACCACCCCAAGCAAATCACGGGTCATCAGAAGGAACTGGCTCATCGATGACACGTCAAGCATCTGCGGATGAACCGTGACAATCATCGACGTAGCAGCACATAAGCCGCTTAGCGTCAGAAACCCGAGCTGGGGAGGGCAATCGATTACGACGACATCGTAGTCATCAGCGACGTCGTCGAGGGCACTTGCGATCCGCGCGAAGAAGATCGCCCCGCCGTCGGACGCACTTCCGTCAGCGAGGGCTTTCGGCGTCGTATGCTCGAACTCCATGAGCTCGAGATTGCCAGGAACAAGATCGAGACCGTCAAAATACGTGTTGCGTATCACATCGCCTAATGGCCGACGGTCTTCGTCATATCGAATCGCCGCGTAGAGCGTCTCGTTATGGCCGACGTTCAATTCAGGAAGAACACCCAACAGCGCAGACAGGCTCGCTTGAGGATCAAGATCAACAGCGAGGACGCGATACCCCTGAAGCGCCAGATACTGTGCGAGGTGCGCAGAGGTGGTGGTCTTGCCTGAGCCGCCCTTAAAATTGGTAACAGCGAGCACCTGGAGGTGCTCGTTCTCCCGCCTGTGCGGAACAAACTCGATCGCCTCGCGCCCGCGGGCGCTTCTTGCGAACATCCGCCGTATCTCGTTTATGTCGGAGAGCGAGTATAAGCGTCGTCCGTTTGTCGTGGTCTCTGGTTGTGGGCCTTCACCCGCCAATGACATTTTTCGCAGGGTCGAATCCGAAACGCCGATCAATTTCGCCGCTTCGCCTGAAGTGAATTTTCGAAGCGCCTTGCTTGCCGCGGGAGGGAAAAGGGCTTCGCTGATACTGTGCAACTGCGAGCCGAGGAGTTCAGCGTGGGCGCCGATTACATCGTCGACATCAGGAAGGTCTGATCTGTTAATCTGCATCGGAGCGTTCACGCTAATCTCTTCAATCACGGTTATTTCGCAGAACGGGCGAATTTCCGTGATCATACCCAGGAAGCGTGGCGCAGCAAGATTATTTTGGTTAACAAGGCCTTAACACGAGTCGGCTCGAATTGGGAGCAAAGCCCTCGCAGGCGCAATATTTCTGTTTGTTTTCCGATACTTATCTTTACGTCGTCGTTTATGAGGCCAGATTCTTTCCCCGGCAAATTTGCCGGGTCTTCTTGAGAGAATAATCTTTGGCCGGTTGGCGGCGAGCCCAATTTGGGAGAAATCGGCCAGAATCGACCCGACTCAACCAAGTGAGTCGCGCTGTCTCGGTCACCTCAACGACGTTTTGGACAGGCAGCGCAGGATTGATCCCGGCAGTTCTGCCGGGGTGACCTCCACGCATGCGCAGGTGAAAACAGCGCATCTCATCCAGGGGTAGTGGCGGCGCATGCAATGCAAACTGAACTCGGTCGAAATCATCGGAAGTTGATCCGCAATGGAGTTCGCCAATGAGCTCCTCGTCTTCCCATGCCCGGCTGGTTCGCAAACTGCGTGATGCCCTCGGCGAGGTTATTTGTGCTGCGCTTGAGGATGCCGACGTCGTCGAGGTGATGCTTAACCCGGATGGCCGCTTGT
>NZ_JBDWLR010000107.1:0-3624 GCF_039973035.1 Sedimentitalea sp.
CCCGATACCGTTCTCAAGGTCAGTGGTCAGGTTGGGGGAATAAAACGTGCCAAAGTCAGTCGGTAGTTTCAAGCCACCCGCAAGCGGCTTTCCTCCACCTTCAAAATCCGTATGACACGCGATACACCCCGACATGCGTGCGAGATAGGCGCCGCGTTGCGGATCGCCCTGCGTAGTCTCGAGTTCAACCGGTTTTCCTATGGGCCAATAGTGCAGCCCGGCGAACCCCGCTCCTGCTATCGCAAGAGCGGAGAACGCACCAACAAGCCAGATCCGCACGGGTCTACTTTTTCTCGATACGGAACTTTGTGTGACACGCCGAGCACGTCTGTGCTGTCATGTTAAAGAGCCCTTGTACCGGCATTTGGGCAAGCAGCTCAGGGTTCTGCATGTGCGACGGGTCGCCCATCATGCCACCCTGGCCCATCATGCCGCCCTGGCCCATCAAGCCACCTTGGCCCATCATGCCGCCCCTGGCGCCCGGTGTGGAAAGTCCGTTGTCTGCGGCTTCTCCCAGAGCGGTTGCGAACAGTTTCAGTTGCCCGGAAATGCCGGAAAACTCTTCCCAGTTGGACCAAATCTCGGGCTTGGCTTCTGAAGGACCTTCAATGCTGCCTTCAGGAAACTGCTTCGTCAGCGCTTCGCCGGAATGGCTTTGAAGGACTTCAGCACCCTTGCGAACGGCCTCAGCGTCATACTCGGTTTCACCGCGCATCATTGCGGAGAGTGACTTCATGACTTTGCCCATGGCACCCATGGCATCCATGCGTTCTTTGACAATTCCAGTGGCGCCACCATGCGCCACAGCAGCAGCAACGCCTGAAACAACAAGCGCTCCCGAAAGAAATAATACGGATAGTTTCATTGGATTCTCTTTCCTGTAACCAGAATACATGGCGGCTTGAACCACCGTTTTGCGCTGGGACTAGGAAAGGTGTCGTGGGGGCGGAGGTTCGACGGCGCTGGATTTTAACAGAACCCACCCCGCCTCAATGATTTCAACGTCGCCGGGGGACGTGGGCGAAATCGGTTCAAATTCACATGTCAAAGCAAGCAGGTTGGCTCCGCAATGAACTGTCTGCACATCAGCTGACCCGAATTCACCGTCATCGGTGTCTGCATGATGATGATCTAAAGTATCCGCATGCTCGTGACCTGCATGGTCATGCCCTGCCACCGTATGATTGAACGTGGCCCCACCGACCAAAAACATCAGAACTGCAACTGACATCAAAAATCGTCTCAGGAATGTTGGCAGGGCGCTCTTCATTGGACCTTCACTGAATTCCGTTCGCTCTTTGAACAAGACGGACATATGCAACAATCCGCTCAACTTCCTGCTGGGTCAAGCCTTCGACCGGGGGCATGTTCCCGAATTGCCAGTGATGCGCACGAACACCCTGCTTGACGGCGAGAAAAAACGATCCGTCGGCATGATGGCCCGGTTCATAGATTTTGTGTACGAGCGGAGGAGCAACACCTTGCTGTCCAGCAGCGTTCACGCCATGGCAACTGGCACAATTATCGTTGTATGCCCGCTCACCGAGTTTTGTGGTTCCGTCGAGGGGTGGGACGACGACCTCAACCATCGCCTGCCGCTGCGCACCCGAAAGTTCACTGGACTGTTTTCCAAACAGTAGATAGCCTCCACCAGCGATTAGCGCCACACACAGCAAAAGCAGAAGATTCCTTTGCATCAGGTTTGCTCCCCCGCAAGGTCTTCAAGAATGGGGCAATCCGGGCGGTGATCTCCGGCACATTCATCGATCAGATGCGCGAGGGTTCCACGCATGGACTGTAATTGCGCGATTTTTTCATCGATCTTGTGCAGATGGTCTTCCGCCACGCGTTTGACCTGTGCACTCTCCCGGCCATCGTCTTCGTAAAGTGCCAGGAGCGTTCGGCAGTCTTCTATAGTGAACCCGAGCTCGCGGGCTCTGCCTAGGAACGCGAGTTTGTGCACTTCTATCTCGCGAAAAGCCCGGTAGCCGTTTTCGCTGCGCGGCGGGGTGACAAGGCCAATATCTTCATAATAACGGATCGTCTTCGCGGGTAAGCCAGACCTGCGGGATACATCTCCTATATTCATGGTTGCCTCCACTATTCTGCCGCCGCCGGGATCTGCGCCTGTGCCGGTCTCTCCAAAACTTCCTTTTCATCCATGGACGGCTTGATGCTTCTCAACCGCAGTGCGTTTGTCAAAACGAATACCGAAGAGAGCGCCATCGCACCAGCCGCCAAAACCGGGGAAAGAAGCACCCCGAGCGCAGGATAAAGCACGCCTGCTGCCACCGGTATGAGCGCCGTGTTGTATGCGAATGCCCAAAAGAGGTTTTCCCTGATATTGCGCATCGTGCGCTTTGATACCTCGTGGGCGTTGACCACGCCGCGCAAGTCGCCCGACATCAGGACAACATCCGCAGATTCAATCGCAACATCAGTTCCGGTTCCGATTGCTATCCCGACATCCGCATGGGCCAACGCGGGCGCGTCATTGATACCATCGCCCACAAAGGCGATTTTCTTTTCTGATCCGCGAAGGGTATTCAATGCAGCGACCTTGCCATCCGGCAGCACTTCGGCGACTATGGTATCAATTCCGGTTTCCGCGGCAATTACCTCCGCGGTCTCACGTTTGTCACCGGTGATCATCGCTACCTGTAGGCCTTGTGCATGAAGAGCGGCAATAGCATCCCTGCTCGAAGGCTTGACCGGATCAGAGACCCCGATCACCGCTGCAACCTGTCCATCAATTGCGGCAAAGAGCGCTGTCCGGCCTCGTCTCGCAAAATCCGCTTCCCGATCTCTCAGGTCGTCTATCGCAATGTTTTCCTTGAGCATCAGTCGATCGGCTCCGACGAGAACTCTCTTTCCCGACACCAAACCGCTGACACCATGCCCGGTGATTGACGCAAAGTCCTCCACGTCCAGGCGTCCTCCCCCTTGCAGGGAAGCTGCGCGCACAATTGCTTCTGCCACGGGGTGTTCCGACCGGCTTTCAACGGCGGCAACCATTTCCAGTACGGTCTGGCGGTCAAAACCATCTGCGAGCACCATATCGGTCAATTCCGGTCGGCCTTGAGTAACTGTCCCGGTCTTATCGAGCGCGACAACACTGACTTCCGCCAACTGCTGAAGCGCGTCGCCTTTACGGAACAACACACCCATTTCCGCGGCCCGCCCAGTCCCGACCATGATCGATGTGGGGGTTGCCAGCCCCATCGCACACGGACAGGCAATGATCAGCACTGATACGCCGGCAACTAGCGCGAAGGTCAGGGCAGGATCTGGGCCAAAAATCAGCCACGCGACAACTGTGAGAGCTGCCACCAGCATCACGGCGGGGACGAACCAAAGGGTTATCTTGTCAACCAGTCCCTGGATCGGTAGTTTTGCACCTTGCGCTTCCTCCACCATCCGGATGATCTGCGAAAGCGTTGTGTCGGCTCCAACACGGGTTGCCGTGAATTGCAAGCTGCCGGAACCATTGACCGTGCCTCCGGTGACCTGCGTTCCAGCGGTCTTTTCAACTGGAACCGGCTCTCCGGTAATCATGCTTTCATCGACATGCGATGAACCTTCGGTGACATCGCCATCAACGGCGATCCGTTCGCCAGGACGGAC